>JASBUL010000119.1 GCA_030147945.1 Oceanococcus sp. | reverse complement strand
GATCAGCGCGCTGCTGAACGGGATTTACGACGAGCATGGCGGCCTGCAGACCGTTGGCATGAAAACGATCGCTCTGGACAACGAGTTTGATTGCACCGTGCGCGTTGAAATCGGCCTGAACAGTTTTGCTGTGCTGGAAGAATGTGAACTCAAGGGCATCAAGCTGGAGCCCAAGCCAGGCGGTCTGATCGGGCTGTCGTTCCAGCTGTACGCGAGCCCTGACGAGGACGATGCCGGGCATTTGGTCGCTCATTCTGGCCATGTGGTCAAACTGGAAATCGACGGCAAGCCGGCCACGGCCAACAAGGGCAAACAGCCCGCCGAGCAGCAGCGGGACATGCTCGAAGAAGCGGACGACGAGCGCCTTGGCCTGGACGATCCGAAATATCCGGATGTCGTGAACTTTGTCCTTGAGGCCGAACAGGTCGACGAGGAAGCGATACAGGTCAATTTCGGCATCGGGTATGCCGCTACTGGCGCGATTCTGGAAGCCATGGAAGGGCAAGGCTTGCTCAACAAGGTTGACGGCCAGTACCAGATCGTCGAAACGCGGGAGGCTTCGTAATGGCGCTTGACGGAAACCCGAGTGGCCGGGAGTTGCCGCAGTACAAGTGCCACAAAATCGTGCGGGCCGCGAAGATCATTTCGATTTCACACCCGTCCGAGAGCCTTCACGGAACACTCGAACTGGAAGGATTCGGGCCAATCAAGCTCGTATCCGGCTGGATGGAAAAGCACCAGCCGCATGTCGGCGGGTACTTCGTGGCGTATGAAGCTGGATACACCAGCTTCTCGCCGGCGGATGCTTTCGAGCGTGGGTACACGCGGGTCGATTCGTATGTCGGAAAATTCAAGCGTGCCAAAGCTGATGAGCAGGCAATCGAGGCCGATATTCAGGCTAAAGGCCTGAACGCGCCGCGAATCACGCCAACCGACATCGACAATTTGATTGTCGGCGAGCAGTACCACGTTTTCCCGGGAACCCAGACGACGGTTTGCTGCTTGAATCTGCGAAGTGGCTTCACTGTCACCGGTGAATCCGCATGCGCGTCGCCTGAAAACTTCGACGTAGAGCTTGGCCGCAAGATTGCCTTTGAGCATGCCCGGGACAAAATCTGGCAACTCGAAGGCTATCGCCTGAAATGCAAGCTGGGGGAAGGCCATGAGTGACAAGCCCCTGTTGCATTACCACTACTGCGTTCTGCACTCGGCACCCGGCCAAACGAACTACATGGACGGCGTGGTTCAGGTGGATGTCCCGGTCAATGCCGACAACTGGAGCGCCTTCAAGGCCATGATCGGCGGGAACATCGGACTTGGCCCGGCACATTTCGTGGTTCTGTCGATTAGCCTGCTGCCGCAGGCTCCAGCGGAGTAGGCCGGTGCATGCCGACGTACAAGGTTGTGTTTCCCAGGCAGCCCAGGCCGGGGAGGCCGACCGTCTACTACCTGACGACGCATCGAACCACACGCCAGGCGATCGCGGATCTGATGGAGAAAACCTACGGGATCCGGCCGGACGAGAAGTTGATGGAGCAGATCAAGTGATCATGGCCATCGATCCAGGCCCGACGAAATCCGCATTTGTGGAGTGGGATGGATCCATTCAGGCCATGGACATTCTGCCGAATGACCAGCTGCTTGAGCGAATTGGCGCCGACACGTCCGTTGTCATCGAAGGCGTTGAATCCTTTGGCATGGCTGTGGGCCGCGACGTGTTCGAGACGGTGTTCTGGTCAGGACGATTCGCCCAGGCCGCCGGCGCGTTCGATCGCGTGTTCCGCAAGCAGGTGAAGCTGCACCTTTGCCAGAGCATGCGCGCGAAGGATCCGAACATTCGTCAGGCGCTCATCGATCGATTTGGCCCGGGCAAGGAACTGGCCATTGGGAAGAAGGCGACGCCGGGGCCGTTGTACGGCGTGAAGTCGCATATCTGGTCCGCGCTGGCTGTCGCGGTAACACATTGGGATAAGAAAACGCGGACATTTTAGGCGGTCAGTTTGTCCGTAAATGTCCCCAAATGCCCCCTAAATGTCCGGACGGAGGATACAACCATGGCAGATGAAGTAGATCGAGCGGGCGAGTACACGGAAAAAGGCACGTCGGCATCGGTGGCTGCGGTGCGCGCGGCCGCTTCAAGAATCCCGAAGGGCTCGCCTGGCGAGTGCGACCTGTGCGGAGAATGGAGCGGGCGACTGGTCAATGGGGCTTGCTGCCCGTGCCGCGACAAACACGGACTGGATTGAGCAATGCAGACAATGACGAAGGACGAGGCTATCGAGATTCTTGGTGGCCAGGGTAAGGGCCGGCTGGTGCGGGCAGCTGCGATGCTGCGCCGCCGCCATTCGGCGTTAAGCCAGTGGCCGGATGGCCCTTTGTCGCTGGAGCGGCACGCGCTGGTGATCGGGTACGCACAGGTGCATGGCAAGACTGTACCTGACCGCTACCTGAAAAACGAAACAGCTGACGCCTGACGCCTGCAATGAAACGCACGCGCCGCGAGGCCACCCAGGAAACCATCATGGACGCCATGATGGACATGGAACGAGCCCGAGGGCGCCGAGGCTTCACGGCGCGAGAAATCGCCGCCGAGGCCAAGATCAGCGAATGGCGCGTGCGCGACGAGATACGCACGCTGCAGGCGCAGGGATTGGTCGAATCCGTTGGCTTCAAAATCGGCAAAACCAATCCGCCGCGGACCTATGCCATGGCCAGGACAAAGCCGGCGCAGGCCGAGGCGATCGAGCGACAGAAGTTATTGAGGATGTGACGCGGGATGATGTGCTGACGTTGGCACATCTGCGGAAGCCCAAGACGACGGTTAGCAGCAAGCAATGGTCGCGCGCACAATATCCCCATTGCGGCGTAGATCAGTTGGCAGATCGTCGGATTCATAATCCGAAGGTCGCTGGTTCGAGTCCAGCCGCCGCTACCAACTCCTGAGTGGAGGTGCATCGTGACGTGTGGTCTACCTGGCCAGGCTTAACCGCCTGGCCTTTTTTATGTCACCGCACTTACCCGTATGCCTACTCGGCCGCGCGCTGCCGGCGTAACTTGAACCTGCAATCCGAAAGGACTGTGTTCAACCTACTAGGAGTAGACATGAAGAATCTGTTGCTGTCGGCGGTACTCGCCTGCATTGCACTGGTGGCGCTTCCGGCGTCTGCCTCGGCGGATCTGGATGTCGCCGCAAACACCGTGAGCCTGGAATCCGAATACGTTGCAACCCCGGCGGCCGCTGCCGCCACGTCCTTGGGGCATGCCGTTGAAGGCCTGGACATGCGAATCACGGCGTTTGACGAACGATTGCGAGACTTTACCCAGCTTGCGGCCGTATCGAGCGACCAGGCAGACACGGATAGCTCGGTGGTGAAACGCACCGCCGATAATCCGGCCTCCGCAGCAAACAGTCTGGCCGTGTCGGGGGTCGCGGCCAGCGTCGTCACCGCGCCTGGCTGACCCTGCAAGTCAGGCAGCAAAGTACGACACAAGCCTCGGCAATTCGCCGGGGCTTTTTTATGCCCAGCCCGGTCAGTCCTCTTACTTGCATCTATGTCCTGGCCTATGGGTACACCCGTACTTTCACACCAGAAAGTGAACCCCCTGGTGTACCCCCTCAATGGCGAAGCCCGAACAGCAGAAAAAGATCGACTGGGAAAGAGTGCAGCTGCTCTACACCAGCACGGATGATTCTGTGAAATCCATATCCGAGCGCTGCGATGTCGCACGCGCGACGATCATGCGGAAGGTTAAGCGCCTGGGGTGGCAGAGGCCCGGTGAAATAAAGCTCCAGCACGGCTTGGTAGAGGACAAGGGGCCGCTATCAAATCATCGGCATGAAGTTTTCAGCTTCAACATCGCGCATGGCATGCCGGCACAAATGGCGTACACGGAAGCAGGGTATGACTGCAGCGATGCCGCAGCAAAAGAATCGGCGCGTCGCCTGCTGGAAAATGATGACATTCGACGACGGATAGCCGAACACCGCGCCGAGCTCGCAGCCGCAGCCAAGGTGACTCAGGAGGCGCTGCTGTCACAGCTGGAGTCGGCCAGGCTGCGTGCCATCAAGAACAACAGCGCCAGCGGCGAGATTCAGGCCGTCATGGGCAAGGCCCGCATTACCGGCCACATCGTCAGCGATCGCCGCAACGAGAAGTCAGCCATCGAGGACGTGCCGGACGACGCCCTGGATGCCGCGATTGCGAAACTGCAAAACGAGGTCGGTGGCAATGAGCGCCCAGCTGCAACCCACTGACCTATCGCAGCATGAGGCGCTCGCCGGCCTGGATGCACGCCGGCAACTGCTGAAACTGCTCGAGGAAAAGAAGCGGCGCCGGGAAACCAACGCGCTGCGCTTCTACACCCCGTACCCGAAACAGCGAACATTCCATGCTGCCGGCGCCATGAAGCGCGAGCGCATGCTGAAAGCAGGCAACCAGCAGGGCAAGACCTTGGGCGCTGGCGCAGAGTTCGCCATGCACCTGACTGGCCAGTATCCGGACTGGTGGACGGGCAAGCGCTTTGATCGGCCGATCGCGGCATGGGCGTCCGGTGTAACCGGCGAGTCCACGCGCGACAACCCGCAGCGCATCCTGCTTGGCCGTGTTGGGCGCGAGGGAACAGGCTGGATCCCGAAGGACTGCATCATCAGCATCAAGGCTGCACGCGGCACAGCCGATGCGGTCGACACGGTGCTTGTGCGCCACGCCAGCGGTGGCATATCGCAACTGCAGTTCAAGAGCTACGAGAAGGGCCGCGAAAAGTGGCAGGGTGAATCGCTCGACCTGGTGTGGTTTGACGAAGAACCGCCGATCGACATTTACATGGAAGGCATGACCCGCACGAACGCGACGCGCGGGATCATCATGATCACCTTCACGCCGCTGCTTGGTATCTCCGACGTTGTACGGCGTTACCTCATGGAGCCGTCCGACGATCGCATCGTGGTCAGCATGACGATTCACGACGCGCTGCATTACAGCGAGGAAGAACGGCAGCGGATCATCGACAGTTACCCAGAGCATGAACGCGACGCGCGTGCCATGGGTGTGCCGATCCTGGGCTCTGGCCGCATATTCCCGGTGGCCGAGGACAGCATCAAGATCCCGGCGCCGAACATTCCGAGCCATTGGCCTCGCATCGTCGGCATCGACTTCGGATGGGATCACCCGACTGCGGCCGCCTGGCTGGCGTGGGACCGCGACCTGGATGTGGTCTATGTCTACGACGCATACCGCGTACGCAAGGAAAAGGCACTGGTGCATGCCGCCGCCATTCGGGCGCGAGGCAGTTGGATCCCGGTGGCCTGGCCGCACGATGGCCTGCAGCACGACAAGGGCGCCGGCGAGCAATTGGCCGAGCAGTACCGCAGTCACGGGCTGAACATGCTGCACGAACGCGCGCAGTACGAAGAAACCGAGTCCGAGAACGAAACGCAAAACAGTCGTTTCAGCGTAGAGGCCGGCGTGAGCGACATGCTCGACCGCATGCAGACACGTCGCCTGTTGGTCGCAGAGCATCTGCACGACTGGTTTGAGGAATTCCGCCTGTACCACCGCAAGGACGGGAAGATCGTCAAGGAGAACGACGACCTGATCAGCGCCACACGGTACGGGATCATGATGCTGCGTTACGCAGCCACGAACACCACCATCAAGATGCCGAACCCGCATCGGCGAAGGGCTGGGCTGATTTCATGAGCCGCGAACTGATCCAAGACCATCCCGATCGAGGCGAGCCCAAGGAGTTCACGCGCGGCGTCGGCCGTGCGCTGACGATCGAGGAATACCGCAAGAACATCAACAAGCGGATGATCAGCGATGTCATGGCCGACCGTTTCCGCTGGGAATGCCTGCAGCAGCCGAACTGGCGCCGCGACATGCAGCTGGACGAGGACTACTACGACGGCCACCAGCTGAACACCGATGTTCTGGAGGAATTGGACGAGCGTGGGATTCCACCAATCGTTACCAATTTGGTGGGGCCAACTGTTGATGTGATTCTGGGCATGGAGGCGCAGAGCCGCCGCGACTTCATTGTCCGCCCCGAGGAAGATCCTCAGTGGGATGATGTGGCCATGGCCCTTGGGCAGAAGCTCAAGGAAGCCGAGCGACTGTCCTGCGCTGACCATGCGTGCAGCGAGGCCTACGATCGCCAAGTCAAGGGCGGCCTGGGCTGGGTGGCCGTCACCCGGGAAACAGACCCGCACCGCTATCGGTACAAGGCTGAGTACGTCGACTGGCGTGAAATCGACTACGACCCGATGGGCCGACGCATGGATACGCGTGACTGGCGTTTCCTGCGGCGCATGAAGTTCTTTGACCGCGACCATCTTGAGGCGATATTCCCGCGTCACGCCAAGGTTATCCATGAGCTTGGATCCGGCGCCTATCACGGTGGCTCGGTGTATGCCGACAGCCGGCAGATCCTCGAAGCGGAATTGCTGCGCGGCGGCTCGCATGGTCCGTGGCGCGATTACACGCTGACCGACATGGATTACATCGACTGGGACCGCGACCGGCTCCAGCTTGAGGAAATCTGGTATCGGGTGTGGGTGCAGGGCCAGGTGCTTGATCTGCCCGACCTGACCAGCGTGGTCTACGACAACAAGAATCCGGCCCACAACTATATGGCCGAGACTGGCCGGGCCAAGATGCGCGTCGCCAGCTGGCCCGAAATGCGGATGGCCTATTGGATTGGGCCGCTGTGTGTCGGCGACGTGCCGAGCCCGCTGCCGCACCGGGATTTCCCGTATGTGCCGTTCTTTGGTATGCGCGAAGGCCGCACCGGTGTCCCGTATGGCGTGATTCGCCGCATGCGCCCGATGCAGGACGAAGTGAACGCTCGCACCAGCAAGATGCTGTGGGCGCTGTCCGCGCGCCGCGTGATCGCAGATCCAAACGCCGTCATGGACCACGACGCTGCGCGCCATGAAGTCAGCCGCCCTGACGCTTACATCATGCTGAACCCGAAGCGTAAGCCAAGCGACCGCTTCGAGGTTGAGGACAACATTGACATCAGCAGCCAGCAGTTCCAAGTGCTGCAAGACCGAATCCAGCGTTTGCAGGACGTGGCCGGCGTCTACAACGCCATGCTGGGTAAAAAGGATTCAGGCGCCGAATCTGGTGTGGCGATCAACTCCCTGATTGACCAGGGTACGACGACGCTGGCTCCGCTGAACGACAACTACATGCTGGGCCGCGCCGAGGTGGGGGATCGCCTGCTTGCGCACATCATTGCGGACATGGGCGGCATGCGGAATGTTCCGGTTCAGGTCGATTCTGCCCGCGGCAAACGCACGATCGTCCTGAATCAGCCGACCGTGCACGAGCAGACCAAGCTGGAGGTCGTACAGAACAACGTCCAGAAGGCGCGCATCAAGGTCGCGCTCGACGACATCCCGGCCACATCCACGTTCCGCCAGCAGCAGTTCAACCGCATTGCGGACCTGCTCGGGAAGATGGCCACGTTCGCGCCGGAAACCGCGGTGAAGATGCTGGACATGCTGGTAGAGGTCGCCGACGTGCCGAACCGGCAGGAATACGTCGATCGCATCCGCGAAATCTCCGGCATTCCCAAGGATCCGGCAAGCATGTCGCCCGAAGAACGCCAGGCGTTCATGGCGCAGCAGCAACAGCAGCAGCGTGAGAAGGCGCTTATGGAGCGCGCCGCGCTGGCCGAAATCGGCGTGGACGAAGGCAAGGCCGCCGAAAGCATGGCCAAGGCCCAGAAAACGGCCGCCGACACCGAGCAAACGCTGGTTCAGATCCAGCAGATCATGGAAACGATGCGTCTGACATCGGCCAAGGCCGAGGAAACGCAGGCCAAAACCGCATCGATCCTTCAAGACATTCAAGCGCAGCAGGCAGCACTGGCCGCAACCGGTGGCGTGCCTGACAAGCAGGAGGCCGTGTACCGATGGTAGCGCGCGCCTCAACCAGTTCGTTGGCCGACGTAAGGCTGGCCTGGCAGGGCCGTTTTTCCTGCCGCTTCGCGTCCCGTGAGCCGTTAGATCGGGCGTGTTGTTTGATCCAACACGGAGAGTAGTGATCCATGAGCAACAAAGACACCGAGTTGTTCGACGACGAAACCATGCAAGCCCTGACGGGCGACGATGACGCCGCGATGGAAGCCGCGTTGCGTGTTGCAGGTGGTGAGTCAGCAGACGCCGAAACAGGTCCAGATACGACCGCCAATGGCTCTGACTCCACCGCCGCGGATGCTGGTGACGAAGTTGACACCTCAGAAGGTGCGAGCAGTGAAGCCGAAGGGGTAGACAAGCAGAACCAAGCCGCAGACGAAGCGGCCCAGGCGAAAGCCGGGGATCAGGAGTCGCGTCCTGATGCTGGTGGCGAAGAACCCGCGCCCATTTCCAACAAGAGCGGTACCGGGACCATCCCGTATTCCGTTTTGGAGGGCTCACGACGCCAGGCTGCCCAACTGCGTGAACAGCTGGACGAAGCAAACCGCAAGCTGGAGGAAGTCATCAAGGCATCCCAGGGCGGCGGCGAGCAGACCGCAGCTGAGTCCAATGCCGTTGACCGGATGAACGAGGCGCTTGCCTCGGGCGAAGAACTGAACGACGAGGAATTTGAGGACTTGCCGCCGGCAATCCAGAAGCTCGCCAAGACGGTTCAGGCGCTCAACGGACGGATGGAGCAGGTTGGCAAAGCTGCTGAAACAGCTGCAACGAAGGCGGAACAGTCCGAAGCCGAGCAGACGCAAGAACTCATCGACCAGTTCGAGGATCTTGCAGCCTGGCAGGCGAAGGGCGGGGTGCTGTGGCAAGCCGCGGTCCAGATGGACCAACAGTTGAAACAGGATCCAGCCTGGCAGGACAAACCCGCTGACCAGCGGTTCAAGGAAGTGGTCAACCGTGTCCGCGAGGACGTGGGACTTCCGAAACGCGATTGGAACGCTACGACAAACGGGCAAGGGAATAAGCGGGCAACACCAAATCCCGCTGATACCTTGCCCTCGTCCATATCCCACATCCCCGGGGGCGGCACGGCGAACCTCGACATGAACGACTCCATCGAAAACCAGTCAAGCGCAGCGCTTGGCAAGCGCATGGAAGGCATGAGTGACGAGGCTATCGACAAGCTGCTCGCGGAGGTGAGCTAAACGCGAAGGAGAGGTAAATGCCTCAGACCAATATCCCTTCGGGCAGCAATCTCGCCGTCAAGGCGTTTTCCGTTGCCCTGTTCACGAAGATGGCGCGCGCCGCCACCTTCCATCGCCGCATGACCGGCGCCGCTCCGAAGGACTCTGACGCTGCTCGCCAGCTGAAAGCCCAGACGACCGACTCGGGCATGCCCATTGTCGAAATCCGCGACCTGGCCAAAGGCGCCGGCGACCGTGCGACCTACGACATCATCGACATCCTGACCGGCAAGCCGGTAATGGGTGACAAGCGCCTGTCGGGCAAGATGATGCCGCTGGAGTTCGGCACGCAGGAAATCCGCCTGGATCAGATGCGCGCCGGTGTCGACCCGGGCGGCCGTATGACCCGCAAGCGCACCAAGCATGATCTGCGCAAGCTGGCCATGGCCAACCTGCTCGGCTACAACGCCACCCTGATGGACAACATCACCCAGGTCCATCTGGCCGGCGCCCGCGGCACGCAGAACGCCCGAGACTGGCATCTGCCGCTCGAGTCCGACCCTGATTTCGCCGACATCATGGTGAATCCGATCGCGCCGCCGACGTTCAACCGCCGCTTTGTGGCCGGTGACGACGCTTTCGGTGACTCGATGACCAGCGACATCGACAACACCATGTCCCTGTCGCTGACTGTGCTGGATGCCTTGCGCACCGCGGTTGATGAGTCGGAATACCCGCTGCAGGGTGTGAAGATTCCCGGCTACAGCACCGACGACGACGAGCCGCTGTATGTGCTGCGCGTTTCGCCGATCGGCTACGGCCAGCTGCGAGCCACCAGCACCGACAAGGACTGGAACACGCTCACCTCCAACGCCATCCAGGCGCGGAGCATGAGCAAGCATCCGATCTTCGGTAATGGTGATTTGCTGTGGCGGAACATCCTGATCAAGCAGACCCGTCGCTCGATCCGGTTCGACATCGGCACCAGTGTTGCGGAGTACACCGACGCATCGACGCTGGGCGCCAGTGCCAACACCGTGCAGTTCGATCGCGCGATCCTGCTGGGCGCACAGGCCTTGGCCGTGGCCTACGGCTCGGACGATCGCAACGGCTATCACCTGAACTGGCATGAGGAAGAAACGGACCACGGCAACCGCGTGGAAACGTCGACCTCGATCATCAAGGGTTGCCGCAAGCTGACCTTCACCCTGGACGGTGTGACCACCGATCACGGCGTGGTGGCCCTGGACCACTACAGCGGACCGGCGGCGTAAGCCCCGGTTCCCCTGTTCATTCATAGGAGATTGATCAATGGCTGACATTGACAAGAGCAAGGTCGCACAGGTCCAGACCGGCACGTTTGCGAACAAGTGGTATGTCCACGCTTCGTTTGTGCCGACTGCTGCCACGACCATCGGTGACAAGGTGCTGCTGGCTGTTCTGCCGGCAGGCACGAAGCTGCTGGATGCCGTTGCCTTTGTGGAGGATGCGCTGACCGATATGGATCTCGGTCTGGGCTTCCGCTACAAGAACGGCGAGGCTGGTTCGGATGAGGAATATTTCCTCGCCGCAACCACCGATACCGCAGCTGGTGGCAAGTTCCGCGCAACTGCGAACAAGCCGCCGATCGTGCTGCAGTACGACGCCTACCTGGTCGCCACCCTCGGCGGCGCCGCGTTCCCCACCACCAACAAGCTGGA
>JASBUL010000118.1 GCA_030147945.1 Oceanococcus sp. | reverse complement strand
GCTGCACCGTCATGCGCAGATCAGCCTGCTGGATCAGGATGTGTTCATCAATGTGGTTGGCGGCTTGCAGGTGCGCGAAACTGCGGCTGACCTGGCCACGGTGCTGGCTGCGGTGTCGAGTTTTCGCGATCGGGCGCTGCCGGGCGGTCTGGCCGTGTTCGGCGAGCTCGGCCTGTCGGGTGAGCTGCGGCCCGTGAGCGGCGGCGAAGAACGCATTGCCGAGGCCGCCAAACAAGGGTTCTCGCGCATCATCGTGCCGCAGTCGAACAAGCCGCGAAAATCCCCGGCCAAGACCGAGGTGCTGGCCGTGCGCAGTCTCTCCGAAGCGCTGGATGCGGCCTTCAGCTAAGGGGTGCGCCGGCTTCAGCGGCGCTTGCTGCGCGCTTTGGTTTTCGGCGGGGTCAGCTTGACCTGTTGAATCATGTTGGCCTTGGTGGTCTCGATTTCGATCTGGTAATCGAGCAGCTTGAGCTGGGTGCCGGGTTCGGGAATATCTTCCAACTGCTCCAGAATCAGGCCGTTGAGCGTGCGCGCGCTGGAGCTGGGCAGCGACCACTGCATGGCGCGGTTGAGGCTGCGCACATTGGTCATGGCGTTGACGGTGTAGGAGCCATCGCCATTGGGTTTGGCGTGGCGCATGCGCGTTGAGGGGTCGGTGGTGAACTCGCCGACGATCTCTTCGAGGATGTCCTCGAGGGTGACAAGCCCCTGGATGTCGCCGTATTCGTCGACCACAAAGCCGATGCGGCGGCGCTGGTTCTGGAAATTCAGCAGCTGCTGATTGAGGGCCGTGCCTTCAGGAATGAAATACGGCTCGCGGGCTTGCTCAAGCAGGGTGTCCTTGTTGAACGACTGGCTGGTCAGCAGGCCAAGGATGCGGCGCAGGTGGATGATGCCGCGGATGTCATCGATGCTGCCGTCATACAGCGGTAGCCGGGTGTGGTGGCTGGACTGGATCTGTTCCAGCACGTCGGCCCAGTCGCGTGAGATGTCCACACCCACAATCTCGTTGCGCGGAACCATAATGTCCTCGACCGTGGCCTTTTCCAGATCGAGTATCGACAGCAGCATGGCCTGATGTCGGCGCGGAATCATGGCCCCGGTTTCGGCCACGACGGTGCGCAGCTCTTCGGTCGACAGACTGTGCTGTGCGGCGTGCTCCGGGTCGACACCAAGCAGGCGCAGCAACAGGCGTGCGATGGCGCTGACGCCCCAGACCAGCGGGTAGAGCAGTTTGATCAGCGGGACATAGACCCAGGCTGCCGGGTAGGCCAGGCGTTCCGGCTCCAGCGCGGCCAGGGTCTTCGGGGTGACTTCCGAGAACAGCAGGATGACCAGCGTCAGCACGCCGGTGGCGATGGCGATGCCGGGTTCGCCAAACAGGCGCAAACCGATGATGGTGGCGATGGCCGAGGCCAGAATATTGACGAAGTTGTTGCCGAGCAGAATGATGCCGATCAGGCGATCTTGTCGCTCCAACAGCGCGGCGACTCTTTTGGCGCTTTTGTCACCGCTGTTTGCGCGGTGTTGAAGGCGGTAACGGTTGAGCGCCATGAGGGCTGTTTCGGAACCCGAGAAGAACGCGGACATCGCGATCAGCGCCAGCAGAAGGCTTAGCAGAAAGCCTATAGAGAATTCGTCCAAGGTGGACACACCGCCCCAGTTTCGTCAGAACCTACTAAGGTAGGGGCAAAAGTATCGCTGTCAAGGTCAGTGCGGGTCAGGTCCAGCTGCGACCAAGGAATTGCTCGAGCACCAGCTTGGACCCGAAATAGGCCAACAATAAGGTGATGTAGGCGCCCATGACCCAGCGAATAGCCGTTCGCCCGCGCCAGCCACGCAGCGCGCGACCGGCGGTCAGAGCACCGAACAGGGCACAAGCGATAATTGAAAGCGCGGTCTTGTGCGCCAGATGCTGGGCGAACACATTGTCGACGAACAAAAAGCCACTGCCGATGCTGATGCACAGCAGGATGAAACCGATCAGCACCAGCTTGAACACCAGGTCTTCCATGACCTGCAGCGGTGGCAGGCTGCGGCGATGCTGGCCTTTGTGCAGGCTGGTGTCGAGTAACGCGTAACTGAGCGTCTGCAGCGCGGCCAGGGTCAGCGTGGCATAGGCCAGCATGGACACCAGGATGTGCAGTTTCAGTGTGCTGGACAGGGTGACGGTGTTGGCTGCGCCCTGAGGCAGCACCCAGGCCAGCGGCACGGCCAGTGCGGCGACCGGCCACAGCCAGCGTCCCAGATGCCACAGTGACATGCGTAGGCACATCAGTAGATGCATAGCGCAGCACAGCCACAGAAACAGTGCCAGCGCTTGACCGATGCCGAGCTTCCACTGCCCCTGCAAGGCATCGCCAAGACCCAGCGCCAGACCCTGCAGCGCCACGGCAGCGGCCAGGCCCATGACCAGGCCGTGATCGCGGGCCGTTTGCGCCGTGTTATGAACGCGCCAGGCACACCACAGATAGAGTGTTGCGGCCAGGGTGTCGAGCAGAATGAGCATGGCGGCTATCTTCTCACGCCTTTTGATCAAGGTGTATGCGGTCGCGTGCTTGGGGTCGAGTGTGCCGGACAGGTAAACTGTGCGTTTTGCACCGGCATCCGTGATGTTCGAAAGCCTTTCCGAAAACCTACAAGCCACCTTCAAAGAGCTGCGCGGTCAGGGGCGTCTGACTGAGGACAACATCAAGGATGCTTTGCGCCAGGTCCGGCGGGCCTTGCTCGAGGCCGATGTGGCCTTGGATGTGGTGCGCGATTTCATCGACCGAGTGAAAGAGCGCGCACTGGGTGAGCAGGTCCGGACCAGTCTCACGCCGGGGCAGGAATTCATCAGCATTGTCCGCGAGGAGCTGATCACCGAGCTGGGTGGCGCGAGTCAGGGCCTGGAGCTGCGTGCACAGCCGCCGGCGGTCATCCTCATGGCCGGCCTGCAGGGTTCGGGTAAAACCACCAGCACCGGTAAGTTGGCGCGTTATCTGCTGGAGCAGAAGAAGCGCGTGCTGGTGGTGAGTTGCGACGTTTATCGCCCGGCCGCAATTGACCAGCTCAAGACCGTTGCCGAAGCGGTTTCAGCTGATTTCCACCCCTCCTCACCGTTGCAGAGCCCGGCCCAGATTGCCGATGCAGCCTTGGCTGTGGCGCGTAAAGAGTTGTACGACGTGCTCATCGTCGACACCGCGGGTCGGCAGACGGTCGACGAGAAAATGATGCAGGAAATCAAGGGTCTGCATGATTTCCTCAAGCCCGCCGAGACGCTGTTTGTGATCGACAGCATGACCGGTCAGGATGCGGCCAAGACCGCCGCGGCCTTTGGCGATGCACTGGCGCTGACCGGCGTGGTGCTGACCAAGGTCGACGGCGACGCGCGCGGTGGTGCAGCCCTGTCGGTACGCAAGGTGACCGGTAAGCCGATCAAATTCCTCGGTGTGGGCGAGAAGCTTGAGGCGCTGGAGGTTTTTCACCCGGAGCGGTTGGCCTCACGCATCCTCGGCATGGGCGATGTACTCAGCCTGATCGAGGAGGCGGAAAAGAAAATCGACCGCCAGAAGGCCGAGAAGCTTGCCCAGAAGTTCAAGAAGGGCAAGGGCTTTGATCTTGAGGATTACCGGGACCAGTTGGCCCAGATGGTCAATATGGGCGGTCTCGGCGCCATGCTGGACAAGTTGCCCGGCGTGTCGCAGATTCCGGCGCAGGTCAAGAATCAGATCAACGACAAAGAAATCACCCGCGCGATCGCCATCATTAACTCGATGACCCTGCAGGAGCGTCGGTTCCCCGATGTGATCAAGGCGTCGCGCAAAAAGCGCATCGCGGCCGGTTCGGGCACCCAGGTGCCGGACGTGAACCGCCTGCTCAAACAGCACATGCAGATGCAGAAAATGATGAAACGCATGCGTAAAGGTGGCATGGCCAATATGATGCGTGGCATGCAGGGCATGATGCCGCCAGGCGGTATGCCGCGTCGTTAACGGCGTGGGGCACAGGCCCGAATACGAAAACTCTTCACATTTGCGCGAAAACAAGTACAATCTCGCGCCTTTTTCCGGATCACTCTTTCCGAAGTCATTATGGTCAAGATCAGACTCGCCCGGGGCGGCGCTAAAAAGAAGCCGTTCTACCACATCGTTGTTGCCGACATCCGTGCGCGCCGCGACGGTCGCTCGATTGAGCGTCTGGGCTTCTACAATCCGGTTGCACGCGGCAACAGTGAAGCGTTGCGCTTGGACCTGGACCGCGTTGACCACTGGGTCAAGAACGGTGCTGTTATGACCGATCGCGTTGCTGCGATCGTGCGCAATCAGCGCAAGGCGCAGGGCGCGAGCCCGGCTGCCGAGGCTGCTGCTGCCGAATAAGCGCCGATGTCACGGCGAAAGGACGCAGATGTCGTCCTGGGAAAAATCCGTGGCGTGTTCGGTGTGCGCGGTTGGGTGAGGGTTGAATCCTTCACCGATCCGGCTGAAAACCTGCTCGACTATGCCCGCTGGCGTGTGTTCACACGCAGCGGGCATCGTATTTTGTGCCCGCAAGAAGGGCGCTGGCACGGTCCTGGCTTGATTGTTCAACTGGGCACCGAGGATGGCGGGCTTATCGCCGATCGGGATGCGGCCGCCGCGCTTGTTAATGCCGAAATTTGCGTGTCACGTACTGAGTTGCCAGCCTTGCCTGAAGGCGAGGTGTACTGGTCTGATCTGGTCGGGCTGCGAGTTATCGGCATCGACGACGAAGCCTTGGGTAACGTTACGGCCGTGCTCAAGAATCCGGCGCATCCCATACTGCAGGTGGGCACAGAGCCGGGCCTGCTGATTCCGTTCGTGCGCGGTGCCATTGTCGAATCGGTGGATCTGGAACGCGGTGAAATCCGGGTGCAGTGGGCCTCCGACTATGCGCTTTGATCTGATCACGCTGCTGCCGGAGGCCGTGGCCGCGTTTGCCGCGCTGGGTGTCACCGGTGAGGCGTTACGCAGTGACAAGGCGCAGCTTGCCGCCTGGAATCCGCGCGATTTCGAGCGCAAGGCACGCCCCGATGACAAACCCTACGGTGGCGGTGCCGGTATGGTGCTGCAGGCCGAGCCTCTGGCCCAGGCCATCGACGCTGCGCGCGCGGCATCCGATGTGTCCCGTCCGGTTGTTCTGTTGTCGCCACAGGGGCAGCCGTTTGATCAGGCCATGGCGCAGCAGCTCGCCCAAGGCGGCGGCGCGATCCTGATTGCCGGGCGTTACGAAGGGATTGATCAGCGCGTCATCGACAGTCATGTGGATTTCGAGATCTCCGCTGGTGACTTCGTGCTCAGCGGTGGTGAGTTGCCGGCGCTGATGATCATGGATGCGATTTTGCGTCTGGTTCCGGGCATACTCGGCGACGAAAATTCAGCGCGCGATGAGTCATTTGTTGACGCGCGGCTGGAATATCCGCAATATACGCGGCCCGAAAGCTGGCGCGGCCGGAGAGTTCCGCCTGTGCTGACGTCCGGAAATCACCGAGAAATCCTGCATTGGCGCAGGGTTCAGGCGATCGGTCGCACTTGGGAACGACGCCCGGATTTGCTGGACGAAAGCGCATTTGATGCGCACAACCGCGCCTTGTTGCGCGAATACATCAACGAATTTCTTGCAGGACAGAGCAAAGATGCAACATCTGATTGACGCGGTGGAAGCCGAACAGATGACCCGTGACGTGCCGCCGTTCGCCCCGGGCGATACCGTGGTGGTGCAGGTCAAGGTTAAGGAAGGCGAGCGTGAGCGTCTTCAGGCGTTTGAAGGTGTCGTCATCGGCAAGCGTAATCGCGGCCTGAACTCGGCCTTCACGGTGCGTAAGATTTCGCACGGCGAAGGTGTCGAGCGTACCTTCCAGACCTACAGCCCGTTGGTCGACAGCATCGAAGTCAAGCGCCGCGGTAAAGTGCGTCGCGCCAAGCTGTACTACCTGCGCGCCCTGCGCGGTAAGGCTGCACGTATCCGCGAAAAGCTGTAAACACACAGCTGCCGCATGCAAAACGCCCGCTTTTCGCGGGCGTTTTTCGTTATGGGCTTGAAAACGTTCAGGTTCCCCCCCACTTAGCCGCGCTTAGGTAAGGAGGAAACCATGGCCGAGACCCGTGAATTTCAAGCCGAGGTGAAGCAGCTGCTTCATCTCATGATTCATTCGATGTATTCCAACAAGGAAGTCTTTCTGCGTGAATTGATTTCCAATGCATCGGATGCCACTGACAAGCTGCGTTTCGAAGCGCTGAAAGACCCCGCTCTGCTCGAGGGTGATGCCGAGTACAAGGTCGAGATTGAGGTGCGCAAGGACGCACGCGAACTGATCATCCGTGACAACGGTATCGGCATGAGCGAGCAGGAGGTCATCGAAAACCTCGGCACCATCGCCAATTCCGGCACACGCAAATATCTGGAAGCACTCAGCGGCGATGAGAAAAAGGACTCGCAGCTGATCGGTCAGTTCGGGGTCGGGTTCTATTCGTCGTTCATCGTGGCCGACCAGGTCACGGTCAATACCCGCCGGGCCGGCCAGGAGCAGGGTGTGCGCTGGGTTTCTGCCGGCGAGGGTGACTACACCATCGAGCCGGTTGACAAGGCGGCACGCGGGACCGAGATCGTCCTGCATCTGCGCGATGGCGAGGACGAGTTCCTGGAGCACACCCGTCTGCGCCACGTGATTCACAAATATTCCGAGCATCTGAGCCTGCCGGTGCGCTTGCACCGCCCGGCTGACGGTGAGGATGAAGGCGGGTACGACACGGTCAATCAGGGCACGGCGCTGTGGGCGCGACCCAAGGCCGATGTCAAGGATGAGGAATATCACGACCTCTACCGGCAGCTGTCATACGATCCGGAGCCTCCGCTGACCTGGTCGCACAACAAGGTGGAGGGCAATCTGGAGTACAGCTCGTTGCTGTATATACCGGCCAAGCCACCCTTCGACCTGTGGGATCGCGACAGCCGTCGAGGGCTCAAGCTTTACGTCCAGCGGGTCTTCATCATGGATGACGCGGAAAAGCTTTTGCCCAGCTACCTGCGCTTTGTGCGCGGCGTGATCGACTCCAATGATCTGCCGCTCAATGTGTCGCGTGAGCTGTTGCAGTCGCACCGGGTCATCGACAAGATTCGCGCCGCCTCGATCAAGCGCGTGCTCAGCGTGCTGGGCGATCTGGCCAAGAATGATGCGGACAAGTTTGCCCGCTTCTATGACGCCTTCGGTCCGGTGATCAAGGAGGGTGTGGTCGAGGACCCGGACAATCGCGACAAGATCATCGATCTGTTGCGTTTCCACACCACCCGTACGGAGGGTCAGGCACGGATCTCACTGCGTGACTATGTTGAGCGCATGGCCAAGGGGCAGGAGGACATCTACTACCTGACGGCCGAGAATCTCACCACGGCCAAAGCCAGCCCGCATCTGGAAGCGTTTGCCAAGCGTGATATCGAGGTGCTGCTGCTGACCGACCGTGTGGATGAATGGATGGTCAACGCTTTGCCGGAATTTGACGGCAAGACACTCAAATCCGTCGTGCGTGGTGATGTCGACCTGGGCAAGCTGATCGAAGACCCTCAGGCCGAAGGCGAGAAGGCGCGCGTCGAGGCGCTGTACAAGGACGTCATCGAGCGCGTGCAGGGGGTGCTGGGCGAGCGTGTGGAAAGCGTGCGGGTCAGCCAGCGCCTGACCGAGTCACCGTCCTGTCTGGTGGTGGCGGACAACGCCATGTCCCGCCACCTGGAGCAATTGCTGCGCCAGGCCGGTGAGGCCATACCCGGCAACAAACCCATACTCGAGATCAATCCGGATCATCCGATGATGACGCGTATGCGTGAAACCCTGGATGACGACGAGTTCGAAGACCTCAGCCATCTGCTGTTCGAGCAGGCTGTGCTGGCCGAGGGCAGCCAGCTCGACGATCCGGCGAGTTTTGTGAAGCGTCTTAACCGCCTGGTCTTCAAGGGCGCCTGAGAGGCTTGAACTGAAAACACGCCCGGTCAATGACCGGGCGTTTTGTTTTCAGCGACATTCGCGCAGTGCGCACGACCGCACGGTGTGCCGGTGGTGGCGCCGCATGTGGCCCGCCAGCAGGGCAAAATAGCTTGTCAGGCCCACGCGCATTGATTAGTCTGACCGCTTACAGCGCCG
>JASBUL010000103.1 GCA_030147945.1 Oceanococcus sp. | reverse complement strand
GCAGCCACGGCAACTGGAAACAGTCGCCACTCACGATGTCGGCCCGGGTGATGGCCTGACTGGCCGCCATGGTCAGCTTGCAATAGCCACCGGACAGATCATGTCCGGGCTCGGCTTTACGCACATGATCGGCCAGGAAATCCGCACGCGGAATACAGTCACCGTCGGTAAAAACCAGATACTCAGAGCGCGCGTGCAGTATCGCCTTGTTGAGAATGCGGCATTTGCGAAATCCATCATCGCGCTGATGCACGTGCACCACAGGCACATCCAGGTCCGCTGTCATGCGCTGGATCAGCATCCGGGTGTCATCGCCCGAACCATCGTCGGCAATGATGATCTCGAAATCACGATGCTGCTGACAGGCGTAGCCCCACAACACCTTTTCCAGCCAGGCCGGCGCGTTGTAGGTCGAAACGATGACCGAAACTTTCATGAACCGAACCAGCGCCTCAGCGCCGTCTCCGCATTGTTGATGCGCTTGAGCCAGCGGCGCCCCTGCATGGGATTGTGATGCCAGGGTTTGGGCAGCTCGCTATCGCGCAGGCTGAGCACATCTTCGGTCCATGGCGGTTGCGGCGGATCCTGCGCACGCAAGCCTTCAACCTGTGCGGTATCAAGCATGCGAAACGGATGAAACCCGGCGTTGCGCAAGTGCTCGGCCCGCGCCAGCGCCCAGGTCTTGCGCTTGCCCCGATAGGCCGGAACCAGGGGCAACCAGGCTACGAAAGGCACCTGCGGAATCGCCATGTTGCGAAAATGCTGGCGGGCCAGCGCCTCGCACTCTGGCTCACGCCGCCCGAAGCGCCAGTGCACAGCGTGGAGGCGACGCGGCAGACAAATGCAGATGTCGGAGTAGTACACCCCGGCACTCTGCCCGGATGGGCGCGGCCAGAACATCTGGGTGCTGGCGGTGTAATCAAAACCATGGTCGGCGCTACGCCCCTTGCCCGACACCGGAATAAAACAAGGACTGACAAAACCCAGTGTCGGTTCGCTGTCATACAGCGCATACAAGGCCTGAATCTCGGCGACACTGACTGCACGCACGATCTGCACGTCGTCCTGCAGGAACAGCAACAGCGTGTCCGGCTCGGCCACATCCAGCGCCGCCTGCATGTGACCGTACAGACCGCCATGCTTGCCAGCCCCGGCGCCATCACCGCGCACCACTTTGTGACGCTGCGTCAGCTCGTCCAGCACGGCCAGCGTGGCGGCATCGTCGCTCCCGTCATCGCGGATCAGGATGCGCGCATAGGGCATGCATTGCTCGACCGAACGCACGCAATGATCCAGAAAACGTGCACGGTTATATGAGGTGATGACGACCTGCAAACCGGCTGCGGCGCGCGCCATCAGATCCCCAGCGCTTTACGCATGCGCTTGATCCACTCTTCGAACTCGTTGAGACGGCGCAGCAGCCGCCAGCGCTTGAGCGGATCGTAAGCCCAGGGATGGGGCAACTGACGCCCATCAGCCAGTTCAAGAAAATCATCCGCAACCGGCTTGGCCGTGGCGAAGTCACGCGTGCGCATCGCCTCAACCTGCGCCTCGCTCATCAATGCGAAGGGATACAGACCGCAGCGACTCCAGCGCTCACCCAGACGCCAGGCCAGCGTCTTTGAGCGGTTCCGGTAGGCCGGCGCATTGGGCACCCACATGGCCCAGGGGCACGGCAGATAGGGCATGCGACCGAACATGTCGCGGGCCTGATTGTCGTTGGCAAACTCATCTTCGATGAAGCGCCAACCCGCCTTGCGCAGCCGTCCGACATGAAAAAGAGCCACATCGGAATAATGCATGCCGGCCACCTTGGGTTTGGGCCGGTTGAAGAAATACACATGCTGCTCGGCATCGTAGTCGAGCTCGCTCAGTGCCTTCGCGCTGATCGTGCCACGCTGAAATGCGGGCGAGATGATCGCCACGTTGGGATGCGCATCGAGGTGGCCAAGAATTTCGTCGCGATCAGCCTGCGTCACCCGACGGATCAGCTGGGTGTCGTCCTGCAGACAGACCAGGATGGTGTCGTCATCGGTGCGCTCGTAGACCCGCTGCATATTGACATACAGGTTGCCGTACTTGGCCTTGTTCTCGACGTCGATACGCTCGACCGCAATGCGACCGGCATAGTCATCGAGCACCTTGTGGACGTCCGGGTCGTCACTGCCATCATCGACCACTTCAACCGGAACCTCCGGCCAGGCCCGGTCGAGTGAGTCCAGGCAACTGCGCAGATGTGCTCCACGGTTGTAGGAAAACACCACCACGGCAAACTTGAGCGGGCCCTGTTGCACCGCCGCTTCGGTCTCTCGCGACACGTCACTGCGCCAAACACAAATCAGCGCGCAGTATATCGGCGATACTGCTGTCGCTGCACTTGGCCACAAGACTGTGGTTCAATGCGCGGCGCGCCCGCATTCACAGCCGCCTGCCCACTCGCATGAAAGTACTCGTCACCGGCGTGGCCGGATTCATTGGCGCGTTTGTCGCCAAAGCCCTGCTCGAACGGGGCGACGATGTCGTGGGTATCGACAATCTCAATGACTATTACGATCCGGCGCTAAAACGTGCTCGGCTGGACTGGCTCACGCCCTACCCCGGCTTTCGCTTTGCCGAGGTCGACATTCGCGATGCTCAGGCTCTGCACCATGCAGCCGATGGTTGTCAGCGCATTTGCCACCTGGCCGCCCAGGCCGGGGTGCGCTACTCCTTCGCCAACCCACGCGCCTATGTGGAAAGCAATCTGGACGGTTTCTTCAACATTCTTGAAGTCACCGAAAAGCAGCGCATCGAGCATCTGGTGTTCGCCTCGACCAGTTCGGTGTACGGCGCCAACACGGCCGTGCCGTTTCGGGAAAGCGGACCCGCCGACCACCCCATGAGTTTCTACGCGGCAACCAAGAAAGCCAACGAGCTGATGGCCCATGCGTTTGCCCATCTGCATGGCCTGCCCATGACCGGGCTGCGCTTCTTTACCGTCTACGGCCCCTGGGGGCGCCCGGACATGGCCCTGTTCCGCTTCACCCGCATGATGCTCGCCGGCGAATCCATCCCGGTTTACGGGCATGGTCGTCAGTCGCGTGATTTCACCTACATCGATGACATCGTGGCCGGCGTCATCCGCACCATCGATCAGCCCGCCAGCCCCAATCCACAGTGGAGCGGTGATGCGCCGGAACCCTCGAGTTCCTCTGCGCCGTGGCGGATTTACAACATCGGCAACCAGGCACCGGTGCCCTTGATGCGCTTCATAGAAGTGCTGCAAGAATGCCTGGGCGTGACAGCCACGCTCGACCTGCAACCGATGGTGCCGGGTGATGTCCCAAACACATGGGCAGACACCAGCGCGCTGGATCACGCGGTCGGCTACCAGCCCGACACGCCGATTGAAACCGGCGTCGCACGCTTCGTCGAGTGGTATAGAAACTACTATCAAATCTGATCGCACCGGATCGCTGACGCCTCAAAGCAAAACCACAGCGCAGCGAGCCGGTGTTTTACAACTGGGGGAGACATGTTCGATTTCTACATCGCGCACGAGTATTGGTTCGCAGCGGTTCAGCTGGCCCTGGCCATGCTGGGCATGGGCGCCACGCTGGCCTTGAGCGATTTCACCCGGGTTGCCACTGACCCGCGCGGCTTCAGCATCGGCATTGCGCTGCAACTGCTGCTGGTGCCGCTGATCGCCTGGGCGCTGATCAGCGTGTCGGATGCCAGCCCCGGCCTGGCCGTCGGTCTGGCCATCTGTGCGGCCATCCCCGGTGGCAGCGTATCCAACATTTTCACCTTCTTCGCCCGCGGTCACATCGCCCTGTCGATTGCCCTGACCTCGATCGCAACCCTGGCCTGTCTGGTTACCACACCGCTGATCCTGGACCTGCTGATCGCCCATCACCTGCCAGAGGGTTTCACCATGCCGGCCGGTCGTATCGCGTTGGAAATCGGCCTGTGTCTGCTGCTGCCGCTGGTGCTGGGTATGCTCTACCTGCGCCTGTTTCCAAAAAGCGCGCCGGTGTTGTCGCGCTGGTGTATCCGTGGCTCGCTGTTCGTGATCGGTTTGATTGTGGTGGGCGCACTCGGCGCCGGTCGCCTCGACCTGGAAAGCTTTGGCGGCGACAACATCATCTGGGTTGTGGCCTTCATCGTGATTCTCAGCGCAGTGTCGTTCGTGCTGCCGCGGGTGCTCGGCGCCAACCGCGCAGACGTGGCCGCCATCAACATCGAGGTCACCGTGCGCAACACCAATCTTGGCCTGCTGATCAAGGCATCACTGTTTCCGGCCGCGGTTGGGGTGAGCGACCCGATCGGCGACAATACCCTGTTCGCCATCCTGCTGTACGGCGCGCTGATGCTGCTGGTCAGCAGCCTGATGATTCCAGCGCACCGCCGCGGCAACGCCGTAGCGCCCGCCTGATCAGGCGTCATGTAAACGTCACGCTGAATTCAAACCGCTGCAACACGTCGGGTTTTCAATCGCGCCCGCTCTCGCCCATCCGAACCCGCGATGACCCGACGTATTCTGCTGCTTCACAACACGCCCAAGGCCCGTCGCTACTTTCATACGCTGGCCAATCACATCGACGCTGTGGATATCCGCACCGACACCATCGGTTTGCGCGGCGGCCCCAGGCTGGCCGATCAGCGCTACGCCGAGATGGCGCACTACAGCATGGAACGCAAGTGGCAACGCCACCGCATTCCCGACTGGCGTCTGCGCCGCCTGCAGGGCCTGCACCAGCGCTTCGCCCATTGGCATTACCACGCGGCAGGCGCGGCCATCCGCCGCCATCAGCCGGATGCCATCGGCGTATGGGGAGGCCAATCGGTGGATACCCGCGCCGCGCTGGCCGCCGCGCGCGACCATGCCCTGCCCAGCTACGTATTCGAGTGCGGCCTGCTGCCCGACACCACAACCTGCGATCCCCAGGGCGTCAATTTTGACAATGCCATACCGCGTTATCCGCGCTTTTACGCCGACTACGCGCGCAAGGCCGACACGGTTCTGCCGCAGAGCCTGATTGCACGACCCAGCCGCCACAGCGATGAGGAGATCAGCCTGCCGGAGGACTATCTGTTCATTCCGTTCCAGGTTCGTCTGGACAGCCAGGTGCTGCTCTACTCACCATGGATACGCGACATGCCCCATTTGTTCGATGTGGTCGTTGAAGCGGCACGCCATGCACTGGGGGCCAGCCAGACTCAGTTGGTGTTCAAGCTGCATCCCAGCTGCCGGCAGCGCTACCGCACCCTGCAGGACATTGCCGCACGCGACCCGCGTATCCATTTCGCCAACGGCAACAGCACCGATGAGCTGGTCCGCAAGGCGCGCGGCGTGATCACCATCAATTCCACGGTGGGCATCGAAGCCCTGCTGCTCAACCGCCCGGTGCTGACCCTGGGTCAGGCCTGCTACGCGATACCCGGAGTGTGTGAATCAGCCAGCAGCGTGGCCATGATCAGCCGCTGGATGCAGCAGATCGACACCCAGCGCCCGCCCAGCACGCCGCACCGCGAAGCGTTTCTGCACTACCTGGCCAGCGAATATTGCATCCCGCAATCGCACAAGCACCCCGGCGCGGCGCATTTTGCAGCGATGGCTGCACGCCTGTCCGTGCACCCGCGCCAGAGCCGGGTCAATCCGGCACGCCGCGCCGAGGGCATCACGCTCAGCTCAGACGCGCTTGCAGCCGCTCAACCAGCGCCACCGTTCTCTCCGGTTCGAACGCCTGCAACAGCGTGGTCTGTGTCTGACCGGTAAGGAACTGCTGGTGGGTAATGCTGCGCAATTGACGGTAGGCCTCGGCCAGATGCTCTGCATCGGCGGTGTCGATCAGCTCCAGTTGCGCCAGCTGCTCAAGAATCCGGATCACATCGGTGTACCAGCGCACCTGTGGCAGGCTGGAGGCGTGAGCCAGCACCGCGAACTGGCTCAGGAACTCGATGTCGACCATGCCCCCCGGCGATTGCTTGGGATGGAAACTGCCATCACGCGGGGCCAGTGATTCGCGCATCTTTTCGCGCATGTCGCGCACATCACCAAGCAGCTTGAGACGCTCACGCCGGGTGGCCAGGACCTCTCGACGCAAATCCTCGAACTGTTGACGCAGGGCCTCGCTGCCGACCACGGCGCGGGCCCGGATCAGGGCCTGATGCTCCCAGGTCCAGGCTTTTTCGCGTTGATAACTGGCCAGGCCCTGAATGCTGGTGACCAGCAGTCCCGACTGCCCGGAGGGGCGCAGCCGCGTATCGATCTCGTAGGCGGTACCGGCCCCGGTCGGGGTGGCCAGGAAGTGAATCAGCTTCTGCGCCAGACGGGTGTAGAACACCTGCGGGTCGAGCGGCAGATCGTCGCTGCCGCCATCGTAGACGAACACCACATCCAGATCCGAGGTGTAGCTGAGTTCCAGCCCGCCCAACTTGCCGTAGGCAATCACCGCAAAATTGGGTTCGCCCAGATCGGGATAGCGCTGCCGCATCTGCGCCACGGCCTCACCCATCGCCGCATCGAGTATTTCTTCGGCCAGCTCCGACAGGCGGTCACTGACCCGCATGATCGGCAACGCCGCGGCCACATCCGCAGCCGCAATGCGCAGCATGGTGGCGTGACGGGTGCGCCGGATCACGTCCATGCGCGCTTCGATGTCGTCAGCCGGCAGGCTGTCCAGGTTGTCACGCAGACGCTGACGCAACACCGCACGCTCGTCGGGGGCGTAGAGCCGTATCGGATCAAGCAGCTCGGCCAGCACGGCAGGGTAAAGTCGCATCTCCTGGGCCAGCCACGGGCTGCGCTGGCACAGCTGGATCAGCTCGCGCCGGGCCACCGCGTTTTCGACCAGCAAGGTGACGTAGTTGGCACGCCCGATCAGCGCCTCGAGAATGGCCAGCACCCGTTCGGTGGTTTCGGCCTCCTCCAGGTGCGGCACGATGAGGCCGAGCAGCTCGCCAAAGGCGTCGCGGTCCTCGTCGCGCTTGAACCAGCGTTCCGCCTTGTCGCGCATCTCACCCAGCTGACGCACACCGAATTCGGCCGGCGCGGTGTCGAAATCGCCGCGCCACCAGGCACGCCACGATTCCCCCACCGACTCATCATCATTGTGATGCGCAAACAGCGCGGCAAACTGCGCGTGAACCACGGCGCGGTCGCGCTGCAAACGCGCATCCAGCGCCTGCCAGCTGTCGTATCCCAGAGCGCAAGCCAGCGCCAGGCGCGGTTCTTCATTGTCCGGCAGCACATGGCTTTGCTGGTCACGCTGGGCCTGCCAACAATTTTCAACCCGGCGCAGGAACCAGTAAGCCTCGCGCAGGGCATCAACATCCTCGGCCGGATGCAGCCCCAGCTTTTTCACCGCGGCCATGGCCTGCATCAGGCTGTTGCTGCGCAGCCCGGGTTCGGCCCCGCCGCGCACCAGCTGAAAGACCTGGACCACGAACTCCACCTCGCGGATGCCGCCCCAGCCCAGCTTGATGTCCTGTTCATGCCCGCGCTTGCGCACCTGCTCGTCGATCTGCGCCTTCATGTCGCGCAGCGCCGCAATCGAGCCGAAATCCAGATAGCGGCGATAGACAAACGGTTGCAGGGTCTTGATCAGCTGCTCGGCCGTGTCACGATGACCGGCCACCGCACGCGCCTTGACCCAGGCGTAGCGTTCCCACTCGCGCCCGTGTGCTTCGTAGTATTCCTCCAGGCTGGCCAGCGAATGGGCCACCGGGCTTTGCTCACCAAACGGGCGCAGACGCAAATCCACCCGAAACACGAAACCGTGCTCGCTGCGGTCGTTGAGGCACGCCACCACGCGCTGGCCCAGGCGCACGAAGTACTGCTCGTTGGCCAGCGGCTTTTCACCATCCGACTCACCCAGGCCGGTATAGGCGAAGATCACATCAACGTCTGAGGAATAATTGAGCTCGCGCCCGCCCAGCTTGCCCAGGGCAATCACCGCGAAATGCGCACTCGAGCCATCGCGCAAACGCGGCTGACCGTGACGCCGCTGCATGGCCTTTTCGTGCCAACTGACCGCCTGCTGCAGACACTCGTCGGCCAGATCACTGAGCGCACGTACGGTGTCCTGCGGCGTGACCAGATCAGCAATCTCCTGCCAGGCGATCCGCACCATGACCTGATTGCGATAGCGCCGCAATGCACGTTCGAAATCCGCCTGCTCGGCCTGCGGATCGATCTCCGGGCGCCGGTCGGCGAGCATCGCCGCGATGTCCTCGGGGTGGCGCACGCACCACTCCCGCACGAAGGCGCTGGCGGCAAACACCCGCGGCCACTGCACACGTGCATCGTCATCCAGCGCATCCAACGCGGCCTGGATGTCTGTGGCAGCGCGCTCGACCGCCGGGCGCAGCAAATCGGGTAACTGATCAAGTGTGGGAAACGCCATGGGAGTCAAACGGCTCCGGCGCTGATGTGATCCAGTATCAGTGCGGCCAGACGCGGATTCAGCGTCGGCGGAAAATCGTGGCCCCAACCCTTGATCACTTCCAGTCGGGCCAGCGGAATGGCGCGGGCCAGCGCGCGACCACCGGACACATTGACCAGCGGGTCATCGCTGCCGTGTATGACCAGGGTCGGCAAGTTGAGCTTCTTCAGGCGCGGTTCGCGATTGGGCGCATTCATCACCGCCTGGGACTGGCGTAAAAATCCGGGACCGTTGAGTCCCCGATCCACGCAGGCCTCGACCTGACGGGTCAGTTCGGCCTCATCGGTGGGATAACCCGTCCCCTGCAACAGACTCCATTGTTTGACCAGATGCTTGACCAATGAGGCGCGATCCCGCCCGGCAGGCGGCTTGAACAGGGACTTCAGCACCGAGGCACGAGCCTGCCCGACCGAACGTCGACCCGAGGTGGTCATGATCAAGGTCTGGCTGGCGATGCGTTGCGGGTAATGCATGGCCAGCTCCTGAGTGATCATGCCGCCCATCGATGCCCCCACCACATGGGCGCGCTCGATCTGCAGATGATCCAGCAAGGCCACCGCATCGGCCGCCATATCAACCAGCGTGTACGCCGAGGGCAGGCTTTTTCCCAGACGCCAACGCAGCAAATCCAGTGCACCGTACTTGTACGGGCGTGGCGCATCATGCAAGCGCGACAGCCCGACATCGCGGTTGTCAAAGCGCACCACCTGATAGCCACCGGCGGCGAGCATGTCGACCAGCGCGTCGGGCCACTGGATGAGCTGACAACCCAGCCCGTGAATCAGCAGCACGTCGCCGCGTTTTTCACCTCGCGGCGGGATCACCTGATACTCCAGATCGACTTGGGCGGTGTGCAACTGCGGCATAGCTTTACTCAGGACAGCTTGGAATATCGTCCTAGCTTATCGCATGGCGAAAAGCATCCACAGGACCTGTGGATAAACTTGTGAACGACGCGCTAACAGCGTTGCTAAGTGCTTGCCAGCACAGACAAAACAGGCCCCTGATCAGAAAATGACCAGATTGAAATAAGCCTTTATATTCATAAGCTTAAAAGCCACCCACCGGCACCACACCGGCCCTTGACAGACGCATTGCAGGACGGATCCGAAAAACGCCAGCGACTGAACAACTGAAACCGCGCCAATACACGCTTTGGCCCGCCGCGACGCCTCGCCCAACCCATGATGGCTGCGCACACACTAAGATAGTGTCTTCGCCATGGGGCCCGTATGACCAATTTTCCTCGCCAAGCGCTTAAAAGTTCGTTGAACAGCGGACTGTCCCGACGCCGCAAGCTGCTGTCACGCATCAGCTGGCTCAGCGTGATGCTGTGGCCGGCGCTCAGCTACATGGCCTACAAGACCCGTCCGCTGGAGGTGTACACCATCGCCGGCCTGGGTCTGATCAGCGCGTTCTCGGTGGTGGTCATGTTGCTCATGGCGTTTGGCAACGACAAGAACTTCTACCGCGACGCCCGCCTTTTCACCGGCGTCTACATGATCGCGACGGTGGCGCAGACCGCCAATGTGCTGTTCGGCTCCACCGAGCCGCTCTACCTCAACGGTCAGCCGCCCCTGATCATCGCCGGTTATCAGATCATCGCGGTGCTGGCCTATGTCACCCTGGATCGCACCTCGGCCATGCGCATGACGCGCGTGTTCACCCTGGCACTGGCTCTGCTCATCATCGGCCACGCGCTGTTTCACTGGTCACAGTTTTCCAGCTACTACGCGCTGGCACTGACCTTCTCCATGGGTTGCCTGCTGTTGCCCGGCACGCAGCTTTTGATGCGCATCTATCTGGATCTGCACCTCGAAGCGCTGAGTGAAGCTCAGCAACGCGAGGCCGAACATCGCTCGGAGCTGGAAGCCAGTCACCAACGCGAACTGACCGACAGCGCCACCGGCCTGCTCAACGAGCAGGGCCTGCAGGAACGCCTCGGCGACTGGATGACGCGTTCGGAACATTTCGCGGTTACGGCGTTTCGCCTCGACGACGAACACACCGTGCGCGAAGTCCTGGGTGAAAACGACTACACCACCCTGCTCAGCGAGGCGGCCGCGTGTCTGGCGCAGGCCGCGGGCAGCCCGGATCAGGTGGCCCGCCGCGCCGGCGGCGAGCTGCTGATGTGGCGCACCAGCGCCGACAGCACCGACACCCTCGAACAGGGCGCACGCCAGCTGCTGGAAAAACTGCATGAGTTGCCGACCGCGACGCGCCAGCACAAAGTCGCCGTACGCTTTCATGCCGCAGGCAGCCTCAGCCACGGTCATATCGACACCAGCTTCCTGCTCGAAGAGGTCAGCTTCCGGCTGTTCATGGCGCGCCTGCGCGATAGCCGCACCTGCTTTGACGCCTGAACGGAAACCCTTACAAACGCTCCAGCAAACCCAGCGAACCGGTCACAGCCAAGCGCAGCGCCAGCAGCACCAGCACGGCTTTGAACAGGAACGCGAACTGCCCGCGCGAGACCAGGCGCATGAGGCGACGGCCGAACAGCGTGCCCAGCGCCACCGCCAGCATCAGCGGCACCGCCAGCGTCCATTGCTCCAGCAATCCGAAACCGAGCACGCCGAAGGCCGCAATCTTGAGGACATGACCAACGCTTTGGCACAACGCCAGCGTGCCCACGGTGGTTTCCTTGCTCCAGTCGCGATCCAGAAAAAACGGCCCGATGATCAAACCGGTGGCCCCGATTACCATGCCGACCGCGCCGTTCAGCGCCCCGGCTACCAGCATCTTCCGGCGCAGCGGCCACTGTGTATGCAGCGCAGCCGACACCCCCGGCATCAGTGACAGCACGATGGCCAGAGCCAGAATCAGGCGAATGGCGTCTGCATCGGCACGCGCAATCAGCGGCGCCGTGACGAACGGCAGTGGCAGGCAGCTGAGGGTAAACCAGGCTGCGCTGGGCCAGTGAATATCACGCCGATACGCCAGCGCGCGACTTGCGTTGGAAACCGCCTGAACGGCCGCGTGCAGCGGCACCGCCACCACCGGCGCCAGGCCGACTGCGAACATCACCCCGATCAGCAGGGTGCCACCACCCAGTCCGGCCACGGCGGACAGAGTGGCGCCGACGAATGCGGCCAGCGAGAGTATCCAGACCATGTGCAGCGACGCTAATCAGCGCCGGGCCGGATCACACTCATCGCCCACCCGCTTCGGCACGCGCCGACGCCGGCTCACAGCAACGGTGCACCTCAATCGAGACATGCGACAGCCCCAAGGCCTTGGGCAGGCGTTGCTTGTAATCGTCGGGCGAGCGCATCTCGTGCGCCACCAGCGAAATGATGGCGGCCCGCAGACCAGGGCCGATCGACCACACATGCAGATCGACAACCCGGCTGTCGCCATCCTGCTCGACCGCCTGCACCACCTCGTCGCACACCGCGGCTGCAGCCTGACGGTCAAGCAGCACATCACTGGTCTCGCGCAGCAAACCGACCGACCAGCGCCCAACCAGCACCGCCCCGAGAATCCCGATCAGGGGATCAACCCAGACAACGCCCCAGAACTTGCCAACCAGCAAGGCGGCGATCGCCAGCACCGAGGTCAGGGCGTCGGCAAGCACGTGCAGATAAGCCGACTTGAGATTGTGATCGTGCGCATGCGCATGGTGGTGATCATGGTCGTGGTCGTGATGCACACCAAGAATCAGAACGCTGATCGCATTGACCAGCAAGCCGAGCACCGCCACGACCAGCGCCTGATCGAACAGAATGGCAGTGGGCGTGAGCAGCCGGTGAACACTTTCCCAGGCCATGAAGGCGGAAAACAAGGCCAGCAGTACCGCACCCGTGAACCCGCCCAGCGCATTGACCTTGCCGGTCCCGAAGCTGAACTGGCCGCTGCCGGCGTGGCGCCGCGCATAGATGTAGGCAAACAGGCTGATGGCCAGGGCCACGCTGTGCGAGCCCATGTGCAGACCATCGGCGAGCAGCGCCATGGAGCCCAGCATGCTGCCAGCAATCAACTCCACCACCATGGTGACGGCGGTGAGCATGACGACGATCAGGGTCCGTGATTCCCCCGGACGTCGCCGATCCTGACCAAAACTGTGACGATGTTGCCAGCGGCTCAGCTGTTTCGCATGCATCCGCTATCCGCTCCCTGCGTGTATGAACATGAGTTTGCCGGCGCCCAGCGGACGTGCGTGAACCAGGCACCTGAGTCCAGCATAGACCCTGGATGCGGGTCCGGGGTCAAGCGCCAGCGACGATCGCGCGGCGTACAAAACGCAGCAACTCGCGCTGCGCCGGTGTCGGATTGTCCGCGCTCGCCCCTTTGCTGGCCTTGCGCAGGATCTGGCGCAGCGGCTGGATGTCCACATCGGGATGTTGGTCGACGAACTCGGTCACCGCCACATTGCCCTCGGCAATCAGCCGGTCACACCAGCGCTGCGCGCTGCGTGTGGCCTGCATTGACAAACTGCTGCTGGGGTCAGCCTTGTCCATGGCCAGCTCAACCGCTTCTGCATCATGCTCGCGCAGCAACTTGCCGATGCGTTTGACATGACGACGACGCGCTTCATGCGAGGTGATGCGCTTGTACTCGACCAGGGCATCGCGCAGATTTTCCGCCACCGGAAATTCCGCAATCTGGGCTTTGCTCAGGCCGGTCAGGCGCAGGCCCAGGGCCTGCAACTCAGCATCTTCACGCTTGAGCTGACTTTTACTCGGCCCATCGTAAAGGGCATTGGCATCTGGGTCGGACACGGATCGGGCGCGCGGCAAAGGGGCCCTATTGTAGCCAGCGATCAGGCGATGCGCCTCACGCTCAAAACTCTTCGCGCACAACCTCATAGTGACCTGCTATGGCATCGATGCGAACAATCAATTTCATTATTTTAGATTGTTCTAATATTATGTTCGTAACGACATAAGCGCCGCAGACTGCTGAATCCGATCTGCGACTCAAAAAGGAGGTCATCATGATTTTTCGCCAGTTCTTCGAACCCGAATCAAGCACCTACACCTACCTGCTGGCGTCCGGTACCGGCCGCGAAGCGCTGATCATCGACCCGGTCAAGGAGATGACCGCGCACTATCTGCAGGCCATCCGCGAACTCGATCTCAAACTGGTCCGCGCGATCGACACGCACACCCATGCCGACCACGTCACTGCCCTGGGCGATCTGCGCGACCAAACCGGCTGCGTCACCATCATGGGCGAGTTCACCAACGCCCAGTGCGTGTCGGAGCACGTGCGCGAGGGTGACATCGTGGATGTCGACGGCACCCGCCTGCAGGCTATCTACACACCGGGCCACACCGACGAATCGTTCAGTTTTGTGCTCAACCCCACCGCCCCCGAGGCGGTGTTCACCGGCGACGTGTTGCTCATCCGCGGCACCGGGCGCACCGACTTCCAGAATGGTGATGCGGAAAAATCCTGGGATTCCATCGTCAACAAACTGTTCGTGCTGCCCGACACCACCCTGGTCTACCCGGCACACGACTACAAGGGCTGGACAGCCTCGTCCATTGGCGAAGAGCGCCGTTACAACCCGCGCCTGGCTGGCAAGAGCCGCGAGGAATATGTCGACATCATGCACAACCTGAATCTGCCGGATCCCAAACAGATGGATGTGGCGGTGCCCGCCAATCTGGCCTGCGGCCAGCCGGGCTGAGGACACCCACAACCGTCACAAGTCCGTCACTTCATACTATGCCGCCGGGCGGCTCCGACCGTAACGTGTTGCGCCAATCACACAACAACACGAAATCCTCGGAGGAGACGCCCTGTGGTTTTCAAATTCTGGGTGCTGGCCCTGGCCAGCGCAGCGGCCGGCTTTGCCTGCAACGCCTCGGCGCAAAGCGTTCCTGACACCCCGCAAACTGCCGTGCCCCCGGTGCAGACCAGCAACTGGCAGGGTCTGGAACCCGGCGTGCTGGTGGAAACGCATCCCGCCGGGGCCACCAGCCAGGTCGACGGCGCAGCGCAAGCGCTGTTCGTGCGCTACACGACCCGCAATGTGCAGGGTGAACCGGCGCTGGCCTCCGGCCTGGTGCTGTTGCCACAAAACCAGGCATACCCCGACGGCCAATGGCCGCTGGTGGTTTACGGCCACATGACCACCGGTGTCGCTGATGCCTGCGCGCCGACTCATGGCAGCGAAGACTCCAGCGAACTGCGCCGCATGCAGCAGGGCGACAGTCTGGCCAGCGAGCTGCTCGCGCGCGGCGTGGTGGTGGCCCGCCCTGACTACGAAGGTCTTGGCGAAGCCGGACCACACCCCTACCTGCGAGGCGACTCGCTGGCTCGCGCCACGCGCGACATGGCGTCAGCCGTAGCCACTCAGTGGCCGCAGATCGGCCCCAACTGGGCGGCCGCCGGGCATTCCGAAGGCGGCGTGGCCGCACTGAACAGTGGCAACCGGCTGCACCCGCCGGCCCGCGGCCTGCATCTTGCGGCGGTGGCCGCGATCACGCCGGTGACCCAGCTGGAGAACCTCATCACTGCAGCTGAACCACTGCCGCTGACCGGTCCGGCCATCGACGTGGCGGTCGCTCTGGCCGCACTGGTGCTCAAAGGCATTGCCAGCGTGGACCCGGAATTCGAGCGCTTCCTGTTGCTTGAAGGCGGTCTGTCGGAGCAAGCCATCGCCCTGTGGCCCGACCTCGAACGCCTGTGCCTGCAGGATCTGGCCAGCGCCGAATCCTGGGGCGGCCTGTCGCCACATGCCCTGCAAGGGCCCAATGGCGATCAGGGCGTGGCCGAGATGCGCAGCGCTCTGCGCAAGGATGATGTGCGTCTGCTGCCCATGCGCCGCGATCTGCCGATCCGCATTGATGCAGGCCTGCTCGACAGCGTGGCCTTGATCCCGTTCACCGAACAGCTGGTGATGGAATACCGCCAGCGCGGCTATGACGTGACCTACGCCCGCTGGCCGGCCGAGCACTCGCCGACCGCCGACATGGCCGCCCCGGCGATCGCCCAGTGGCTGATGGAGCAGGCTTTCGACCCGGCCCGCATGGCCACGCCAGCTCACACCGACGCCCTCGCCTCGCGCGGTGGCGTCAGCAGCCCCTTGACCCTGTTCCTGCTCACTCTGACGGTCCTCGCCTCACGTCGCCGTCTGATCACGATTCGGAGGACCGGCGCATGACCCGGCACGCCAGCAAAACCTCACCCACAGCCCTTTCGCGCCGCCAACTGCTTGGCCGCCTGTTCGCCGCCGGCGGCAGCCTGGCGCTGCCCGGCCTGATCAGCGCCTGTCAGAGCCAGGGCGGACGCGAAGCCGCCATAAACGCACTGAGCGAAATCGACCCCATGTCACCGCAGCGCCTGCATCGCTGGGTTGAAGAGCTGTGCGGCTTTCAGCCCCGCTGGGCCGGCTATCCAGCCGAGCGACTGGCCGCCAACTGGCTGGCCGAACGCCTGATGGAGGCCGGACTGGACACCCACATTGACGCCTACGCCTTTCGCAAATGGCAGCTTGATGAGTGGTCGGTCAGTCTGCTCGAGGACGCGCAAACGGTGGCGATGAAAAGTTTTCCACTGTGGTCCAGCCGCGCTGGCAGCGGCACCGCCGAGCTGGTCGACGTGGGCTTTGGTTCCGAGCTGGAACTGCTGGCCCAGGATCTCACCGGCAAGGCCGTGGTGGTCACCGGCAAAGCCCTGCTCAACGTGTTCGCCACCTACCCCGACACCTACCATCGGGCCGCCGAACTCGGTGCCGTGGCCATGTTCGTGACCTCGGATGCACCGGACAATCTGATCCGTCCTACCAGCTCCAGCCAGAACTACCTCGATGACAACCCGATCCCGGCCTTTCAGATGGGCGCCCAGGACCTCGCACGGCTGCGCCAGGCGGCGCGCAGCGGCGGGCAGATTCAGTGGAACCTGCAGGCCCGGCACGAAGACGGCCTGACCCACGACGTGATCGGTCACCTGCCCGGCTCCGGCGCACAGGATGGCCACATCCTGATCTGCGCGCACTACGACGCCTGGTTTGCCGGGGCGCTGGACAACGCCACCGGCGTCTCGGGGCTGATCGGCCTGGCCGAACACTTCGCCGCGCTGCCGCAGAGCGAACGACCGCGCGACATGACCTTCCTGGGGGTCACCGGGCACGACGCCGGCTACCCACATGGCGGCATCACGCACTGGCTCAGCACCCACCAGACCCTGATCCCCGAACTTGACCTGTTCGTGAACCTCGATCATCTGGCCGCGCACGGCGAGGAGCACATTTCGCTGGGCGGCATCGTCGACATGCTGGGCCTGAGCCTGGAACGCCCCGGGGATGAAGAACGTGCGCTGTTCACCACGCAGCACCCGGCCTTGCTGCGCACCTTCAGCCCGTATTTGCTGCGCTACGGCCTGCTGGCCGTGCCCCTGCCCACCGTGCCGCAGGTCAATGCCAATGGCGACCTTGAAGGTGCCGTCGGGCTGCTTGATGTGCCCAGCGTGAACCTGACCATGGCCACACCGCACTATCACACCGAGCGCGACACGCCGGACCGCATACCGCCGGAACAGCTCTCACGCGCGGTCCAGGCGCACCGTGATTTCATCAGCGACATCATGCAGATGTCGCGTGCGCAAATCCGTTCGCCGCTTTAGCCAGGCGGGCCGCAGTTCACCAGCGTCACATACTTGGGGTCGACCACGGCCGAGGGGTTCATGCCGAAAAGCTCGTGGAATGCACGATCGGCATGAGCCAGATCATGGAAACCGGCACGGTGCGCCACTTCCGTCATGGTCAGACCGCGCTTCCAGAAAAATGAGGCGCGCCAGACGGCGCGCCAGCGCGCGTAGTCCGGGATGGTAAAGCCGGTCTGCTGACGGAAAATCTCGCGCAGCCGTGACGCTGACAAATGCACCTGCGCCGCCACCGCAGCCAGGCTGACCTCGTTCAACGGCATCTCGTCCAGCACCTCGAAGGCCTTGATCACGCGCGGGTCCGGTGTGGCCGGCTCGAAAGGCTGCTCGGTCAGCAATTCCATAACCTGGCGCACCAGCGCGTGGATGCGCTCGGCCGGCAACACCTCACGCATGGCCATACGCAGCTCGGGAATGACCGGTGCAAACCGCTCGACCGGCAGTTCCAGCAGCTCCTGATCGGCCAGCATGGCCCGCACCGCGGCGTACTCCGGGCGATCCAGTGGCAAATAGAACAGGGCTATTTCGCTATCGATCGCGGCAATCCGTTTGCGCGGCGCTTTCGGCGCCACCAGCGACACCCGGGTGGTGATGCGGCGCCCTCCCACCTCAATCATGTAGGGCTTGGCACAACCGATGCGCAGAGTCGCGGCCAGCGGCCCGGTGGGACGATCCAGCAGCAGGGAGCGGGCCAGCAGCAACAGGCTGCAGGGCCAGTAATACAGGGTCATCCCGTGAGGTGCGGGGTGGGCCTGAAAGTTGTCCGGTCCAGGCGCTGTCATCGCCACCATGGCCGGGCACGCCACAGCGTGCGGGAGTCTCCGTGCATACGGAGATTCTAGCTCAGCGCGGGCGCTCCAGCGTGGCCAGATAGCGCTGCCGTCCGCGTTCGCCCAGTCTTTCCATCAGCGGCAGGATCAGCGGAATCAGCCACGGAAAACTGCCAACCAGACGCCCCGACAGGCTGTCGCCCCAGGACGGATAGATCTCAAGCTTGCGGCTACGCAGCGCCTTGTCGAAAGCCTGGCCGATCTGCTGGACGGTTTGCGGGGTGCTGACGAAGTTCAGCGGGCTGCCATTGTTGCGCGCTTCAAAGCGCAGCATCGGCGTATCCACTCCGCTGGGATAAATGCCCGACACGTGCACGCCGTGGCTGCGCAGCTCGTTGTGCAGGCTCATCAGAAAACCGCGCAAACCGAATTTGCTGGCCGCGTAACTGGCGCTGCCTTTGAGCGCGATGATCCCGCCCATCGAGACCGTGGCGATGATGTGGCCACGCCGACGTGGCTGCATGTGACGGGCAAAAGCACGCAGCAGATGAATGGCGGCGCGCAGATTGACCTCCAGTTCCATGTCCAGCTGCGCCGGATCGGCGTCGACCAGCATGTTGGGAAAAACAATCCCGGCGTTGAACACCGCCACATCGTATGCCTGCGCATCCTGCTCGATGTCCTGGCACAACTGACCGAGCGCCGCGCGATCGCTCAGATCGAGCGCACGCAAGCTCGGCGCAGGCAGGAAATCCAGCGCTGCTGCGACGGCATCGACATCGCGATCCACCAGCACCAGGGCGTAACCCTGGTCATGCAGGCGGCGCGCGATTTCCGGCCCGATCCCGCCACTGGCGCCGACCACGATGGCCCGGCGCGCAGCCGTCATGCCGCAGCCCCGATCTCACGCTTCACCTGCCCCAGGACCTTGAGGTAGGCATCAACATCGACATAGTTGGCATGCCGCGGCGTGGCGATGTAGCGATGACCGCCGGTGAGATCCGGCTGATGGCTGCGCTTCTTTTCGCTCAGCTTGCGGGCCAGCGGGGCATCGCGCCCGGCCACCGCGTCGGCAACGATCAGCTCGGCCATGTGGTCGAAGTTGGTGTAGGCCGCCGAGGCGAACTCCAGAAAACCCAGCACCGCCAGATTGTCGTAGCGCTTGGAGAACATGCGCAGATACAGATCCGGACGACCATTCTTGTCGGCCCAGGCGTCGCCCGGCAGAAACGGGCTGGCGTGCTGGTAGCCGGTGGCGGTGATAACCAGATCGATACGCTCGCGCGAACCATCTGCAAACACCACCTCGTCGCCATCGAAGCGCTCCACCGCAGGTTTGGCGATGCAGTCGCCGTGGGTGATGTAATGCAGGATCTGGGTGTTGACCAGCGGATGGGATTCGAACACCCGGTGGTCGGGCTCCGGCAGGCCGTATTTTTCCGGCTTGCCGTTGAGCAGGCGCAGGAGCAGACCGAACACCCATTGCTGCAAACGAAACGGCAATTTCGGGCCTTTGGTGGCAATCACGTCGGCGGGGATGCCCATCAGATGTTTGGGCACGAAGTGATAGCCACGCCGGGTGCTCAGAAAAGCCTGGTCGCTGGCAAAGGCCGCATCGCAGGCGATGTCCACGCCGGAGTTGCCACACCCGATCACGAGCACGCGTTTGCCGCGAAATTCCTCGGCCGAGCGGTAGCTCACCGCGTGGCGAATCTCGCCGTTGAATTGCCCCGGCCAGTTGACCAAATTGGGCTCCCAGGTCACTCCATTGGCGCAGATCAGATAGCGCGCGGCGAGGCGACGACCGCCGCTCAGCTGCAGGGTCCACACACCGTTGTCATCGCAGCTGGCGCTGGACACCTCGGCATTGAGTTGGATGTGCCGACGCAGATCATGATGATCGGCATAGCTGCGGATATAGTGTAGCAACAGGCGATGACCGGGGTAGTCGGGGTAATCCTCCGGCATCGGAAAATCCGGGAAGCCCGAACAGGTGCGCGAGGAGATGAAATGAGCCGACTCGTACATCGGCGAGCCGGGCGCATCAATATCCCAGATACCCCCCACATCTTGGTGGCGCTCGAGTGTGACGAAGCGCACGCCAGCCTGCGCCAAACGCCGGGTCAGCAACAGGCCGCCTGGTCCCGCACCCACCACGATCACATCCAGCACGTCATCACTCATCGCTCACCCCCATACGTGACCAATAGTCACTTTCATAAAACGTGAGTGTTGGTCACGTTTGCGTTACTGTCAAGCCATGTCCAACGCCCCTCGCCAGACGCTGCGCCGCCAACCTGAACAGGCACGTGCGCGAAAAAACCTCAGCGCCATGCTGGATGCGGCCGCACAACTGATTAACGAATGTGGCACCGATGGTTTTTCCATGGCCGAACTGGCGCGCCGTGCCGGGGTTTCCAAACCGGCGCTGTACCGCTATTTCCCCAACAAACAAGCCGTGCTGCTGGCCCTGGCCCGGGCCAGCTTCGAACAGAATCACGCCCTGCTGCGCGACAGCCTCGAACGCAACCCGGGCGATCTCAACGCGGCCATGCGCGAAGCCATGCACCGCTATTGCGCGCAGCACCGCTCGGAACCTTTTCGTATCCATCTGCGCGCCGCCATGCATGCCGACCCGGAGCTCATGGCCCTGGACTTTGCCGATTCACGGCACAACGCCGGCCTGGTCGAAGAGGCGTTGCGCAGCCAGTTCCCGAGCCTCGACGCCGTCGCGCTGCGCCACCATCTGATGCTGATCATGGGCTGCTCCGACGCCGTCGCCCTGATGACCATCCAGGTCGACGACGACGAAGCCGAGCAACTCATCGAGCGCTTTGTGCACATGAGCACCGCCAGCCTGCCGCTAGGCCAACAGCTTTGAACCCATCCACACGGCCATCGCGATCATCATCAGATTCTCGGTCAGCGACACAAAGCCCAGCGGTACATTGCTGGAGCCACCGACACAGGCGCATTTGAGGGCCCGCCGGTCGAGGTAAACCGCCTTGAACACCGACACCGCACCAATCGAACCAATGCCCAGTGCCAGCGGCACGGACAGCCACATCAGCGCACCAGACAACATCAGCACACCGGCCAGACCTTCGGCAAAGGGATAGATGTAGGAGTAGCGCACCCAACGCTGAGCCAGCAGGTCGTAGTTGAGAAACATGGTTGCGAAGCGCTCCACGTTCTGCAGCTTGAGCAGCGCCAGCACCACCATGCTGAGGGCAACAAACCACTCCGCCGCGCGCACGGTCAGCGCGTTGCCGTACACCGCGAAGCTCAGGGCCAGGGCACTCAGCGCGGTCATGCTGAACAAGGCCACCACCGGGGTGTAGCTGGTCGCATCCGGATCGGCCGGTGCTCGTCCGAGAAAACGACGCAGATCCTCGTAGCCGCCGATGCGCTGCCCGTCGATGAAAACCTGCGGGGTGGTCTTGACCGCATGCTCGGCCTTGAACGCCTCAACCGCTTCGCGCGAACGCAAGGCACGATCATCGACCGTGTAACCGGCGCGCTTGAGCAGATCTCTGGATTTCAGACCATACGGGCACAGATGCTGATCCATGACCATGCGATAGAGCACCGCATGGCGCGATTGAGACGACTCTGTTTTGCGTGACGACATAAACACCTCCTGTGTGTGCGAGTGTTGTCCGCCATGCTAAGTTCCGTACCATAGTACGGAATCAAGCCCAGCATGCTCTCAATCGGAAAATTCGCCGCGGCAGGCGGCGTTGGCGTGGAAACGGTGCGCTACTACCAGCGCAAGGGCCTGCTCGCGGTGCCCGACGCGCGCGACGGCATACGCCGCTACGACGCCAACGATCTGCGCCGCCTGCGGTTCATCCGCAAGGCCCAGGCGGCGGGCTTTACCCTGGCGGAGATCAGCGAGCTGCTGGCTCTGGACGCCAGCCGCGATCGCAGCCGGGCGCGCCAGCTCGCCAGCACGCGAATCCGTGCACTGGATGACAAGATCGATGAGTTGCAACGCGCGCGTCAGGCCCTGACCCGCCTGGCCACAGAATGCGCCCAGGGCGATCACGGCCCCTGCCCGATCCTCGAAGCGTTTGAGGTCTAGGCGGTCTGCGCAAGCGCGCGCGCCAGCAGCTGACCGGCACGGTCCTGCGCCGCCGGCTGCCACACGACCTCATTGCAGGCGTTGAAGCGCGCCACCTGCCACAGCTTGTCAGCCAGCTTGGCGATAAAGTCATCCAGCGTCTTGAGCGGCTGCTCCAGATGAAAACTGCGCAGGATCAACTGCCGCTTTTGTCGATCAGCTTTGGGATCCAGCCGCCCCACAAGCTGCGTGCCATACACGATCGGCAGGCAGTAATAACCAAACTCACGTTTGCTGGCGGGCACAAAACACTCGATCTGGTAACGGCTGTCGAACAACTGCTGGATGCGCTTGCGCTGGATCACCGCATTGTCGAAAGGCGACAGCAAATGCACACCGCGGGCCACCCGGGCAGCCGCCAAACGTTCCAGCTGCGCTGGCAGCGCGTACCACACGCCCGGCCGCCCGGCGATGCTCAGGGCCAGCACTTCGCCGGCCTCACACATGCCCGCCAGCATCTGCGCAATCCCCTGCCGGGTGCCTTTGCGCAGGTAACCGAATTCCGGCTCCATGGCCACACCATGGGCGCGCAGCGTGCGTTCGATGAGATAGCGGTAGAAGGCATCGTCGCTGGGCAATGTGGTGTCCAGCCCGCTCGGCAGCAGGCGCTCGGGCAGATCGTAAACCTTGTTGAAGCCCTCACGGTGGCTGACCATCAGCTCGCCCTGGATGAACAGCTGTTCCAGGGCGATCTTGGCCGGCTTCCAGTTCCAGCCCCAGGCATCATTGGCGCGCTGTGCAGGGTGTTCAAAATCCTTGGCCTTGAGCGCGCCCTCGGCGCGTACCCGCGCAAGCACCGCATCCATGGCTTTGCGATCCGGACTGCGCCAGTGGCGCTGACCGCAGGCGATGGCATGCATGTAGCGCCGACAGTAGCGGTAATCCTGCATGGGCAGATAGGCCGCCGCATGGGCCCAGTACTCGAACACCCGGCGCTCGTGCTGAAGCTGATCCAGATGCGCGGACCGGTAGCTCGGCACGCGCGTCCACAAGCAGTGATGATGCGAGCGCTGAATCACCGAGATGGTGTCGATCTGTACGTAACTCAGCTGCTCGATGCAGCGGTACACCGCCTCCTTGCCGCGCCCGAACGGCGCCCGCGCATGCAAGCCCTGGCTGACCAGCGCCAGACGCCGCGCATCATGTAACGACAGATTCAACATGGACCGCCCGCAAGCCGTGCATCAAGGCCATACGATACGTGTATCAGCCTGCCGATTGTTGCTAGTCTGAGGCTCGGCCAGGCTGGCCTGTGGCCACAACAAGGAGGGCGGATGCACTGCCCCGACTGCAAGCACGACAATCCCGCAGCATCCCGGTTTTGCAACAACTGCGGCAGCGCATTGCCACTGGCCTGCGCGCAGTGCGCACACCACAACCCGGCCACGGCGCGCTTCTGCAACCAGTGCGGGCATGATCTGTCAGCGCCGAAACAAGCGGACGCGCGCGCGCCCGGCAGCTACACCCCACGCCACCTGAGCGAGCGCATCCTGACCAGTCGCAGCGCCCTGCAAGGTGAGCGCAAACGCGTCACCGTGCTGTTCGCCGACGTCAAAGGTTCGACCGAGATCGCCGAAGCGGTGGGCGACGAGGAATGGCACGAAATTCTCGACCGCTTTTTCGCCATACTGAGCCACGGCGTGCACCGCTATGAAGGCACCGTCAATCAGTACACGGGCGACGGCATCATGGCGCTGTTCGGCGCCCCGATTGCGCACGAAGATCACGCCCTACGGGCCTGCAAGGCCGCCCTCGACATGCAGGCCGAGCTGCGTCGCTACGCCGACGAGCTGCGCATCAGCAAAGGCCTGAACCTGTCGGTACGCACCGGCATCAACTCCGGCGAAGTGGTGGTCGGCAAGATCGGCGACGACCTGCGCATGGATTACACCGCCAAAGGCCAGACCGTGAATCTGGCCGCCCGCATGGAGCAGATCGCCGAGCCTGGGCGCATCTACCTGACCAGCTACACCGCCAGCCAGATCGCCGGTTATGTGCGCCTGCGTGATCTCGGCAGCCTGCCCATCAAGGGCCTGAGCGAACCCGTCAAGGTGTTCGAACTGGAAGGCCACGGCGCGGCCAAAACCCGCCTGGATGTCTCCCGTGCCCGGGGCCTGTCGCATCTGGTCGGGCGTACGCGTGAACTCGAGCAGCTCGAACAGGCCCTGCAACAGGCGCTGGCCGGCCAGGGCCGTAGCATCGCCGTGGTGGGTGACGGCGGCATCGGCAAAAGCCGTCTGTGTTACGAACTGCTGGAACGGGCGCGCACACGCAATATTGCAGTCTACAGCGCCACCGGCGTGCCCTATGCCAACGCCGTGCCCCTGTATCCGGTGCTGGGTCTGCTGCGCAGCTTTTTCGCCATCGAGGAGCAGGACAGCGCCATCGAGCAGCGTCGCAAGATTGCCGGCACCCTGGCCCTGATGGGGCACGACTGTCGCGAAAGCCTGCAGTTGCTGTTCGAGTATCTGGACGTGGCCGAGGCCGACGCGACACCGTCTGCCGTGCCTGCCGAACAACGCCAGCAACACCTGTTCGAGATGATCTGTGAAACCCTGCCGGGGCAGACCAGCATCATCCTGATTGAAGACCTGCACTGGGCCGATGCCGCCAGCGAGGCTTTTGTGCAGGCGCTCAGCCAGGCCATCAGCAACAGCCGCAGTTTGCTGGTGCTGAACTACCGCCCCGATTACCAGGACGCCTGGCTGGCCGGCCAGGCGCATCAGCGCATCGCCCTGCAAGCCCTGGGAACGGCCGAAGTGGCCCAGCTGATCGATCAGTTGCTAGGCCCCGAAGCCGCCCTGGGAGCGGCCCGTGCACAGCTGTGCAAACAGGCGGCAGGCAACCCGTTCTTTGTCGAGGAAGCGGTTCGCAGCCTGGCCGAGCAAGGCTACCTGAGCGGCAGCAGCGGCGCTTACCAGCCCGGCCGCACGCTCGACAGCGTGGTCATCCCCGACAGCGTGCAAGGCCTGCTTGCTGCACGCATAGACCGGCTGGAAGACGCTGACAAAGACGTGCTGGCGCACGCCGCAGTGATCGGAAAATCCTTCAGCGCCACGCGCCTGCAACAGCTCATGTCGATCCCGGACGAAGCACTGACCCGGAGCCTGCAGACCCTGCAATACGGCGACTTCATCCAGCCCGCCGAATGCCCCCAGGATTATGATTTCTACCATCCGCTGACCCAGGAAGTGGCCTACCGCAGCCAGCTGCGCGAGCGCCGCGCCGATATCCACGCACGTCTGGCCCAGGCTATCGAAGCCGAGCTCGACGGGCGTGAGCATGATGAGCGCAGCGTGCTGCTGGCCCATCATTGGGAACGCGCCGGCGACCACGCCAAAGCGACCCAGTGGCAGTTGCAGGCGGCCTTATTTGAGGGCGTGATGCGCGAGTCACGCGCCGCAGCGCAGCGCTACCGACACGCCATCCGCCTGGCCGACGGCATCGAGGACCCACAACAGCGCCTGCGCCTGTCGGTGCAGGCCCGCGCCGGCATCCTGCGCACGGCCGCCGTGTTCGACGTGCCCGAAGACGAAAGCCAGAGCGCCTACACCGAGGCGCGCGACATGCTGGCTGAACTTGACGATCCCCTGCTCGAGGCCGAGCTGCTGATCGCCCATGGCGGCCTGCAGCTGCAACAGGGCGATGCCGACGCGGCCGTGGCTCAGACCAGCAAGGCCATGGGTATTGCACGAAAGCTCAAACATGCCGGGCTGATCGCACGCTTTCGCATCCCCATTCTGCTCGCCTACTTCTCCGCCGGACGTCTGTCGGAGGGGCTGGAGGTTCTCAACGAGCCCGGCCAGACAGCCTGGTACGAAGGGCCCATCACCGAAAGCAATTTCCTCTCCCGGGCCTTTCGCGCCCTGATGCTGAACTACATGGGCCAACCTCAGGAAGCGCGCCGCCAGTTGCTTCAGGCCATCGCGGTTGAAGGCACCGCCGGACGCACGGTGAGCTGGATGCACGCCAATCTGGTCGATGTGGCGCGTATTGGCGGCCGCTACGACATGGCCATGCGCGAGGCCCGCCACGCGGTCGAGCGCGTGGAACAGTTCGGCAGCCCGTTCTTCCGCGCGGTAGCCTACCGCGCACTGGCGGTGGCGCATGGTCTGAATGGCAACTGGCAGGACAGCCGCAAGCTGCTTGAAACCTACCTGCCGGAGGTGCAACGCGGCGGCTCCGCACACCAGTTTGAGGCCGTGCACCTGGCCCACCTGGCTGAGGCCCATCTGCATCTGGGCGAGATCGACAAAGCCCGCGAGCGCGCCGAACAGGCCCTGCGCTCGGCCCTCAACTCGCACAGCCGCATCTGGGAATGTCAGGCCCGCTGGATACTGGCGCGCATCCTGCGCAGCAGCGGCGAACCCGAGCAGGCTCTGCAACATCTGGATGCCCTGGATGCCCTGATCCAGACCACCGGCGCCATCAGCTTCCAGCCGTTCGCCCTGCGCGAGCGGGCCGCACTAAGCCACGACCCGACCCAAAAGCGTGCACTGCTGACGCAAGCCGAGCAGCTGTTTCAGGCCATGGACGCGGATGTTTCGGTGCTGTGTCCGGCAAGCGAAGCCCAGGACGCAGTCGCGGGCCTGTCCTGATCCGGCGCCACAGCCTGCTGGATCGTCAGCCTGTTTGCACAGCGCAGCGATCCGTAATCCGCTGGGCCGGCACAGCAAGCTGTTCACGCAAATAGACGCGCAGTTCATCCGAATACGGTTGCTCGGCCAGAGCCTCGGCCATGCAGTTCAGCCACATGTCGCGCTCGGCGTTGGTAACCGGCAGATGGGCATGCACCTGCGGGATATTGATCGGGCCGTACTTCTCGCGGTAGCGCCGCGGGCCACCCATCCAGCCGCACAGAAACCGGGCCAGCTTGTCACGCGCCTCCGGCACATTGCGGTGCCAGTGATAGATCTTCGCGTAGGCCGGGTTCTGCCCCATGATGGCGTAGAAGCTGTCGACCAGGCGACGAATACCGGCTTCGCCGCCGGCCGCCTGATAAGTGGCATCCAGCGTTCCGAATGCGGGCGGGGACTGCGCGTGATCAGACATGTACTGCTCCTGTGCGAAATGGTGAGACGGCCAAGCGGCCCCACATTATCGCGCCACCCGAGCGGCGCCAGGCCTGAACCCCCGGAACTCAGGGCTGCTCGATCGCTGCGGGACAGCCGTAGCCTGGCAATTCATGCAGAGCCGCCAGCACATCAGCGCTCAGATTGCCCAGTGCCAGTGCATACGGATCGGCCTCGAGCAGCGCCTCGATGGCATTGCGAAAGCCCACAACCACATCGTCCAGATACGCCACCGACAGGCGGGTTTCGTCGTCACGCGGGGAATGATGAAACCAGCCGCCGCCGGTCATGCCGACCACCGGAATGTTCATGGCGTAGGGCGCTCGTGATTCGCTGCCATTGAAAACGCCGGCGCGCACCACGCCAACCCCCTGCGCGTTGATCAGACGCTGAAAAGCACGCGTGGCCAGCGACCTCAGCGCCCGATTTTCCGACACCACAATCCAGCGCCGCCGGGAAGGTTCCCCGGTCTCAACGGCCACGCCGTTCTCCTCACGGTAGGCCCGGCTGGCCAGGCCTGTGCCCAAATGCACGTAGGCGGTCACACGCTGCGCATCCAGACAACGCAACGCACGCTCCAAACCGAACCCCATGGTTTCGTGAGCGCCTGTGGCGACAAACGCCAGGGTCACCGGCGGCGGTCCCACGCGACGGGCCTGTTCGGCGAAATAGCGCGCCAGATAAATCAATGCCCCCACACCCGGGCCACGTTCGGAGGCCGCCTGAAACCACGCGTTCATCGGTGTGCCGATCACGATCATGCGTGAATTGTCACGCCCGGGAATGAACGCATAGGTGTTGTACGACTGACTGACCTGGACCTGCCCATCGACGATGAGCGTGGCCTGCAGACCTTGCATCGCCATCAGCTGCTCACGGTCCTGCCGCCCCACGATCAAAGTGGGCAAAGCCTGCGTCCCCAGCGCTGCGTCATAGTTCTGGGCGATGATGTCGTTGTCCGGTCCCGGCAGTGCGTAGATCGCGCCAACGGCACCAGCGCGCTGCAGGGCCGCAAGCTTGCGCTCGGCGTTTTCCTCGCTGGCGTGGATGTGGCGCAGCGCACCGAGTATCGCGATCTTGCCCTCCAGCGAGCCGGCCAGAGCACGCTGCAGCATGGAACCGTCGACCAGGTTGATCAACTCGCCCCGAACGCCTTGCGGTCCGGTTACCCCCTGAAAATGCCAGGGGTAACTGGCTGGCGTAAATACGCCGCCCTGGCCATCTTCAACATGCAGCGCATAATGCACCGGCGCGAAGCGCGGCCACGCAAATGCATGTTGCTGAACGTGGTGCAAACCGTCGATTTGCCGCAACTGCCCCAGCATCCAGGCATGCACCGCCTCGCCACTGCGACTGCCAGTGCGCGGGCCGTTGAGACACAGATGTGGCTGCTGCCAGGGCTCGACCGTCAGGCATTCATCAAAACGCCGAGGATCGCGGATCACGGCCATGTAATCCTGCAGATGCGCATATGCGGTTGTGCCGGGCTCCCCCATCGCCTGACCTTGCGGCGGCGGATCGGCATAGTCGCCAAGCGCTGACCCACCGCGGCCACCTTGCTGCTGGCAGGCTGCAAGTACGAAAGACACCAGAACTGCCCATACCGGAGCCCGCCACGCGCCCATCCTTGGCACACAAGTGGTCATCAAGACATCATCAAAGTGAAAGCGGCGCCGATTTTCTCACGCCCTCATGACAGTTCGGCTAGAGCAAAAATGCAGGACCCTGCGCGTATCGGCCCGATCCAAGGCGCCACAGATGACGTGACCCGCGCGCTTGCCTATGCTGACAGGCTGCCTGCCCATACACGCCCCGACGTGAGCCTGTCGCCTCCATGAAACGCTGCTTCGTCATAATCGCCGTGAGCGTGGCCTTGGCCACGGCCTTCACCATCGGCTGGCTTGGCGTGCAAACCGCGTCATCCCCGCAGCAGCAACTGGCGCATTCTCATGCCGTGGATATCGGCTTCGCACAGTTCATGGGCATCCATCATCAGCAGGCCATTGCCATGGCCCAGCTGATGCTTGACGGTCGCCCGACGCCGCTGCACCGCATGGCCCAGAACATCGCCTATGCGCAGCTGCTGGAACTGGGAGAGATGCAAGGCTGGTTGCGCCTGTGGGGCCAGGCGCTGAAGCCCGCCAGCACCAGCATGGCCTGGATGCTGGCCGGTGATCAGCCACCCGGCCCTGAACTCAGGCAATACTTGATCGAGTGCGAGCGCTCGCCGCGCGGCATGCCCGGTCTCGCCACACTGGCGGACCTGGAATTGCTGCGCAGGCTGGATGGTGTGGAACGCGACGCGCTGTTTCTCAGGCTGATGCTGGCACATCATGAAGGCGGCCTGCCCATGGCGCGCTTTGCCGCGCAGCAGGCCCAGGAAAAAGTGGTCCGCGAGCGCGCCTCGGCGATCCTGCTTGAACAGGCTCAGGAAGTGTACACGATCCGCCGCACGCTGGCCGCGCTGGAGCAGGCCAGATCGCCATCCTAGGCTGTCGACAGGGCGTATCATGCACAGCTGGACAGGGAGACCACAACAATGAAAATCCGCCTATGCACCCGCGGCTTGATCGCGCTGGGCTGCGTACTGATCAGCGCCTGCAACAGCGGCGCCGGACGCAGCACCCATCCAAGCATCGCCGATGGCCAGGCCACACCCAAAGCCGTGTGCGGCCCGGGTTCCAACCCGGAAACCGGCATGCAGGGCCGCGTCAGCCGCGCGGACCATGACAGCGGGCGCGCTGCGCAGGGCTATACCTGCAACACCGAAGTGGTGGGCAGCTACACCACCCCCAACGCCATCGGCACCGTCGGCGGTTTCAAGGTCGAGCGTTATGTCGACAAGCACGGTCGTGAGTGTGCCTATTACGACACCACGCTGCTCTACCCGACCAACGCGCTGGATGCCAACGCCGGGGTCAATGTGCTGGACATGAGCGACCCGACCAATCCGGTGCTGACCACCCGACTGGTCACCCCGGCCATGCTTTCGCCGCATGAGTCGCTGGTTGTGTCTCAGCAAGGCGGCGTGCTTGCCGCTGTGCTCGGCAACCCGGCCTTCTACCCCGGTGTCGTCGACGTCTACGACCTGGCCGAGGATTGTCGCAACCCGGTTTTGCGTTCATCCGCCCTGGTCGGCTTTCTGGGGCACGAAAGCGGCATCTCGCCGGATGGAAAAACCTTTTTCTCGGCCTCCCCCGGCACCCCGACGCTGACCGCCGTCGATATTTCCCAGCCCCTGTTGCCACAGGTGTTGTGGACCAGTAACTACACCTCTCACGGACTGTCGATCAGCGCCGATGGCAACCGTGCCTACCTCGCATCCGGCAACGATCACGGCGTACTGATCCTGGACATCTCGCAGATCCAGTCACGCCAACCGGACCCGCAGGTGCGCGAGGTGTCCTCGATCTCCTGGGACAATCAGACCATCCCGCAGAACGCCATACCGTTTACCCGCGACGGCAAGCCCTTTTTGCTGGAGATCGATGAGTACTCCACCAACGGAGCGGGCGGCAGCGTGGCCTTCCACGGCAGCACGGTTGGGGCCGGTCGGATCATCGACATCAGTGACGAAACCCAGCCGGTGGTGATCTCCGATCTGCGCCTGGAAGTTCACCAGCCCGAAAACCGGGATGAAATCGCCAACGATCCCGGCGCTCAACTGCCCATCCAGGGTTACGCCGGCCACTACTGCAATGTGCCGACCCGGGTTGACCCCGACATCGCGGCCTGCAGCATGATCATCTCGGGCCTGCGTATTTTCGACATCCGCGATCCCTATAACCCGCGCGAAGTGGCCTATTTCAATGCGCCAGTCAATCCGCGTATCACCCCCATTTTCGAGGCCAGCAACTGGGCCATGTCCAGTCCGTCATTCGTGCCGGAACGCAAGGAAATCTGGTATTCAGACGGCTACAGCGGCCTGTATGTTCTGCGGGTGACCAACGACGCCTGGTAGACCTTGTCGACGAATACGGTCGCGCATGCCTGATCAATTTCGAATTATTGCGTCCGTGTATCGCGGGCTGATTGAGATCCTGAGCGAGGATGGCATGTCCACGCCCGACATTTCCAAATGTGTCGGCCTGGATCTGGAGCGGGTCACGGCGCCCCACGAGATGCTCAGCCTGGAACAGGTCAACATCCTGTGGCAGTTGGGTTACGAGGCACGCGGCCCGGCGATTGGCATTGAGGTGGCGCAGCGCATCCGGCTGGTCGACTTCCAGGATGTCGGCGTGTTCCTGACCGCAACCTCGGATGTCGAGGACTTGCTCAAGCAACTGGCCAACTACTGCGCCCTGTTCAGCAATGTCATGGCGTTCAAGGTTCTGCGGGTCGAGCAAGGCCTGGAATTTCAGGTGCACTACCACGCCAGTGTGGCGCTGCTGCATGAACGCCTGGATTTTCTCACCGCTGCCGGCCCGGTGCTGGGCTCGCAGTATCTGGAGAAAAAGCTCAGCCTGGTCGCGGTTGAGCTGACCCGTCCGCAGCCCGCAGATCCGACGCCCTGGCATGAGGCCTTCGGGGTCAAGGTGCGCTGGGGCTGTCCGCTGTCGCGTTATATCGTCAGCGAAGAGCAGGCCAACCGCCAGGTGCTGACCCGCAATGAGCACCTGAAGAAAGAACTGCAGCTGCTGCTGGACAAGCGCCTGCGTGATGACAAGACGGCCCACCCTCTCGATGAGGTGCGCACCGTCATGCTCAGACAACTCGACACCCAGCTACCCAGCACCGATTCGGTCGCCCAGGCCCTGCATGTCAGCACGCGCACATTGCATCGCCGACTGGCCGATGCGCAGACCAGCTTCAGCGGCCTGCTGGCGAATCTGCTGGAAGACATGGCAAAGCACTTCATCCGTCTGGGCCTGCCAGCCAGCGAAGTCGCCGAGCGTCTGTTCTACACCGATGTGCGGACCTTCAATCGCGCTTTCAAACGTTGGACCGGGCTGACCCCGAACCAGTATCAGAAACAGCAAACCGGCTCGGACTGATGGCGCGGCCTGCGAGGGTCTAGATCACGCCGGGTATCAACATCCAGCTGCGACGCGTGTAGGCCTTCCATTCCGGATAACGCGACATGCTGAGTTCCTTGCAGGCGATATTGGGATAGAAAATGCCCAGCCAGACATAGGCCAGGATCAGCGCCGGCAGCCAGTGCCAAACCATCAACGCGAAGGACAGGTAGATGATCATTTCGCCGAGATAATTGGGGTGCCGCACATAGCGATGCACCCCGTCGGTGATCAGCGCCCGCTGCAGCCTCAAGGTGAAGAACTTCTGCGCATCGGCTGCAATCATCAGCACGCAGCCGAGCATGCACAGGGCAATGCACAGGCTGAACCAGGCCGCCTCCGGCAATGGATAACTCGCCGCGCTGGTACCGGAAATCAGCAGCCAGCCAAACACCCAGTACGGCCCCAGCACCAGCAGAAAAGCATTCAGGCCGCCGAAAATGGTCGCCTTCTGCTGCCAGCCCGGATCCGGAAAGGCCAGATCCTTGAGCAGCCAGACAAAACCGTAGGTGCCATGCAGCGCCAGATAGACCCAGGCGGCGGTGCTGATTGCGGCGCTGCTCGTATCGGCATACCACCACATCAGCAGGCCGAGAAACACAACCGTGCCGATCTTCTGGAAGTTGATCACCCAGGCCAGCTTCCAGGGTCGCGGGCCACCGCCGATGTCGCGCACCAGCCAGTAGTTCAGATCACGCAGACGGCTGATCCAGTGCGCCCAGCCGCGGCCATCATCCTCCGCGCTCAAGGTCTCTGATTTCACGTCATCAACCCTCGTCCGAGGCCTCGCAGGCATCACCGATCAGGTTGCCATCAGCATCCGCCTGATCCGGATTGGCATCGAAGGGGCAATTGTCATCCGCATCGGACAGACCATCGCCATCCAAATCGGGAATCGCCGCTGCCAGTTCGATGTCGAATTCACCATTTTCAATCGCATAGCGACGCCCACTGGCATCCGTCAGACTGCCCGCAAAGCGGCCGCGCAGAGAACGGTAGCCGGCCTCGCTGACATCGATCTGACAATCGCCACCCTGGCGACTGCTCAGCGACATCTGCCCGGCAAGCTCGAACTCGATCTGCAGCCCATCTTCAGCGCAGCGGTAACGCCCTGCACGTGGGCTCAGATTCTGCAATGCCCAGTGGCTGTCATCACTGTCCAGACTGACCACTTTCAGACTGCGGGTTTCGCCAGCCGCCACGGTATAGCGCTGGTCACCATTGAACTGATAGCGCCCACCATCGACCCATGCACTGATGCCACCGACACCCTGTTCGCTGCGATAACCATGATCCAGGCCACCCACGGCTGACTCAACATCACGCCCGCCCTGACAGGCGACAAGGCTGCCGGCGGCGGCCAGACCCAGCAACAGGGCTTTGATTTTTTCCGTTTTCATATTGGTTCCCCCTGCTCAGGCGCTTTGGACAGCCAGTTTGGTGCTGCGAACAAACAGCCGGGTCAGGCGGTATTCACCGGCGATACCGCTGTACAGCGCCTTGTAATCGACAACGCCGTATTCCTCGGTAAAACGCTGGGCAAACAGCCGCACCTGCTTCGCGTTCAGCTTTCTCGAGCGCCCGGTGTGCTTGTGCAGCACCGCCTCCAGATAGGCCTTTTGAGCGCGCTCCTCGATGTTGTCGCTGAGCGTCGCAGTGGATCGACTGGCGGCGGCCATCGGCACGACCAGAATGCCCGCCGCTCCGGCGGAGCCTTTGAGAAAATTGCGGCGACTGGTGATCGTTGTACTCATGATCGTGTCTCCTAGTTCCAGGGGCTGCAGGTCAGGGTTCCGGGGCGCTGCATCGTGTAGCCCCAGCGTCGGCGCAGATTCTTTTCCTGAATCCGGTTGTCAGCGGCCAACAGCGCGGCCTGAAACTCTTCCAGATGGCGGTAGATGCGCTGGTCGTGCATGAAATGCCCTTCCGGGAAGCGTCCCAGCGAGCGATACCAGTCATGCGGCAGGTCAACGAAAAAGCGCGAACCGCAAAACACCGCCAGCGCCACATTGATCGGCGGATTGACGTTGAACCAGTCCTGCTCGGTCTTGACCTCGTCGTTGCGCGGCACCCAGTCCGAGAAATAGCTCAGCGGTGCCAGCTTGTTGCAGCCCAGGGTGGCTTCCAGCGCATGGTTGGCCGACATCCAGTAGATGATGCGCGCGGCCATATCGACCAGTTCATCGAGACTGGACAGCGCCTGGGGAAAGCCCTTGACCCGCCCATCGACTGCGGTTTCGCTGCAGAAGTACTGCAGCTCGTGATCGCGTCGGACATCTTCGTCGGAGCGGTAGTACTCGCCCAGATAATTGCGCACCCATTGGCGGATGATCGGCAGCAAGGCGTCGTCATCGTGCATCGGAAAGTCTTCAATCGCGCTGAAGACATTCGGCTGGCTACGATCCACCGCAGTGCTGTCGGCGACGAAGTCATATTCGCCGGCACGCTTGACCGTGGCATCCAGGAAAGTCTTGCCGGTCCAGCCGGAGACCTTGTTCATCATGCCGGTCAGCAGGCCCTGGTCGGTGCGCCCGTAGGTTTCGTAGTCCTGGGTTCCGCTGTCCCAGAAAATACCCGCATGGTTGTTGGCAATCAGCTCCATCAGATGCGGTTCCAGCAGAGCCCGCAGCGGGTGCTGGCGGGGCACGTTGCGATAGAAGCTGATCGCGATCGGCGCCACATACACATGCATGGACAGGTGATCCACCACATTGCTCATGCCGTACATACTCATGAACAGGGTTTTCGCCATCTGCCATGACCAGTAGTCGTCGGTCGGCGTCAGGATGTCCGACAGGGGGCGCTCCGGATCCTGCTCATTGCTCTGTTTCCAGGCCGCACGCTCGGCCTCGGATTGTGGCGTGTGCTGGGTGCTCTGAATGGCAATGGTCTTCAGCGGCCCGCCGCCCATCGGTACCGCAAACATCGCGATCGCGGCAAAAAACCGTGCCCCGTCCGAGGTGTCGGTGGGTGCCGGGCGAATATTGAATTCGTGAAAATCCTTGAAATCGACGATGAACACACGCCCCTGCGCCATCGCCTGATCAAGATCATCATGACGAAAATCCGCGGTGCGCCGGAACATCTCGTTGGTGACGCGGAAATTGTCCTGATGCTGGGTATAGGGCTTGATGCGCGGAAACGGTGAACCGTGGGCCAGTTGCACCCAGGCCACCACATCATCATCACGAAAATCCGCGTCAAAAGGCTGCTTCGGGTAGCGCTCGGACAGGCTGGGCGGGTAAAAATCCAGCTGGTCGAGATCGGTCGCCTTGGTTGCCGGCGCATGGGTCAGGATCAGATCCAGCGCATTGAGGCGAAAATATTCCGGACCATCACCATCGGTCAGATTCTCGGTGAAGATCGACAGCAGGCGCTGGATATTGTTGTGAACCCGGGTGTTGGTGACCCACAGATGCCAGTGGCGATCGAAGTAATAGAACATCGGCTCGTAGATGTCGACGCCGTTCTCGCCCGGATCGCGGTCATCATGACCGAACTGGTCTTCGCGGGCATATTGCGCCCGCTGCTCTTCGCTGCCGCGCAACTGCCAGGTGCTGTTGTCATTGACCTGAGTGGCACCGCGATTGCCACGCACCACGGCGCCTGGAATCAGGTCATAGTTGTACCAGTTGTCCGCCCTGGCCTGCGCCAGTTCCTGATCACGCTGGGCCTGCTGCTCGGCACTGGCCCGGTGATGCAGGCGCGGGAACGGCAACAGCTGCTGTTCGGCCCAGCCGTAGCCGGTGCCGAATGCATTGGGATTGGATCGATCGTAAATCTCGCCAGGCCCCAGGGGCAGCGGCAAGATGGCCTCTTTGGCATCTCGGGTCACGGGTCATGTCTCCTTATCGTTTGAACGCATTCTCACGGTGGTCTGAACAAAACCGTTCCACCCGTGCGTTTTACGACGCTCATTTTCGGCCGACGCCGATCGGCTTCCTAGGACAGCACCTGCCAATTCGGTGCACAGTTCCCGCCAGATTGCGTTGATCCCGGGCACGGCGCGACCGCCCCGTGCAGGCCTCAGAGCTTGTCGCCGGCGCTGCCAATCGACAGATACCACGCGACGACCGAAGCCGGCACCGATATCAAGCCGTATTGCCACGAGATGTCGCGCAGGCTGATCTCGAAGAAAACCATTTCCAGAGCCACCGCAGTGGCCTGAATCGCTGCAAAGAACAGCAGCAAGGACAGTTCTCGTCCGAGCCTCAGCAAAGCCACAACAGCCAGCAGCACGACGCCGCCCGGCAGGGCAACCAGCAGCGCCACGACAAAACTGATACCCGCGATGAACACCAGCTCCAAACCGATGGAACGCGCTGCGATGGCCACCAACAGCGCGTGCGCCAGCGCGGCGAACAGCGATGTCCCCACGGCGGCCGGCACCAGACGTCGGAACAGGGCGGAGGTGTGCGGCGTTGGGGTCGGATTCATCGCTTAACTGTGAGCGTTTTTTGCAGCCCGGGAAAGCACCGCGTACGGCCATGCAGGGTGATTGAATCTCAAGCGATCAACATACATACTAGTCGGTATGGAATCATCACAAAGCACCAAACGCCAGCCCGACCAGACGCGTCAGCGCCTGCTGGAATCGGCTTTTGAAGAGATGCACCGCAACGGTTTTCGCGGCGCCAGCCTGGAGACCATTCTCAAGGAAACCGGAGTCACCAAAGGCGCGCTCTATCACCACTTTGGCAGCAAGGCCAAACTGGGACTGGCGGTGATCGACGAAATCATCCGTCCGTTCGTGGAAGAAAACTGGCAGCCGGTGCTGGCCGCGGACAACGTGATTGATGGCGCCATCGCGCTGACACGTCGCCTGACCCACGAACGCAACGACTTCGCCCTGCAACTGGGTTGCCCGTTCAACAACCTGATCCAGGAGATGTCTCCCATCGACGAGGATTTCCGGGCCCTGCTCAACGGCATTCTTCAGGAATGGCGCGACGGTGTGGTTGAGGCGCTCAGGCTTGGCCAGACACGCGGACAGGTCCGCGCCGACATTGATCCTGTGGCCACATCGGACTTCCTGATCAGCGCCATCGAAGGCTGCGTGGGGCTGACCAAAGCCACCCACAGCGATGCATTTTACAAAAACGGTATGCAGGGCCTGGAGCAGTTCCTGGAACAGCTCCGCCCACGCTAGCCACCATCACGAGGCCGACTCATGAGCAATGCCCTGGATGCCTGGACCCGACGCTACGCGCAATGGATTCTGCGCCGCCGCTATGTGGTGCTGTTGCTGTCACTGATGGCCTGTGCGGCGATGATTGCCGGCGCGACCAAACTGACGTTCTCAGCCGACTACCGGGTGTATTTCGGTGCCGACAACCCGCAGCTGAACGCCTTCGAGGAAGTACAGAACGTCTATTCCAAGATCGACACCACGCTGTTCGTGATCCAGCCGCCGGGGGATGACGCCTTCAACCCCGACACGCTGCAAATGGTGCGCGAGATGACCGAGCGCGCCTGGCAGATCCCCTATGTGATCCGGGTCGATTCGCTGAGCAATTTCCAGCACACCGAGGCGGTAGGCGATGATCTTCAGGTTGCCGATCTGGTGCCGGAATTCGAAACCCTGAGCGCGGATGAGCTGGCCCGCATCAAACAGATTGCGACCAGCGAGCCGTTGCTGCGCAATCGCCTGACCTCGCCCAGCGGCCATGTTCTGGCCTTGGCGGTCAATCATCAGTTCTCCGACGATGCGGTCAGCGAAGTGACCGAGGCCGTGGCCGCCGAGCGCGCGCTGCGCGACGACATGCAGGCCAAATATCCCGGCCACAAAATCGGCATGAGCGGCTCCAACATGATGAGCAATGCCTTTGCCGAGGCCTCGCAGGATGATGCCGCCACACTGTACCCGGCGATGTACGCGGTGCTGCTGCTGATCCTGTTCCTGCTGCTGCGCTCCGTCACCGCCACCCTGGTCACCCTGGGGGTGATCCTGCTTTCGGCCGGTGCCGCCATGGGCATGGCCGGCCATCTGGGTTTTGTGCTGACCTCACCCTCGGTGATTGCACCGGTGGTCATCACCACCCTGGCCGTGGCCGGCTCGGTGCATATTCTGGTCTCGATGTTTGCCGAGATGCGCGAAGGCAAGGCCAAGAACGAAGCCATGACCGAAGCCCTGCGCCTGAACTTCATGCCGGTGCTGCTGACCTCGATCACCACCGCATTGGGTCTGCTCTCGATCAACTTTGCCGACTCCCCGCCGCTGGCTGATCTGGGCAACATCTCGGCCATGGGTGCGATCATCGCCTGGCTGCTGTCGATCACCACGCTGCCCGCGCTGATCGCGATGTTTCCGGTCAAGGTCCCGCCGCAGCGCCGGGCCTGGCTGTCGGGCCGCATGCAACGCTTTGGCGAGCTGATGTGCAAGCGCCCGATGACCCTGCTGGTGGTGTCATCGCTGGTCGCCCTGGGCATCACGGCCCTGGCCCCGCTCAACGTGGCCAACGACAAGTTCGTGCACTACTTCGACACCAGCGTGGATTTCCGCAACGATTCGGATTTCATGGCCGAGAACATCACCGGCCTGTACTCCATGGAGTTCTCGCTCAAAGCACCGGACGGCGTGGCCGATCCGGACTATCTGGCCAAGCTGGATGCGTTCAAGCAGTGGTGGCTGAGCCACGACAAGGTCATGCAGGTCTCCAGCGTGTCGGACATTTTCAAACGTCTGAACAAGAACATGCATGGCGATGATCCAAGCTGGTATCGCTTGCCGGACAACCGCGAGCTGGCCGCCCAGTATCTGCTGCTCTACGAATTCTCGCTGCCCTTCGGGCTGGACCTGACCAACACCATCAATCTGGACAAGACCGCCTCGCGTTTCATCGTGGTGTTCGAGCACCTGAAATCGGCTGAAACCCGCGCCCTGGTCGACGAGTCGCTGGCCTGGCTGGAGGCCAACGCGCCGGAAATGGACGGCCACCCGGTCTCACCGGCGGTGATGTTCGCATTCATTGCCGACCGCAATTTCAGCTCCATGGCGATCGGTATTCCACTGGCCCTGCTGGGCATCTCCATATTGCTGATCTGGGCCCTGGGCAGTGTCAAGTTTGGCCTGATCAGCGTCATCCCCAATCTGCTGCCAATGGGCATGGCCTTCGGTTTGTGGGCGCTGTACAACGGCGAGATCAACTTCGCCATGTCCTTTTCCATGGGCGTGGTGCTGGGTGTGATCGTCGATGACACCATCCACTTCCTGAGCAAGTACCTGCGCGCCCGGCGCGAACTCGGCCTGTCCACCGAGCAGGCCATCGTGTATTCCTTCCGCACCGTCGGCACCGCCTTGCTGGTCACCTCGATCGTGCTGGCCGCCGGTTTCCTGGTGCTGACCACATCGGCCTTCTACCCCACGGTGTCGATGTCCATGATTACAGTCATGGCCATCGTCTGCGCCCTGGTCGCCGATTTCTTCCTGCTACCGGCCGTGCTTATGCTGCTGGACCGCGACCCCCAACCGAAAAACACCCAAACCGAGGAGCCCTCCGATGACGCTGCTTACGCCTAAGACGCTGCTGGTCACCGCACTGACCGCCCTGCCCCTGCTGGCGCAGGCCCAGACACCGGAAGAACAAGGCCTGGCCATTGCGGTGGAAGCCGACCAGCGCGATGAAGGCTGGGGCGATTCCGAATCGACCATGACCATGGTTCTGCGCAACAAACACGGCCAGGAAAGCGTGCGTGAAATGCGCAACCGTTCACTGGAAGTTGATGGTGATGGCGACAAGAGCCTGATCATTTTCGACCAGCCCAAAGACGTGCGCGGCACCGCGCTGCTGACCTTCAGCCACAAGGATGGCAATGATGATCAGTGGCTGTACCTGCCAGCCCTCAAGCGGGTCAAGCGCATCGCCTCGAACAACAAATCCGGGCCGTTCATGGGCTCGGAATTCGCCTACGAGGACATCTCCTCGCAGGAGGTCGAGAAGTACACCTACAAGTTCCTGCGTGAAGAGCCCTGCGGCGAGCTCAGCTGCTTCGTCATCGAACGCTATCCGGTGGACGAAAAATCCGGCTACACCAAGCAGATCTCATGGATCGACAGCAGCGAATACCGGGCCCAGAAGATCGACTTTTATGACCGCAAGAAAAGTCATCTCAAAACCCTGACCTTCCACGACTACAGCCAGTATCTGGACAAGCACTGGCGCCCGGCGCGCATGGAAATGGTCAATCTGCAGACCGGTAAATCGACCACCCTGACCTTCTCCGACTACGCTTTCCAGAACGGCCTTTCGGACAAGGACTTCGATCAGGCCAGTCTGGCCCGCGCACGCTGAGTCTTTATGCATCGCATCGCACACATTCTCGCCACCGGCTTGCTGGTGGCGAGCCACAGCGCCGCCGCTGAGTTCTACCAGCAGCTGGATACCGAATGGAGTCTGGAAGCGCGCGCCTTCCCCGACAATGCGGCTTTCGCCAGCCAGAGCGACGGCCAGCTTTCGGTATCCCTGCTGAGCGAGTGGTACGCCGAATGGAACCGCGATTTCAGCGTCACCATTGCCCCGTTCGCTCGTTTCGACGCGCAGGACGACGAACGCAGCCATATCGATTTGCGTGAGTTCTACTGGCAAGGCGTGTTCGACCGTGTGGAGCTACGCCTGGGCATCTCCAAGGTGTTCTGGGGCAAGACCGAATTGCTGCATCTGGTCGACATCATCAATCAGACCGATGCGGTCGAAAACATTGACGGCGAAGACAAACTCGGCCAGCCGATGGTGCGCCTGAACTGGGCGCTGGGCGGCGTCAGCCTGCAGGCCTATGCCCTGCCCTATTTCCGTGAGCGTCCGTTTGCCGGTGAAGACGGCCGCCTGCGCGCACCGCTGCCGGTGCTGCAGGACGATGCGCTGTACCAGTCCTCGGATGAGCAATCGCATCTCGACTACGCCGTGCGCGTGCAAGGCTACGCCGGTGCACTGGATTATGGCCTGGCCTGGTTCAGCGGCACCGCGCGCAATCCGCAACTGCTCGCCGCCAATATCGTAAACACCCCCGATGGTCCGCAAGCCACGGCCTTGCAACCGTTCTACGGCCTGCTCGATCAGCTCAGCCTGGATGCCCAGTACACGGTCGGTTCGTGGTTGCTGAAACTGGAAGCCGTGTGGCGCGAACAAGGCCTGCTGGCGCAGGTGCCGGGACAAGCCCCACAGCTGATTGAGGTCGACTACGGCGCAGCCACCGGCGGCTTTGAGTACACCCGCTATGGCGTGTTCGAAAGCGCCTGGGACATCGGCTATCTGGCCGAATATCTGTGGGACGAACGCAATGATGCGGCGGACAACGGCTTCCAGAACGATCTGTTCCTGGCCACCCGCCTGGCCGCCAATGACGTGCTCGACACCACCCTGCTGGCCGGCGTTGTCATGGACCTGGATCGTGGCAGTCGTTTCATCAGCGTGGAAGCCAGCCGACGTCTGGACGGCAGCACCAAGTTGAGCCTGGAACTGCGCCTGTTCAACAACATCGACGCGCGCGACACGCTGTTCTACCCCTTGCGCCAGGATGACTACATCCAGCTCGAGCTGACCCGCTACCTCTAGGGCCGTGGCAGTGAACGACCAGACACTGCGCATCGAGTCGCTGCGCGGCCAGGACATCGCACGTCACCTTGATGCGCTGGCCGCCATGCGCTGCAGCGTGTTTCGTGAATGGCCGTATCTGTACGCCGGCAGCGCCGCGTACGAAGCCGACTACCTCAAGGTCTATGTGGATTGCCCGCGTGCCTTGTGCGTACTGGTCTGGGACGGCCCGCACTGCGTGGGCGCCTCCACCGCCATCCCGCTGAGCGAAGCCCCGCGCGACATGCAGCAACCGTTCATCGACGCCGGCATGGCGGTGGCGCAGATCGATTACTTCGGCGAATCGGTGCTGCTGCCCGCATACCGCGGGCGCGGCCTGGGTGTGCGCTTCTTCGAGCTGCGCGAAGCCCACGCCCGCGAGCTGGGCTTGACCGAGTGCGCCTTTTGCGCGGTCGAACGCCCGCCAACGCATCCACTCAAACCCGCACACTATGTGCCCAACGATGCCTTCTGGCAGCGTCGTGGCTACCAACGCCAAGCCCGCTTGCGCACCAGCCTGTCATGGCCGGACATTGGCGAGAGCACCTCCAGCGCCAAGCCGATGACGTTCTGGATGCGGACGCTGGCTTAGCCAGACGCTTGCCCTAGCTCAGGCGCAAAGCACGCACGATCGCCAGCACACCCAACAGCGCAAAAATCGCAGCCGCCAGCGCGTGCACCACGCGTGTGGGGATCTTGCCGGCAACCCGTTCACCGAAGTACACCACCGGCGCATTGGCCAGCATCATGCCCAGGGTGGTGCCGGCCACAACCACAAGCGTGGCATCGTACTGTGCCGCCAGCGCCACCGTGGCAATCTGGGTTTTGTCGCCGATTTCGGCCAGGAAGAAAGCCACCAGCGTGGTGCCAAAAACCCCGAAACGGGTGTGGTGGGTGTCGCCGTCGTCGAGCTTGTCCGGGATCAGCACCCAGCCCGCCATCACTATGAAAGACAGGCCGAGTAGCACATGCAAAGCTTGCGGGCCGAGCAGGCTGGTCAGCCATGCACCAAACGCTGCAGCAACACCGTGATTGAGCAAGGTGGCGAGCAGTATTCCAAGAACGATCGGCACCGGCTGACGAAAGCGGGCGGCCAGCAGCAGGGCCAGCAACTGGGTCTTGTCACCAATTTCCGCCAGCGCAACCAGGCCGGTCGAGATGAGAAAAGCATCCATGATTGAAACTCCCTGGCCGGAGGCACACTTTGACCGCGCCCTCCCCGGCCAGTCCGGAGCGACGCAGTCAAAGGTCTTGCCAGGCCCAAGGGCTGCCTGCACCATGGCCTGTGGGCCAAGTCTGTTGATGCAGGCCCCACCGCGGGACGGTGGGCAGCTACTCCCCAATGACGCGCGCAACCATAGTCAATCGCCTCAGGTAGAGCAAGCCTGCAAGCGCTGATTGCCTACAATGGTCGACATGACCAGGACCACCGCACCCGGCATAGGCGAACTTCGCCCTGGCCGGCTGAACCCCCGACGACAGCTGCCGCCAGCGCCTGCCCGGCCACCAGGCAAACCCGGCCCGCTGCGCTGGGTGGTTTATGCCCTGCTGTTGCTGTGTCTGCCAGCCCTGGTGCTGCTGCCGATGCGCTGGCTGAACCCACCGATCACCAGCTACATGCTGCAGTCAGAGGCGCCCCTGCAAAACCGCGACTGGCTGACCTATGCATCCCTTGGCCCCTATCTGCCACTGGCCGCGGTGGCTGCTGAGGACCAGAAATTCCCCCATCATTTCGGCTTTGATCTGCAGGCTCTGGCCGAGGTGATGAATGCGCCCGGTGCGCCGTCACGCGGGGCCAGCACCATCAGCCAGCAAACCAGCAAAAACCTGTTTCTGTGGCCTGGTGGCTACGTGCGCAAAGCGCTCGAAGCCTGGATTACGCTCTGGCTGGAAGCCCTTTGGCCGAAAACCCGCATTCTCGAGGTCTATCTCAATGTGGCCGAATTCGCACCCGGCGTTTATGGCGCCGGGGCTGGCGCCCGGCACCACTTCGGCGTTGCGCCGACACAACTCACACCGGACCAGGCCGCACGTCTTGTTGCACTGCTGCCCAGCCCGCGTCGTTACACCATCCACGACGCCCACGTTCAGGAGCGCAGCCGCTGGATAGTGCAGCAAATGGAGCAGCTGGGTAACGCCCACCTGCCCCACTGAAGCTCGGCAACTCAGCGCGCCACCAGCTTCTGCCACGGGATCTTGGTCGCGCGCTGCAAGCCGCTATGAAACGCGGCGAAACTCATCTCGTCCGCAGCCTGCTCAATACGCATGTGCGTCGGCATGCCGGCGCCATGGCCGGCACGGGTCTGAATGCGGATGAGTTTCGGTGCGCGCCCCGGATCGGCGTGCTGAAGTGCCGCGGCGAACTTGAACGAATGTCCCGGCACGACGCGATCGTCGTGATCTGCGGTGGTCACCATGGTGGCCGGGTAATCGTCACCACCCGGCACGTTGTGGTACGGCGAATAGTCGCGCAGCACCTTGAACATGTCCGGATCATCAGACGAGCCGTAATCGCCGGTCCAGGCCCAGCCTATGGTGAATTTATGAAAGCGCAGCATGTCCATCACACCCACGCCGGGCAGGGCTGCGGCGAACAGTTCAGGGCGCTGATTGCTGACCGCACCGACCAGCAAACCACCATTGGAGCGACCTTCGATGGTCAGCTGCTCGGGGCTGGTGATGCCAGTCTCGATGAGACTTTCAGCCGCTGCGATGAAATCGTCGAACACGTTCTGCTTGTTATGCAAGGTGCCCGCCTTGTGCCAGGCCGCACCGTACTCGCCGCCACCTCGCAGGTTGGCCACCACGAAAACCCCACCCTGCTCCAGCCAGGCCAGGCGCTCCGGCTTGAACCACGGCGTCAGTGAAATCGAGAATCCGCCGTAGCCATACAGCCAGGTCGGGCGGGGACCACTGGGGTTGCCGCGCTTGCGCAGGATGAACATCGGCACCCGGGTGCCATCGCGCGAGCTGAAAAACACCTGCTCGGTCACGAAGTCCGATGTGTCGACGGGCAGGCGTGCCTGGTTAAGGGTGGTCACACTCAGGTCGCTCAGGTCGACCTCAAGCTGGCGTGCCGGACTGACGAAACTGGCATGGGTAAAGCTCACGCTGCGCCCATCCGGCGCAGCACGCAGCCCCGAAATACTGCCCAGTTCAGGCAGCACCACCGGGGTGGCCGAGGCCCCATCCAGCGGGTAAACCAGCAGTTTGTTCACCGCATCACGCATGACCACGACAGCCAGATGCTGACCGGCCAGGCGCGCATCTTCGATCGGCCATTGGCCAGCCTCGACCACGGTCCGCTGGCGACCGGGGTGGCGCACATCCAGGCGCACGATACGTCCGTTCGGCGCCGCATCGGTAGTCAGTGCGTAGACGTAGGGGCCGTCCACACCAATGACCTGATATTTGGCCGAAAAGTCATCCACCAGCTTGATCAGCCGCCCGCGCACGAACGGGCGCTCGGCCTGATTGAGATCCCTGACATACAGCGCGTTCTCCTCACGCGCGCCTTCGCGCAAGCTGATCAGCAGATAACGGCCGTCGTCGCTGACCCGCGCGTACATATTGCGACGCGGATGTTCGGGATCCGACAGCACCAGCACATCCTGGGCCTGCGCCGAACCCAGCTTGTGGTAGTAGATCGCCTGGTTCTCCAGATCGCTGAACACACCATCAGAACCGGGGTAGCGCGAATAGAAGAAACCCGCGCTGTCGTGACTCCAGCTGATGTTGGAGAACTTGATGTGTTCGAGCACCTCGGCGCGATCCTGACCGGTGCGCAGATCACGCACGTGATAGCGATTCCAGTCGCTGCCGGCTTCGGCCACACCGTAGGCCAGATAACGTCCGTCCGGCGAAACTGCCCAGTCGGTCAGGGCCAGGGTGCCGTCCGCACTCAGGGTATTGGGGTCGAGCACCACCTCGCGCTGACCCGCCTGCTCGCGCACCAGCACGCTCTGATCAAGCAGTCCATCGTTGTAGCGGTAGAACAGGGCGCCCGCGACACGCTTGGGCGCGCCGTATTTTTCGTAGTTCCACAGCTGCGCCAGCCGCGCTCGCCAGGCGGCTCGGTCGGGCAGTTGATCGAGGTGCGTACGGGTCAGCGCATTCTGTGCCGCAATCCACTTTTTGACCTGGGGCGCATCCACATCCTCAAGCCAGCGATAGGGATCGGCCACCTGTTCGCCGTGGTAGGTATCCACCACCGTGCCACGCGGTGTTTCGGGATAGTCCAACGCGTGGACAGCGGTGGCGCTCAGCAGCGCGCCAAGAGCGAGCAAAACTCTCATCGGTTCGGATCTCCCTGTGGTGTCTTCAAAGCGGCACCCGAGCCCCAAAACTCAGCACCACCGCCAGGTTTATGACCGACGCTGGTCCAAGACGTTCAGCGCCGCAGGGCCGGTGCTTCCCAAGGGCGCTCCGGCCATTCATGTTTGGGATAACGCCCGCGCATCTGCTTGCGCACCTCGGGCCAGGCGTTGCGCCAGAAGCTGGCCAGATCGCGGGTCACGGCCAACGGCCGACGGGCCGGCGACAGCAGATGCAGCAGCACCGGTCGCCCCGCCACCTGCGGCGATGCATCCTGCCCGTACATGTCCTGCATGCGCACGGCCAGCACCGGGCCATCCTCGGCCGCATAATCCAGCTTGACCTGACGCCCGCTGGGCAGGCTCACCGCATCCGGCGCCTGCTCACGCACCCGCCGTTGCTGCTCGGCGCTGAGCCAGGCCCACAGCGCGTCGGCCAGCTTGGCCGGGGTAATCTCGGCCACACTGCGCAGACCAAACAACCACGGCCCCAGCCATTGATCGAGCGTGGCGCGCAGGCTGGCATCGTCCATGGTGGGCCAGCCCTCGCCCTGCAGACAGGCGATGCGGGCGCGCATGCGCGCAGCCGGGCCTGACCAGTCAAGCTGGCCAAAGCCTTTGTCCATGAGCCCCGCGACCAGCGCCTCGCAGACCACGCTGACATCCGGCTTGGGTAACGGCTGGCGACTCAGCACCAAACGCTGGAAAACCCGCTCGCGCTGACACTCGACCTGCCCGCTCGCAGGGTTGAAATGCACGCTGTCACGCCAGCTGATGTGCGCAGCAAACGCCGTTTCAAACGCCTCATCATCCAGCGCCGCCGCAAGCCGGATACGCGCCTCACGCTGACCGTCCAGATCGGCCACCACGAGCATGCGCTGAGCCCTCAACGGATCGTTGTCCGGCAGGCGTGCGCCACGCCCGTTGGCCAGCTGGTACTGCGCGCTACCCGGCTGACGCTGCAGCGCGATGCGATCAACAAAACCGTGCGCCAGCAGCAGGCCGGCATCGCGCTCGGCAATCGCATTGCCCACGCCCACACGTTTGCGCCAACGTCGGCTGTCGCGATCCAGAGCCTTGATCTGGCTTGCGCCAGCCCCGCCACGCCGCCAGGCCAGCCAGCGCTGATGGATGTCGACCAGCGTGCCGGCGCGCTCATCCGATTCAAGCAGCGCCGCCAGATCACAGGCCATGGCGCGCTCGGCATCATCACGTGCAGCCAGCAGCATGGCGCCGATACGCGGGTGGGCATGCCAGCCCGCCAGCTTGCGTCCGCGCGCATTGATGCGCCCTCGCGCATCGCTCAGATCCAGTGCCTGCAACACCTCCATGGCCTGGGCCCAGGGCCCCTCAGGCGGCGCTTCCAGCCACTGCGGTTCACTGCCCCAGGCCACCACATTGAGGGCCAGCGAAGACAGATCTTCGTGGCGTATGGCCGGTTCGCGGTGCGCAACCAGAACCTCTTCCGATGACCACAGGCGCACGCACACGCCGGGTGCCATGCGTCCGGCGCGCCCGGCGCGTTGATCAGCGGCATCCCGGCTGACCCGGCGGGTGACCAGATGGGAAAACCCGGCATTGGGGTCGTACACCGGCACCCGCATCAGACCGGCATCCACGACCACGCGCACCCCGGCGATGGTGATGCTCGATTCGGCCACTGCGGTGGCCAGCACAATCTTGCGCTCAGCGTCGCCGGCCGGCGCGATAGCGGCCTGCTGAGCAGCACGCGGCAAACGCCCATACAGCGCATGCACCACGATGCCAGGGCCAAGAGCATCCAGCTTGCGCGCCACCGCGCGAATCTCGGCCTCGCCAGGCAGAAACACCAGGATGTCGCCCGGGTGTTCTTTCAAGGCAGCCCGCACGGCCGTCGCCACGCCCTCATCCAGTCGTGTGCTGCGCGGCTTGGCGTAGCGCACCTCCACCGGGTAGCTACGGCCCTGGGTTTGCACCACGCTGGCGTCCAGACGCGCGGCCAGATTGTCCTGCTCCAGCGTGGCCGACATCAGCAGCACACGCAGATCGTCACGCAGACCGGCCTGCACATCGCGCACCAGGGCCAGCCCCAGATCGGCATGCAAACTGCGCTCGTGGAACTCATCGAAGATCACCACAGCGACATCCTCAAGCTCCGGCGCGTGCTGGATGCGCCGCGTCAGCAACGCCTCGGTGAGAATTTCGATGCGTGTGGACGGACCCACCTGGGTGTCGTCACGCGTGCGCAGCCCGACCAGCTCGCCAAGCGGCTGACCGGACAAGGAGGCCATGCGCCAGGCCAGCGCGCGCGCGGCCAGGCGACGCGGTTCCAGGACCAGTATCTTGCGCCCCTGCACCCAGGCTTCGTCGAGCAAGGCCAGAGGCACAATGGTGCTTTTGCCCGCGCCCGGCGGCGCCACCAGCAGGCTGGTGTGGGCGCGGCTCAGGGCCTCGCGCAATGGCGCCAAAGCCTGCCAGATCGGAAGCTCGACCTGGTTCGCCTGTAATTCCGACAGATTCATCCCTTACAATATGGGGTTTTCTCAAGCACGGCTGTGCCCACCATCATGCAACGCACCGACAATCTGCGCATCGCCTCAATCACCGAAGTCTCCACACCGGACGTGGTTCGCAACGAAATCCCGCTGACCGACGCCGCTGCTGACACCGTCGATCAGGCCCGCAACGCCATCGCAAAGGTGCTCAACGGACAGGACGACCGCCTGGTCGCCATCGTCGGCCCCTGCTCGATTCATGACACTGCCGCAGCCAAGGAATATGCCAGCAAGCTGGCCCGTCTGCGCGAAGAACTGGCCGATGATATCGTCATCGTCATGCGCGTGTACTTTGAGAAACCGCGCACCACGGTCGGCTGGAAAGGCCTGATCAACGACCCGGATCTGGATGACAGCTTCCAGATCGACAAGGGCCTGCGCAGCGCGCGCAAACTGCTGCTCGAACTCAACGACAGCGGCATGCCGGCCGGTGTCGAATACCTCGACATTCTGACCCCGCAATACATTTCCGATCTGGTCAGCTGGGGCGCCATCGGTGCGCGCACCACGGAAAGCCAGTTGCATCGTGAAATGGGTTCCGGGTTGTCCTGCGCGGTCGGCTTCAAGAACGGCACGGAAGGCAACATCAAGGTCGCTGTGGATGCGATCCAGTCGGCGCGCAATCCGCACCGCTTCCTGTCGCTTACCACCGCCGGCGCCATCTCCATTTTCGAGACCACCGGCAACGACCAGACCCACGTGATCCTGCGCGGCGGCTCAAGCGGCCCGAACTACGAAGCGGAGCACATCGACGCCACCGCTGCGATGCTGGAAAAGGCCGGTCTGCCGAGCAAGATCATGGTCGATTGCAGCCACGCCAACAGCCAGAAGAAACACGAACGCCAGCTGCTGGTGGCCGAAGATCTGGGCAACCAGATTGCGGGCGGCGACAACCGCATCTTCGGTGTCATGGTTGAAAGCCATCTGGTCGCCGGGCGTCAGGACGTTGAACCCGGCGCCACCCCGACCTACGGCCAGAGCATCACCGACGCTTGCCTCGGCTGGGACGACACCGATGTGCTGCTGCGCAAGCTGGCCGCCTCGGTGCGCACGCGCCGCCAGAAAAAAGCAGCCTAAGCCATGCGCGTCGGCTTGATCGGGGCAACCGGCCTGGTCGGCGCTGCGGCGCTGGATCAGTTGCTCGCCGACGACGCGGTGGATCAGGTGCGGGTGTGGGCGCGACGCCCCGCCCCCTTCGCACACCCTCGGCTTGAGTGGCTGCAAGTGGATTTCGAACAACTGGCCAACCACGCCCGTTGTGACGATCTGGACACTGTGTTGTGCTGCCTTGGAACCACCACTGGCAAAGCCGGCCGCGACGGTCTGGTGAAGGTGGACCACGACTACGTTTTGGCCCTGGCTGAAGCCGCCAAGTCTGCAGGCGTGCCCGGATTCGCGGTGATCAGCGCCCTGGGCGCAAGCACCAACTCACCGTCGCACTACAGCCGAGTCAAAGGCCGTATGGAGAACGGTCTGCGTGCTCTGGGATTCAAAAGCCTGGAGATCTTGCGTCCATCATTGCTGCTGGGCGAGCGGAGTGAATCCCGTCGCGCTGAAGATCTGGCACAGGCCTGCGCGCCTGTCCTGAACGCACTGCTACCCGGCCCGCTCAAGCGTTACCGGGCGATCGAAGGGCGGCAGGTTGCCGCGGATCTCATTCAGGTCGCCAAACAGGCCGAACCCGGCGCCCACATTCGGTTTTTGCCACTGAGCTAAGTGGCCGCGCTGTCGCCGGTGTATTCGGCCAGCAGCAGGGTGATGTCGTCGGTCATCGGCTGATCGCCGCAGAAATCGTAGACATGCTCCAGCACCTGCATCAGCGCGTTGTCGACCGAACCCGGATCACTGTCCCGCACGGCCACGTCGAGCCGATCCCAGCCATATTCCTCGCCCTCGGCGTTGCGCACTTCGGTCACACCATCGGTGTAAAGCAGCACGCGATCGCCGGGGTTCAGCTGCAATTCCTGCTGGGTGTACTCCACACCGGGCAGATCAAACATGCCCAGCGCAAAACCACCAGCACGCAGGTACTCCAGGGTTTCGTGGCCGCGCAGAATGATCGATGAGGGGTGCCCGGCATGGGCAATCTGGCAGCGCCCATCGGGGCTGATCCGGGCCAGCACTGCGGTGAGGTAAACGCCGCTGTCCTGCTCGCTCATCAGATGATTGAGCTCCGACAGGATCTGCGCCGGCGTGCGCTCCAGGTCCATAGTCTTCAGCGCCGTGCGCGCCAGCACGGTCATGAAACCGGCAGCGGCACCGTGGCCCATCGCATCGCCCACCATCAGGAACAGATCGCCATTGGCGCGCAGGTCGACGTGAAACATGTCGCCGTTGACCTGATCCCGGGCAAAACTGTTGGCCGCCACGCGCACATGCGGACAATTGGGCAGCTCCGTCTGCATCGCCGACTGGGCCTGCGCCGCCGCCTGCAGGTCTTTCTCCAGCAACTGGCTGTAGTTGGCCAGCGAATCCTGCAACTTGCTGCGTTCGCTGATCTCCAGCCGCAGCGCTTCGGTTCGCTGGGCGATCAAGCGCTGCAGATGCTCGCGGTTTTCGGTCAGCTGGCGTTCGGCGTCCTGCTTGCGTGCAAGCTGCCGATTCAGAATGCCGGTAATGCGCAAGACTTCAAGACAGCCGACGAACAGGGCGGCCGCGAACATCACGCGTGATGTCCCCAGCAGCACATGCTGGGCATGATGCGGCAGCCCCAGCGTGATCACCGGTGCCAGCGCGCCACCGACCAGCACCACGATCACCAGGTAGAAGGTCCAGTTCTGCAAATGCTCACGCAAGCGGAACAACGCCCACAGCGCCGCCGCCGCGAACACGGCAACCAGCACGGCTTCCACGATGTGGTAAAGATCAGACAAACGACTGTCCGTTGCGAACACCAGTCATAATCAGATGGTATAAGCCTTGGGCAGGCCGGCAACCATTTGCATTTTGCAAATAGTCTACACTCCGGAGCGCCCGGATATTCAGCCGGTATAACATCAGTCTGGGCCAACAAGCCCGCACATACAGGGGATCTTCAGATGACCAGTTTCGTTATCGCCATGCTGGTGCTCGCCGTTGTCGGCGTCTTTCTCGGGGTCAAGGTCGTGCCGCAAGGCCACCGTTACACCGTGGAACGCTTCGGCCGCTTCACCCGCACGCTGGAGCCGGGCTTGCATTTCATCATGCCGATCGTTGATCGCATCGGGCACAAGATCAACGTGATGGAACAGGTCATCGACATCCCCAGTCAGGATGTCATTACCCGCGATAACGCCCAGGTTAGCGTTGACGGCGTGGTGTACATAGTGGTTGCCGATGCTGCCCGCGCCGCCTACGAGGTGCGCGATCTGATGCGCGCGGTGGTTAACCTGGCCATGACCTCGATCCGTTCGGTGCTGGGCGAAATGGACCTGGATGAAGCTCTGTCGCGGCGTGACGAGATCAACATCAAGCTGCTCAAGATCATTGATGAAGCCTCTGAAGCCTGGGGCACGCAGGTCAAGCGCGTGGAGATCAAGGACATTTCACCGCCCACCGATCTGGTCGATTCCATGGCCCGGCAGATGAAGGCCGAGCGCGAGAAGCGCGCCAACATTCTGGAAGCCGAAGGTCTGCGTGAGGCCGAAATCAAGAAGGCTGAAGGCGAAAAGCGGGCCATGATTCTGGAGGCCGAAGGGCGTCTGGAAGCTGCCCAACGCGACGCCGAAGCACGCGAGCGCCTGGCCCAGGCCGAAGCCAAGGCAACCCGTGATGTGTCGCTGGCCATCGCCGAAGGGGACGTCAACGCGATCAACTACTTCGTCGCCCAGAAGTACACCGAAGCGCTGCGCGACATCGGTGCCGCGCCCAATCAGAAGGTCATCCTGCTGCCGCTGGAAGCGAGCAACCTGATCGGTTCGCTGGGCGGGGTCAAAGAGCTGCTCGGCTCTATCAACGACAAGCCCAAGAGTTAAACCATGGAATTCGATGCCGACAGTGTGCACTGGTACTGGTTCAGCGCTGGCATCCTGCTGATTGCGCTGGAGGCCTTCGCGCCTGGCGCGGTGCTGCTGTGGTTCGGGGTGTCGGCCCTGGTGACCGGCTTTGTCGCCCTGGGCAGCGATCTGGACCTGAACGCGCAGATGATCATCTTCAGCGTGCTGGCGGTGAGCTGCACAGTGGTCTTCAAGGTTTATCAGAAACGCAATCCGCCTTCACCGGAAGACGATGCGGCGAGCCAGCTCAATCACCCCGGCCAGCATCTGGTCGGTCGCAAGCTGCAGCTGGCCACGGCGATCCAGGATGGCGTGGGCCGGGTCAAGGTCGCCGACTCCACCTGGCGCTGTACCGGCCCCGACCTACCTCAAGGCAGCGTGGTGCAGGTGCTGGCGGTCAATGGCACGACGTTGCAGGTCGAAGCGGTCGACGCCTGACAGCTGTGCCAGATGCGCTGCGCTGTGTCTTGTCAAACCCGCTCAAGTACGTCCGTGTATCGCTTGTCATCGGCCATCCAGGCCTCTGACAGTTTGCCAAGACTCAGCGCAGCACATCATAAACGTCGCAAGCTGCGATCAGCTTGATTCGGCCATCTGCCCGATGCACTCGACCATGGCGTAAAAGCCATTGCGGCGATTGGCGCTGATGTGCTGCTCCAGCCCAAGCTCAGCAAACAGGCTCTTGATGTCGATCTGGCCGATTTCCTGCGGCGTCTTGCCCGAGTAGACCATCAGCAACACCGCGATCAGCCCCTTGACGATGTGCGCATCGGAATCACCACGGATCACGATGCGACCGTCAGGCTGGGTCTGCGAGATCATCCAGACCTGGCTCATGCAGCCCCGCACCTTGTTGGCCTCGACATAGGCCTCTTGCGGCAACGGCTCAAGCTGGCGTCCGAGATCGATAATCAGTCCGTAGCGCTCTTCCCACGATCCCATCAGGGAAAAACTGGCTTTCAGGTCATCCAAAGTCATGCGCATAGTGTAAGTGATGAAACACAATCCCGAGTTGGCCGGTCTGTATCAGCATGAGCTCAAAAATCCCCCAGCTGCCACGCAGCGCCATCACACCGGAAGCCCTGTTCTGGGATCGCCGCCGCTTCATGCAACTGGCCGCCGGGTCGCTGGCCAGTCTGGCGGCGCCGGCCTGTCTGAGCCGCGCGCCAGAGCCCGAGCCAACCGCAACGGCCAGCACCACGCGTGATGGTCGTGTCGACTATGCCGATGGCGAAGCCTTGAACAGCTTTGAGGACATCACCAGCTATAACAACTTCTACGAGTTCGGCACCGGCAAAAGCGATCCGGCGCGCTACGCACACACCCTCGAACTGAAGCCCTGGACCCTGCGTGTGGATGGTGAGTGTGAAGCCGGTGGTGACTTCGATCTGCATCAGCTGATCGCCACGCTGCCCAGTGAGGAACGCATCTACCGCCTGCGCTGCGTGGAGGGTTGGTCGATGGTCATTCCCTGGCGCGGCTTCGAGCTTGGGCCTTTCCTGCAACGCTTCGCGCCCACCGACAAAGCCCGCTACGTGGCCTTCGAAACGGCGGTCAAGCCCAAGCAGATGCGTCTTAGCGCCTCCGGCATCGACTGGCCGTATCGCGAGGGCCTGCGCATGGATGAAGCCATGAACCCGCTCAGCTTCATGGCCACCGGTCTGTACGACAAACCGCTGCCGCGCCAGAACGGCGCGCCCATGCGCCTGGTCGTACCGTGGAAATATGGCTTCAAGAGCATCAAGTCGATTGTGCGCATCCGCTTTACCGCGAGCGAACCGCAGACCACCTGGAACATGCTGCAACCCCGCGAATACGGCTTTTACGCCAATGTGAACCCCACGGTCGATCACCCGCGCTGGTCGCAGGCCCGCGAACGCCGCATTGGTGAGCTGTTCAAGCGCGACACCCTGATGTTCAACGGATACGCTGAACAGGTGGCCGGTCTTTACGACGGCATGGATCTGCGCAAGTACTACTGATGCCTGCGTGGCGCCCGTCGACCGGGCACATCCGCTTGCTGTGCTTTGCTCTGTGCGCCATTCCGCTGGGCCAGGCGGCATGGTGGATCGCAAGCGCCCAGCTGGGCGTGAATCCGATTGAAACCCTGACCCACCACAGTGGGCAATGGGCTTTGCGTCTGCTCCTGGTCACCCTGGCGATGAGTCCATTGCAGCGCCTCGCGCGCTGGCGCTGGCCGCTACACATCCGCCGGCAACTCGGCTTGTGGAGCTTCTTTTACCTGCTCTGTCACTTTGCCGTGTATCTGGTCTTTGACCTGAGCCTGTCGCTGGCGCGCCTGGGCGAAGAAGTCCTTGAGCGGCCCTACATCACCGTGGGTTTTGCCGCCCTGTTGCTGCTGACGCCGCTGGCCGTGACCTCCACCCGTGGCTGGCAACGACGCCTCAGGCGCAACTGGAAGCGTTTGCACCGCCTGATCTATCCAGCCGCCGTGCTGGCCTGCGTGCACTTCATCTGGAAGGTCAAGGTCAGCGAACCCGAACCGTTCATCTACCTGACCGTGCTTTTGGTCCTGTTTGCCGTTCGCCTGCGCCGGGCGTAGGATTTTTCCTGCGGCATGACAGCCGTTTTTGTGACATACGACGAGGCTGCCTATTCATATTCTCTTCACGTCGACAACAAGACACTAAAACGTCGACGTACAACATCTCAGCATGGGGAGACACCATGAGAGCAATACTGGTTGCCGGCACGATGCTGGCTTTGGCTGCATGCAGTCCGGATGACAACGGACTGCGCACGGATGACGACTTCGGTCCGAAACCACTGTTCGATCCGGTGGTTCTGCCCACCAACACCTCCGGCGCAATTCTCCCCGTACCCATCGACCTGCTGTTCGGCAGCGAAACCGGTCAGGACGACAACCCCGACAACAATGCCGACGGCACCCTGTCGCCGGCCGGCTCTCTGGCCGCCATTCCGGGCTGGGGCCTGGTGGATGGCTGGTCGACCACTGCGACCCTGTTCACCAACCTGCAAGGCAAGGTTGACCCGGATCAGGCTGCCAACGGCGTGCGCATCTTCGACAGCCAGCGCGCCCAGGAACTCATACCCGGCGAAGACTTTGCCGTAACCCTGTCGCCGGTTTCGGTGCTGAGTCCGCGACTGGTTGTGCACTGGCTCAAGCCGCTTCAGGAATCGACCCGCTATCTGGTCGGCCTGACCCGTGAAATCCGCAGCCCCGCCGGTGCACCGGCCATCCCCAACGAGCTGTTCGACACGCTCAACAGCGACACGCCGTTCAGCCAACAAACCACCAGCACCCTGCTGGCTGCACTCAATCAGCAAGGCCGCACGGATCTGATTCCGGTACTCGACCAGCTGCAGTCAGCCTTTGTCGCGCCGGTGGTCGGCGGCCTGCAACAGCTGTCGGCACTGGCCCCGAACTCACGCGGCGAAATCGCGCGCAAGGATCTGATCCTGGCCTGGTCGTTCACCACCCAGTCGACCACACCCACGCTCAAGAGCATTGATGCACAGGCCTCGGCCCAGCTGATTCAGGCCCAGCCCAGCGGGCTGACCCTGGCCCAGATTCTGGGCAGCCCGAGCGAACCACTGCCGCTGCCTGAGGCCAACAATCCGCTGGTTTATGTCGGCGCTTTCAACCTGCCGTACTACCACCAGCCAGGGGCGGAAAACATCAACACCTCGGTGTGGCAAAACGACGGCGTGATCAATGCCGGCGCGGTGCACCCGGGCACCGGCGCACCCTGCGAGGCGCTGCTTCCGCCCAGCAGCACCACCTTGTGTTACCCGATGCCGGCCCAGCAGTCGGATGAACTGGTCCCGCTGATTCTGGCTCGCCCGCAAGGCACGGCACCTGACGGCGGCTGGCCCACCGTGGTGTTCCTGCACGGCATCACCGGCGACCGTTCGCAAATGCTCGGTATCGCCGGCGCGCTGTCCGCCGCCGGCTTCGTCAGCGTGGCGATTGACCAGCCCCTGCATGGCCTGCCGCCGGGTCACCCCCTGCGCGTACCGGGCACCACCGAGCGCACCTTTGATGCCGATCTTGATGGCGATGGCACGGTCGATGCGTCCGGTGCCTACTTCATCAACCTGACCAGCCCGATCACCTCGCGTGACAACATCCGGCAATCGGTATCAGACCAGATTCATCTGGTCCGCTCACTGGGCAATCTGGTGCTCGGCGCCGACCCCAACGATGTGATCAACACCGATCGCATCCATTTCCTCGGACATTCTCTGGGCGGCATCGTCGGCACCACCCTGCTTGGCGCCAACGATGACATCAAGGCCGCCAGCCTGGCCATGCCGGGGGGCGGTATCGGCAAGTTGCTCGACGCGTCAGCCACGTTCGGTCCGGTTGTCGCCGGCGGCCTGGAAGCGGCCGGCATCGTCAAGGGCACTGACAGCTACGAGATGTTCCTGCGCTTCGCCCAGCTCGCGGTGGATCCGGCCGACCCGATCAACTGGGCCGCCGCCGCAGCCAGCGATCGCGCTGTCCACATGATCGAGGTGGTGGGTGACAGCGTGGTCCCCAACCGTGCCGACGAAAACGTACTCATCCCCGGTTTGCTGTCGGGCACCGAGCCGCTGGCTCGTGTGATGGGCCTGAACACAACCGACATCAGTCCACCGCTGGATAGCCCCAGCGTGCTGACTGACGGTCGTGAACTGGTGCGCTTCTCCGCTGGCAACCACGGCAGCATCCTGCAACCGACCACGGCCAATCCGGCCGAGGATCCGGTGTTTGTCGAGATGCAACGCCAGGTGGCCAACTTCTTGGCCAGTGACGGCGCCTGCCTGCCGCTGGGCGGCAACTGCCCGCAAGCTGCGAACTAAGACCGGAGATCCATCATGCACAAAATCAACCAACTGATGGCCGGCCTGATCGTGACCGGCGTAAGCAGCTCCGCAGCGCTGGCTGCAAGCTTCGACCTGGGCCCGATCAACGGGCGCATCGACTCAACCGTGTCGGCCGGTGCCGCCTGGCGTGTGGAAGAACAAAGCCGCCAGATCATCGGGCGCTCCAACACCACCGCCGACGGTGCGCCTGGACAGGCCTTCTCCACCAATGGTGATGACGGCAACCTGGCCTTCGACAAGGGCGACATGATCTCCGGCGGGCTCAAGCTGACCTCGACCATGTACCTCAACTGGGGCGATTTCGGCGCCCAGGTGCGCGGCAGCTACCTCTACGATCTGGTCCTCAACGACCACGACTTCTTCGACGAGGAAGACTATGCCGGGCCACCCACCCGACTGGCCGGCCCGGACGACCTCAAGCGTCGCCGCGATCTGCTGCATGAGCGCCTCGGCAACGATGCCGACCTGCTTGAAGGCTTCATTTTCGGCACGCTTCAATTGGGTCAACGCTATCTCAGCTTCCGTGTCGGGCATCAGGTGCTCAACTGGGGTGAATCGGCACTGGTGCTGAACGGCATCAACTCGATCATCGCCGCCGACGCCTCACAGCTGCGTGTGCCTGGCGTGGATTTGTCGGAAGTCTTTATCCCGGCCGGCATGGTCTGGGCTTCGGCGGATTTGACCGACAACATCTCGATCGAAGGTTTCTACCAGTACGACTGGGTGGCCACCGAAGCCGACCCGTCGGGCAGTTTCTTTGCCACCAACGACTTTGCCGGCTACAGCGGCGAAACGGCGGAAATTGGCTTCGGACGCTGCCCCGAATTGTCTGCACCGGGCACCTGTGCGGCCGCCGCTGGCGGCTCGGCCATCCCGCGCAAGGCCGACAACAAGCCGGATGACGGTGGTCAGGGCGGCGTCGCTCTGCGCATCTTCACCCCGGCACTGGGCGGCATCGATTTGGGTCTGTATGCGGCCAACTACCACAGCCGTCTGCCGCTGGTCAGCGGCTACGCCGCACCATTGGGTTTTGAAGGCGTGGCACCGGCTGGTGGCTACTTCATCGAGTACCCGGAAGACATCTCCCTGTACGGCATCAGCTTCAATATGTCGCTGCCGTTTGGTGGTCTGGCCCTGCAGGGCGAATACAGCCTCAAGCAGGATCAGCCGCTGCAGCTGGAAGATGTTGAAGTCCTCCTGGCCGGGCTGCGCACCCCGCTGCCCTCGCAGATCGGACCGTTCCAGCCGGGTGAGCAGATTCAAGGCTACCGCCGCCTGGATGTCAGCCAGTGGGATCTTTCCACGACCAAAATCTTCGGCCCGTCAAAGTGGCTGAGAAACGATCAGGCCTTGCTGCTGGTCGAGGCTGCCGGCAGTCATATCCACGACCTGCCCGACAACGACGAGTTGCTGTTTGAAGGCCCGGGCAGCTACCTGCCCTACAACCCGATCGTATCGGCCGCCCTCGGCCTGGTTGATGGCAACGGGCCGCAGACCCAGAATGGTGGCTATGCCACGGCCTTCTCCTGGGGCTACCGGGTGGCCACGCAGCTGACCTACAACAACGTGCTCAACCGCTACGTGGTTTCGCCCACCGTGGTGTTCGCCCATGACGTCAACGGCACCTCAGCCACTCCGATCCTGAACTTCGTGCAGGGGCGCAAATCCCTGATCATGGGGGTCAAGGCCACCTATCTCGGCGTGTGGGAGATGGGCCTGGGCTACCAGCGCTACTGGGGTGGCGGCAGCTTCAACCTGATCAAGGACCGCGACAACGTGTCCGTCTCGCTGGCCTACAGCTTCTGAGTTGATGCGGCGGCGCCGATTACTCCGGCGCCGCCGCACTGTTGCGATAGCGGTAGAACGAGCTGGGATGAAACGCCAGCGACCGGATGTCCTCGTCATATTCCGGCGCCCCCAGTTTGAGCACGGTCTGCGAACCTTTGTCCAGATCATCCATGGTGTAACGCAGCAGTATGCGGCGCTCACCGATGCTGGTCACTGAGTCCACATCACCCAGCAACCGCTTGGTGACCCCGCGACCGGGCGATTCAAAATCCACGGCCAGCACCACGCAGCTGGACGCATCCAGATCGACAACCATGCGCTGGTAAGGCGATTCCTGCTCTGCCGCCGGAATCAGCTCCATGCGTTGCGTGTCCTTGCCAGCAATCTTGCCCGCACCCAGCACCCTCGCCTGCCCCTCGCGCAGCGCACCGTAAATGTCACGGATGTCGCGGTAGCTGAAATCGGTGCCCAGAATGCCCTGGTTGGCCATCCCGCCGGTGATCGGTCGAACCCGCTGCAAAGCCGGCAGGTACATGCGCATGTCTTCACGTCCGGCATCATTTTGTCGCAGCAACACGGCCGTTCCGGCCACATCGGACGGCGCGCTCACCACAATGTTCAGGCTGATACTGTCGGCATCGCGCAAGCCGGCCAGCGATGCGCCGATACGCCGCTGCGCCGCACCGTCCTGCATCACCTCGAATTCCGCCGCCTGGGTAAAGCTGCGCGCCGGCACATTGCGCGCGGCGCAGTCCAGCAGGGCCCTGGCCTCATCCGCCTGCACCAGCATCGGCACGCCACTGAGGACCAGCCAGGCGCCAAGCGCCGCCAGTGACCGCCTCATGACTTGTTCCGCCCGTAGTCGTCTTCAAATCGCACGATGTCGTCCTCCCCCAGATAAGACCCGGTCTGCACCTCAATCAACTCCAGCGGAATCGTGCCGGGATTTTCCAGACGGTGCGTGGTGCCGATGGGAATGTATGTGGATTCATCCTCGCCAAGCAGGAAAGTTTCGTCACCGCGGGTCACCCGCGCGGTGCCTTTGACCACGATCCAGTGCTCGGCGCGGTGGTGGTGCATCTGCAAGGACAGCTTGGCGCCGGGTTGCACCACGATACGTTTGACCTGATGACGGGCGCCGTCATCAACCCCCTCGTAAGACCCCCATGGCCGGTAAACCCGCGGATGCAGTACCGCCTCCTGACGTTGCTGGGTTTCCAGCTGTTTGACGATGGCCTTGACCTGCTGCACCTGGGCCGCATCGCTGACCAACACCGCATCCTTGGTTTCAACGATCACCAGATCCTGCGTCCCGATCGCCACCACCAGGCGATTCTGGGCCCGCACCCAGGTGTTCCTGGCGCCCTCGAGCAGGACGTCACCCTGCGCCACATTGCCATCCTGATCGCTCTCGCCCAGGGTGTTCAGATAGGTCCAGGAACCGACATCGTCCCAACCGCAGTCCAGCGGCACGACCACGGCGCCGCGGGTTTTTTCCATCACCGCGTAGTCGATGGAATCCTCCGGGCATGCCGTGAAGGCTTCAGCCTGCAAGCGCAGAAACTGGCCATCCTCGGCCGCCCCTGCGTGTGCGGCACGACACGCGGCAAGCATCTGCGGCGCATGTTGCGCCAGCTCATCCAGCAAGGTCTGGGCCCGAAACACGAACATGCCGCCATTCCAGAAATAGCCCCCGTCGGCCACATAGGCCTGGGCGGTCGCCAGATCCGGCTTTTCTACAAAGCCTTCCAGATCAAACGCACCCGCGCCTCGCGCGGCACCGACCTTGATATAGCCGTAACCGGTTTCAGGCCGCTCGGCACGAATCCCGAAGGTCACCATCACGCCGGGTTCAGCCGCCGCCGCCGCAATCGCCACGGCATCGGCAAAAGCCTGCACGTCGGTGATCACATGATCCGAGGGACACAGCATCATCAGGGCATCCGGCCCATGCCGGGCCGCGACCTCCAGTGCCGCCACCGCAGCAGCCGGCGCGGTGTTGCGTCCAACCGGCTCGAGCAGGATGCGTGCACCATCCTGGCCCATGCGCCGCAGGTGCTCGGCGATGATGAAGCGATGATCCTCACCGCCTATGGCCAGCACCGGCCCCACATCAGGTGCGCGCATGACGCGCATCACGGTGTTTTCCAGCAGCGACCGTTCGTCAGTCAGCCGCAAAAATTGCTTGGGATGCAATTTTCTGGAGAGCGGCCACAAACGGCTGCCGGAACCGCCGGCAAGCAGCACGGGAATCAACATTTTTAGAGGATTTTTCGTCGTCTTCGAGGGTCTCAGTGTACCGGTCCCCGGAACATTTTGGCGATGCCGGGGCAAGCGTCTGTTCAAAGGCGAAATTTGCTTGTATTCACACTGGTTTTACCCAGTTTTTCCACAGTTATCCACACGTTTATGCACCGCTTGTAAACACAATATGTTGGGTTGACGACACCCCCTGGACCCACTATATAGTGTGTCCGTCACGTCACTGCCACACGATATGCGGCCTTCATAAGGCCTGCACAGCTGACGTGCAGTTCGCTTTGTTTTCGTGCAGTCGTGTTGCACCACCGGGGAGGGAAATCGACATCCATGGAAGCCCAGATCAGTGAAGCAGCGGAGCGCTCCAGCGCATCGCCTGCAAACCCAGACACACAATCCGCTGACGTGAGCGCCTCCGCGCCCGGCGGTTTCAAAGTGATTCGCCGTAACGGCAAGGTCACGCCTTTTGACGCGAGCAAGATCAAGGTCGCCATGACCAAGGCCTTCCTCGCGGTTGAAGGTGGCGGCGCGGCAGAATCCAAGCGCGTCCACGAAGTGGTCGCCAAGCTGACCAAGCAGGTCACCGAAAAAATCACCCGCAACATCGACGTGGGCGGCACCCTGCATATCGAAGACATTCAGGATCAGGTTGAACTGGCCCTGATGCGTGCCGGTGAACAGAAGGTCGCGCGCGACTACGTGCTCTACCGCGAGCGCCAGGCGGCCAAGCGCGAAGCCGAATCGGCGGCCAAGAAGCCCAAGAAAGCCGAATCCGGTCTCAACGTCACGGCGGCTGACGGCAGCCGTCGTCCGCTGGATGAGGCGCGCCTGCGCAAGGTCATCGGTGAGGCCTGCGCTGGCATCGACAATGTCGATGAAGCCCTAGTGCTCAAAGACACCCTGCGCAACCTGTTCGATGGCATCGCCGAAAAAGACGTCGGTCAGGCCATGGCCATGAGCGCGCGCGTGCTGATCGAGCGCGAGCCGAACTACACCTATGTCGCTGCCCGCCTGCTGCTCGACACCCTGCGCAGCGAAGCCCTGAGCTTCATCGCCGGCCTGCCGGATTCGGCCACGGCCGAACAGATGAGCGGCCGTTATGGCGAGTACTTCGACGCCTACATCCGCCGTGCAGCCGACCTGGAGCTGGTCTCCGACGAACTGACCCGCTACGACCTCGCCCGTCTCGGCGCTGCGCTCAAACCCGAGCGCGACCAGCAGTTCACCTACCTCGGCCTGCAGACACTCTACGACCGTTACTTCATCCACAGCGAAGACGACCAGCGCTTTGAATTGCCGCAGGCCTTCTTCATGCGTGTGGCCATGGGTCTGGCGATCAACGAGATCGACCGCGAAGGCCGCGCCATCGAGTTCTACGAGCTGCTCTCCAGCTTCGATTTCATGAGCTCGACGCCGACGCTGTTCAACTCCGGCACCCTGCGCCCGCAGCTGTCCAGCTGCTATTTGACCACCGTTCCGGATGACCTCGACGGCATCTACAGCGCCATCAAGGACAACGCACTGCTGTCCAAATTCGCTGGCGGTCTGGGCAACGACTGGAGCGCCGTGCGTGGTCTTGGCGCCCACATCAAGGGCACCAACGGCAAGAGCCAGGGTGTTGTGCCGTTCCTCAAAGTCGCCAACGACACGGCGGTTGCGGTGAATCAGGGCGGCAAGCGCAAAGGTGCAGTCTGCGCCTATCTCGAAACCTGGCACATTGATGTCGAGGAGTTCATCGAGCTGCGCAAGAACACCGGCGACGACCGCCGTCGCACCCACGACATGAACACGGCGAACTGGATTCCCGACCTGTTCATGAAGCGCGTCGCACAGGAAGGCAACTGGACGCTGTTCTCGCCCAACGAAACGCCGGACCTGCATGATCTGGTTGGCCAGGCCTTCGAGCAACGCTATGTGGCGTACGAAGAAAAGGCCGCGCGTGGCGAGATCAAGGTGTTCCGCACCATCAAGGCGGTCGATCTGTGGCGCAAGATGCTCGGCATGCTGTTCGAGACCGGCCACCCCTGGGTGACCTTCAAGGACCCGTGCAACCTGCGCTCGCCGCAGCAGCACATCGGCGTGGTTCACAGTTCCAACCTGTGCACCGAAATCACGCTGAACACCTCGGCCGATGAAATTGCCGTGTGCAACTTAGGTTCGATCAACCTGGCCCAGCACATCAACGAAAACGGTCTGGACACGGCCAAGCTCGAGCGCACCATCACCACAGCGATGCGCATGCTCGACAACGTGATCGACTACAACTACTACAGCGTGCCGCAGGCGCGCCGCTCCAACATGCGCCACCGCCCGGTCGGCATCGGCATCATGGGCTTCCAGGATGCGCTGTACAAACAGCGCCTGCCCTACGCCAGCATGGAAGCGGTGGAGTTTGCTGACCGTTCCATGGAAGCGGTGTCGTACTACGCCCTGCAGGCCTCCAGCCAGCTGGCTCAGGAGCGCGGCAGCTACGCCACCTTTGATGGTTCGCTGTGGAGCCAGGGCATCCTACCGATCGACTCCATCAGCAAGCTGGAAGAAGGTCGTGGCGGCTATCTCGAAGTGGATCGCAGCCAGACCCTCGACTGGGACAGCCTGCGCGTGCAGATCACGACCCACGGCCTGCGCAACTCCAACACCATGGCGATCGCCCCGACGGCGACCATTTCCAACATCTGTGGTGTGTCTCAGTCGATCGAACCGACCTATCAGAACCTGTTCGTCAAATCGAACCTGTCGGGTGAGTTCACGGTCATCAACCCGTATCTGGTCAACGACCTCAAAGAGCGTGGCCTGTGGGATTCGGTGATGGTCAACGATCTGAAGTACTACGACGGCTCGGTGCAGGCCATCGACCGCGTGCCCGAAGACATCAAGGCCCTGTATGCCACCGCGTTTGAACTCGATTCTCGCTGGCTGATCGAAGCCGCGTCCCGCCGTCAGAAGTGGATCGACCAGGCGCAGTCCCTGAACCTCTACATGGCACAGCCTTCCGGTCGCGCACTGGACAGCCTGTACAAACTGGCCTGGGTGCGCGGTCTGAAGACCACCTACTACCTGCGCTCCATGGGTGCGACCCACGCGGGCAAGTCCACCGCGGTGGAACAGACAGGCTCCAGCGCCGAGGATTACAGCGCGGCCGCGGTCACCACCGACGCCATGAGCTCGACGCGTCAGGAAGGCCCCAAGGTCTGCTCCATCCTCGAGCCGGACTGCGAAGCCTGCCAGTAACAAGCCGAACGGCCGGCGCCTCACCGCGCCGGTCCTTTCAAGGCACCGAATTTTAAGGAAAGCAAACGATGTTGAACTGGGATGACCCCTTAAATTCCTCCCCGACGCCGTCACCCGCCTCCGCTCCGGCCGCCAAGCGCGAACCGTCCCCTGCCGAGGCCGCCGTGGCAAGAAGCGCGCTGGAATCTGCGCAGACCAATCAGCCCATGCCGGAGTCGGTGATCAGCGCCAAACCGGTGCGCGCCGAGGACAAACGCATTGTCAACGGCATGGCCGACATCAACCAGCTGGCACCGTTCAAGTATCCGTGGGCGTGGAAGTACTTCCTCAACGCCAACAAGAACCACTGGACGCCGCTGGACATCAACATGGCCCAGGACGTTCACGACTATCACCACAAGCTGACGGTCGAAGAACGCCACGTCTACACCAACGTGCTGGCCTACCTGACCACCGCCGACATCCTGGCCATGCGCAATGTCGCCATCGCGGTGATGGAAAAGATGTCCGCCCCGGAATTGCAGATCTATCAGGCGCGTCAGACCTACGAGGAAGCGTTGCACACCTGGACCTACCAGCATTGCATCGAAACCATCGGCCTGGATCAGAGCGAGATCTACAACCGCTATCGCGTGGTGCCGGAGATCAACGCCAAGATTCGCATGACCCAGCAGCGCCTGGATGCGGTGTGCAGCGCGGACATCGACCTCAAGGATCGTGAGCAGCTGCACACCTTCCTGATGTCCTACATCTTCTTTGCCGCCGTGTTTGAAGGCAGCTGGTTCTACAACGGCTTCAGCCCCATCTTCGCGCTGCAGCGCCGCGGCATGATGAAAGGCACGGCCGAACAGCTGCAATACATCATGCGCGACGAAGTCATGCATGCCAGCTTCGGCATTCGCGTGGCCAAGGCCTTGATGGAAGAGGAAAACATCCGCCCCGACCCGCAGGCTCTGCGCGAGATGTGGGACCAGGCCGAAGCGGCCGAAGCCGGCTACGCCAGCTACATCCTGCGCGATCCGATTCTGGGTTACTCGGCCGAGCAGCACGTCGAGCAGTTCCGCCATATCGCCAATACGCGCGCCGCACAGCTGGGTGTAGAGAAACCCTTCCCCGGCGCTGAAGAAGCCCTGCCCTGGCTGGCTGAGCAAGCCAATCTGCGCAAGGAGAAAAACTTCTTCGAAACCCGCGTCACCGAGTACCAGACTGGCGGTGCACTGAACTGGGATTGATGCGTAAGGCCGCGCATAGCGTCAACAAAAAACAGCATCTGGTAAGCCGAGTGAAGCGGCAAACCTGATCTGACAAAGAGCAGCACTCGAATCGCCGGGTCTTTGACTGGTGATTCTTTTTGGCCCCTGACCTCTGGCCAACCCAAGGCTTGTGACATGAAGCCGCTAGGCGATCTCCGATTCATCGGAGGTCGCCTTTTTTGTTTTACGCCACCAACACTGTCGCCTTCCGGAAAACAGGGCGCATGACAGCAGTCGGTTTTCAGGTTACAAGGTTGGGAACCCCGAACACGGGCCTCGCTTGAGCGCAGACTTATGGCAAAGACATCGCATGCATTGACGCTCGCCTGCTTTCTGATCGCGTCGGCGCTGACCCCGCTTGCTGCCTTTTCCGCGACTAAGGGCAAGGTTCTCTTTGTGGCCTCGAATGCGCTCGATATGGGCGATGCCGCGAAGCACGATGCGCGTAACAATCTCTGGGAATATGCCCCGCCCTTCCACATCTTCGTGATGCACGGTTACGAGGTGGATTTCGTATCACCGCAAGGCGGCCGTGTTGAGTTCATGATGGATCCGCTGGGCATCAGCAGCTATGCCATTCGCTACGAGAACTTCCTCGGCAAGGCTGGCAACAGCCTGAAGCCCGAGCAAATCCATGCCTCTGAATACCAGGCCGTGTATGTCGGCGGCGGCTACGGCACGCTCTTCGACGTGGCTGCGGATAAGGCCCTGATGGCTCTCATCGGGCGCGTCTACGATCACGGCGGTGTCGTGGGTGGTAGCGGCCATGGCCCCGGCGGCTTCGCCAATGCCACGCTCGGGAACGGTGACTACATGGTGAGCGGCAAGCGGGTGGCCGGCTTTCCGAATTCGACGGAGTACACCAAAGACTGGGCCAAGCAAGGCAGCCTGTTGCCCTTTCTGGTCGAGGACCAGTTGCGCAAGAACGGGGCACACGTCGAGAACAAGCAAACCCTCACCGACAAGCACGCCGTGGTTGTCGATCAGCGTATTGTTTCAACCATGTTCCTGCCATCGGCTGCGCTAGTGGCCGAAGAAATGATCCGCGTGTTGCAACAGCCAGGGCCATGATTGCGGGCCTGTCGTGTTCACACCCGCCGTTCGTGCATGCCGGCCCGTCGACGGCGCCGTCGCCAGGCGAGTGCCAGCAACGCTATCCACAAGCTGTCCGGCTCCAGGACGCCGCCACCGCCACGGGCCTTGGTGACACCCTCGTCCGCCTTGGCCGTCCAAACCGGGTAGTCGCCGGACGCCACCTCGCCGTCGGCTGTCTGCGCGACCAGGCGGAACCAGTAGGGGCTGTCCGGCTGCAGGTCGGTGATGGTGAACACGGCACCGGGCCCTGGCGCCACACCCTCTGACGCATATGGGTAGCGCTGTGAATACGCCGGAAGTTGCTGGGTGAGCTCGATCCGATAACTCACGCCAGGCTCCGTCTGCCAAGCGATACGGACCTGCTCTGCCGCGAGCTCTGTCACATCAATGCCCGCGATCACAGGCCCGCTCAGTGCCACGCCATCATCAGGCACCAGAGCACCACGCTCATTCGCCACAAACGCACGGATGTCGTCACTCGAGACCGGATAAAGATCTGCAATCTGGCTGTAGGCACCCTGATCCAGGGCATCGGCAATGGCCTCCATTTGATCCAGATGCCAGGCCACCCAGCGGGAGGACGTCAGGGCCAGATTGCGCGCCGCAAAAACGGCGCCGGCCATATGCAGCCACACTTCGCTGGCCAGACGCTGCTTGAGCAGCAGCGCTTCGAGGCGTGCGTAGTCATGGTCAGCCAGCTCGCCTTGCAAGGCGGACAGCGCCATCAGATTGCGTTCGGCGATGTCGAGAGCCTCGTATTTTTCCTGCAGCAGCTCGGTCAAATTGCGCTCAGTCGGCACCAGCAGGCCTGCCGTGATCAGGGTGTAGGCGGGATCCCACTGGGTGATGGTTTTGTTGACCATGTTGGACAGGGCGTCAGCATTGCTGGCCGGCAGATCGCTGCCTTTCTTGAACGCCCACTCACCTTTGGCGTAGTACATCTTGCGTCCAACCCAGTACGTCCGGCGCAGGATGTTCACCAGCTGCTGGTGCGCCTGGCGGTCGGCCTGCACGGCAAAGGCCTTTTCCACGTAACGGCTGAGTATGCTGGCGGCATCCACCAAGGGGTCCGCCACCAGCTGGGCCTGGGCAAACAGATTGGCTTCATTGAGGCTGCCCATGGCCGAGTACTCATAGCGGTCGACACGGCAGGTGCTGCCGATAAAGCGACCCACGTTGTCCTGCTGACGCTCCAGCGCCTGACGAAACCGCTGCACGAAATATTCGACCGCAACGAATGGAATGGCACCCCGCCCCCAGTACTCGCCGGCACAGTCCAGCTCGAACACCTGGTCATGCGGCCCGACATCGGCGATCAGCGGATTGAGTGGATAGTAGGGCTCAAAGTCATTGGGTTCGGACTTTGACATCACCACCAAAGGACGCGCGGTCTCTTTCAGCGCATCCCGCAGAATCGGGATTTCGTGAGCTTTGTGATAGAAGGTGCGGACATAAACCTGCTTGCCGAACTCATCCATGACCACGCGTGAAATCGCTTCGATCATGGCCTTGTAGCGCTCTTTGGGCTGGGCAAAACGGGCAACCTGACAGCTCGGCACGATGTATTGCAGCTCAGTTGGGGCACTGCCAAAACTGATCATCACGCCATCGATCTCGGGCGCCCCAGCTAGCGCATCGCGATAAGCCTGCATCTTGGCCTGCATCTGCTCGCCCTCCGGGTCGAAGCAGTAGCTGTACGTATCAGACGTGTTGAGCTCCTGCATCCACACAATGGCCTGACCGCCCTGAGCATGGATGGCGTCGGCCAGGGTACGCACGCGGGCTACAACCTCGGGTTCATTCTGCAGCTGATCCACCCGGGTCACGATGCGATGCGACAACTGCACATGGGTCACGCCGAACTCACCCATGCGACGGATCACGCCAAGGTTGTAGTCCAGATCGTCGTGGGTCAGCGTCCAGCCATGAAACGGCAACGCGGCCGCGAAAACCGGCGAGTACAGCACGCTGCAGGCAGCCAGACACACGGCGCGCAGGGTAGTCGGAATCCTCATGTTCGAATCGCTCGCAGCAAATGATCAGTTCGCCAGGCCATGCGCACGGTCACGGCGCCCGACAAAATCGATACAGCCTAGCGCCCCGATGTGACACCTGCGGGTCAATCTGCAAGCACCCGCCACAAGCCCAAGCAACGCTTGGTAGTCATTCTCATTTCTATTAGTATTCTCTGATCAGTCGCAGAAATGACTGATGAGCCATACGCGATGTATCGCATGGCCTTCCCCACACAAAAACGATGAGGTAAATCCATGATCCACGGTCGCGTGCGCGGAATCACGCTGGGCCTGATGCTGTCTGCCAGCTTCACGGTGGCAGCAAACGATGAGGCCACCCTTGCCGAGCTGCAGGCGCAAATCGAAGCCCAGCAGGCACAGATCGACGCGCTGGCGCAAATCGCGGACGCACAGTCCAGCGCAAGCTCAAGCCAGAAAGTGCATTGGGGCGGTTATGGAGAACTGCACTACAACAATCTGAGCGCCGACGACAGCGCCAACGACCTCAAGGAAATGGATTTCCACCGCTTTGTCCTGTTCGCCAGCTACGCCTTCAGTGACAAGATCCGCTTCGTCTCCGAACTGGAGCTGGAGCACGCCCTGGCCGGTGACGGCGCCAATGGCGAAGTCGAGCTGGAGCAGGCGTATATCGAGTTCGACCTGAGCGACAACCTGATCGCGCGCGGCGGTCTGATGCTGCTGCCCATCGGCATTCTCAATGAAACCCACGAACCGCCGACCTTCTACGGGGTGGAACGCAACGATGTGGAAAACATCATCGTGCCGACCACCTGGTGGGGCGGCGCGGCCTCGCTGACCGCACGCCTGGCGCCCGGCCTGCAGTGGGATCTGGTGATCCACGAAGGCCTGCAGGTGCCCACCGCCGGCAGCAGCGCCTTCCGCATTCGCTCCGGCCGTCAGAAAACCTCCAACGCCAATGCCAAGGAACTGGCTTACACCACGCGCCTGCGCTATACCGGCGTAGCCGGACTGGAGCTGGCCGCCAGCGTGCAGTACCAGGGCGACATGAGCCAGGTCGCCAATGACGGTCTTGATGAAGGTCTGCTGTACACCGCTCACGCGGCCTGGACCAGCGGCCTGTTCTCCCTGCGCGCGCTGTACGGGGCCTGGGATCTGGCCGGCGATGCGGTCGAGGCGGCTGATGCCGACAGCCAGAACGGCTGGTATGTCGAGCCGAGCTGGAAACCGTGCTGGTGGCTGGGGCTGTACACCCGCTACGAAGATCTCGATGGCGCACGCAGCCAGGACGAGTTCAGCCAGTGGGAATTCGGCGCCAACTTCTATCCGCATGAGCAGGTCGTGATCAAGGTCGACTACCGCATGCGCGAACACGAGCAGGCTGGCGACAGTGGCCGCGACTTCGATGGCTTCGATCTTGGCATCGGCTATCAGTTCTAAGCGCCCCCGGGCGCTGCTGTGCCTGATCCTGGCCTGTGCGTTTACGCCTTCAGCCTTTGCTGAAGGCGTTTACCTCAGCCAGGATCAGTTTCTCGCCGAATCCTTTGACGGCGAGCCGCCACCTGCGCAACTGATGTGGCTGACCGGCCCGCTGCGCGAGCAGGTCAGCGACATCCTCGGGCATCCGCCCCGAGCCGCGCGTGTGCGCTACTGGTCAAATGCCCAGCGCTCGGCCTGGGTGCTTGAAGAAATCGGCAAGGAACAGCCCATCACCATGGGCTTTGTGGTCGACAACGGCGAGCTGCACGCGACCCGGGTGCTGATCTATCGTGAGAGCCGTGGCTGGGAAATCCGCCATGACTTCTTCACCCGCCAGTTCGAGCGCCTGCGCCTGACCGAGCAACACCGCCTCAGCGGCCCGGTCGACAACATCTCCGGCGCCACCCTGTCGGTTTCGGCCGCGCGACGCATGGCCCGGGTGGCCTTGCTGCTCGATCGTCACCGCCCACACTCATGAGCCACAGCCTGCGCGTGCGGGTGCGCCGCTGGCACCGCAGTGCCGGCGCCCTGGTCGGCCTCTTCGTGCTGTTGCTGGTGGCCACCGGCATCCTCATGAATCACGCGGCCACGCTGGGCCTGCACCAGCGCTATGTGGCGGTCGACAGCATTCTTGATCTTTACGGCATCGACATCACGCCACCGCAGCAGGGCTGGACACTCGATGGACACTGGGTCAGCCATGCAGCCGGCCGGATTTATTTCAATGAGCGAGCGATCAGTCCCGCTGAATCGCTGGTTGATGTGGCCTGGCTGCCCCCCATGATCGTGATGGCCAGCCGCAATACGATCCTGCTGACCACCGCCCAAGGCGAGATCATCGAAAAGCTCGACAGCACCGCCCTGCCCGGCCCGGTTGCGGCACTGCGCGCCCAGGGCCAGCAGCTGTGGCTGCGCAGCGGCAACCAATGGTGGCTGAGCCGTGACGGCCTGCTCAGCTGGTCGCCCAGTGACGCCCCCGCGCTTGAGCATGTCGCCCCGGCGGCGCTGCCAGCCGAGCTGGGCGCGCGCATTGCACGTCATGCGCGCCACAATGAACTGACCTGGCAACGGGTCATCGCCGATCTGCACAGCGGGCGCATCGCCGGTCGCTGGGGCGTGCTGGTGATGGACATCGCCAGCGTCATTCTGGGCCTGCTCGCCGCAAGCGGACTGTGGCTGTGGCTGCGCTCCGCGCCACGCAAGCGCTAGTCGTCAAGGATGTCCTGACGGCGCGAGCGCAGACGCGGCTTGTCGATCAGCTGATCCAGCCGACTCGGCGTAGATGTCGGCGTGGCGGATTGCGCAGCCGGGCGCGATGACGGCGCCGGGGCGCGCTCCTGAGGCCCGCGCAGCATGCGGCTGAACTCCCAGAACACCCACAGCAAGGCCGCGTACACAATCAGGGTTTTGAGCAACAAGGCCAGCGCCGCCCATTGCGGATGGTGCTGATCTAGAAAACGCGCCACATCCTGATACTGCCAGGCCGTGATGAGCGCAAACAGCGCAGCGAACAGCATGCGAAACAGCTGGCTGCGGTAGCGTCGCAGCAGGGTCAGAATCGCGGTCAGGCGGGCAAAACGGTACAAGGACATCAGAACAGGCTCAGTCCCAGCAAGGCCAAGGTACCGAGCAAACCGGTCTGTTTGATGTCGGCGATGACGTCTTTCTCGGCATCGGCCAGCAGGTATTCCAGATCGTCTTCGCTCAACTCGGCTTCATTCTTGCCATGCAGGATCAGATCCTTGCGCACCCGCCGCACCGCCGCCATGCGAATACGCCGGCGTATGACGCGATTGGGGAAATACCGACTGAGCTTGTCCAGTTCCACGTGTGTTGATCCTCCGCTGGCGAATGATTGTCGCACGATCCGCGAGCCCGCCTGCGCCCTTGCGTCACGTGCGCAGGTGCGAAAAGATGCCTGCTTTGCAATCTTCGAGCCCTTTGATGATCGGTCTGCTGCGCTTTGTGTTCAAAACAGCCGTTGTGCTGATTCTGCTGGTGGCCGCCGGCTACTACCCGCTGGTCCTGCACAGCCCGCAACCTGAGGCGCCCGGTTATGACCTGGACATGAACGCGGTGCGTCAGGCCGCAGCCAGCCTGCCCGGCCCCAAAGTGCAGGACATCCGGGTTGAGCAGGTGGCGGAGTTCAGCTTTGCCGAAGCCATGGTCATGGCCGGTGAAGCCTGGCGCGGCACCCCCATCCCGATTTACTCCTACAAGCTGGTGTTCCCCGAACGCAGCATCGTGGTGGATACCGCGATGAGCAGCGTCAAGGGCGTGCCCGGCTTCATGGTCAACAGCTTTGATGAAGGCGCCTACCAGCGCATGCTCAAAGCCATGGACGATGCCGAGCGCATCGTCATCACCCACGAACATTTCGATCACATCGGCGGCATCGTCGATCATCCGCGGGTGGCCGAGTTGCTGCCCCGTATCCAGCTCACCGAAGAGCAATTCGCCCACCCCGACCGCATGATCCCGCTGCGTTACCCCGAGGGCGTGTTCGAAAATTATCAGCCTCTGCGCTATGACAGCCTGCATGCGCTGGCCCCCGGCGTGGTGCTGATCAAGGCGCCGGGGCACACCCCTGGCAGCCAGATGGTCTACGTCGAGCTGGCCGACGGACGCGAAGTGCTGCTGCTCGGAGATGTCAGCTGGCAGATGCGCAACATCCACGCGGTGCGCGAACGACCGCTGTTCATCACCGCCATCGTGCGTGAAAACCGCTCCCAGGTTATCAACCAGTTTCAGGCTCTGAACGCCCTGCAAAAGCGCGAGCCGGAGCTGGCTATGGTGCCCGGTCACGATGCCGAGGTGATGAAAACTATGCTGGAGCGCGGTGTCTTCAAAGCCGGGTTTTGAAGCTGTTGGACAAAAAAAGCTGGCAAGCGATACCAATTCAGGATTGCGCGGAACCGCTGGACGCGCTGCCTGCGGAGATTGCCCGGGTGGAGCCTCACCCCTATCTGGCGCTGGGCGCCGCCTACCCCGACAGCACGCCACATAGTCTGCGACGGGGTGTCTTGCAGCGGCTGATCCGGGTGCATGAGGCGTTGCAGCGTCAACATCCCGGATGGCGACTGCGGGTGTTTGATGCCTACCGCCCCAACGCGGTTCAACAGTTCATGGTCGATCACACCTACGCCACGATGCGTGCGGAAACCCCGCATGCCAGCGAGGCGCAGATCTGGGAGCGGGTCTACACCTTCTGGGCCCAGCCCAGTGACGATCCCGCGACACCGCCGCCACACAGCACCGGCGCGGCCATCGATCTGACCCTGGAAAACGCGGCCGGCGAAGAGCTGGACATGGGCACGCCCATCGATGATTTCAGCGCCCGCGCGCATCCGGATTTTTTCCGCGACCAGCCGCAGCATGCCGACGTACAAGCCCGCCGGACGCTGCTTTTCGACCTGATGCACGCTGAAGGTTTCGTCCAGCATCCCGCCGAGTGGTGGCATTTCAGCTACGGTGATCAACTGTGGGCCTGGCGCCACGGCGCGGCGCAGGCCCACTACGGCCGCGCCGACCTCATCTGAAATGAGCAAGCCAGCACGCCCTGCACACGTTTAACTGCCCCCAACTTTCCATCTGGCCCGAGCATGATCGAACAGACCACCGACAACGACATCGTCACCCTCACCCTCAATCACGGCAAAGCCAATGCCGCGGATATCGAGATGCTTACCGCCCTGTCGCAGACGTTCGCCGAGCTAAGCGAAGCGCGCGCGGTGATTCTGACCTCGAGCGGCAGCATTTTCTCGGCCGGCGTGGACCTGGCGCGTCTGGTCAAGGGCGGCCGCGCCTATGCCGCCGAATTTGGCCCCCTGCTGGATCGCGTGATCCGCGAAATGTTTGCTTTCCCGGCCCCGCTAATCACCGCGGTCAATGGCCATGCCATCGCCGGCGGCTGCATGTTCGCCGTGGCCGGGGATTACCGCATCATGGCCCGCGGCAAAGGCTGCATTGGCGCACCCGAGCTGATGGTCAGCGTGCCGTTTCCAATGGCCCCGCTGGAACTCATGCGCTTTGCCATGCCGCGTCAGCATCTGCAAAAACACCTGTACAGCGGCGAGACCCTGCTGGCCGATGACGCCGTGAGCAAGGGCTTGATCGACGAGGCCTGCGAAGCGGATCAGCTGATGGAGCGGGCCCAGCGCATGGCCGCCAAACTGGGCGGCATCGACCGCAAGAATTTCCGCCTGACCAAAGCCATGCTGCGTGACGAAAGCCTGCAGCGCATGCACAACGCCGCCGAGCGCTTCAACCCTGAGGTGTTCGCACGCTGGGCCGAGCAAGACACCCTGGATGGCATCCAGCGCTACATGGACAAACTGGCCGGCGGCTGATCACAGCACGCTGAGGGCGGCGCTGAGCCGGCCAACATATCCGCCCGCGCCATCGTCTGCCAGGCTCAGGCGCTGGGCCTGATCACCGTCACCGAAGGCTTCGTCCTGCGTATGGTCGGTGGCCGGGGTTGCGGCGCTGTCTTCATAGCTGACCCGCGAGGCGTACACCGCTTCGCTGGTGTCCTCGTCAAGCGCCAGCTGGGTGGTGAGCAGAACCTGATTGAGGCTGTCATCACGATAGACGCGCGCGTAGATGTGGGTGGCACGCCCGGCATGACGGCCGGGATAAATGGTGGCGAAGCTCAGGCGACCATCGCCATCGCTGATCTGCACACCACGCAGAAAGCTGGCACTGCGGTGATCGGCCTGATGCAGGCCGGCATAGGCGGAATAGGCACCGGCGGCATTGCAATGCCACACATACACGGCGGCGCCGACCAGCGGCGCGCAGCCGTCCGCATCGAGCAGGGTCAAATCCAGCTGCAGCGGCACGCCGTCCTGGGTGTTGTCGCCACCGAAATCGGAACGGATGTCGCGACGAAACACCGCCGCATTGGCCAGCACGTTGGCGCTGTCCGAGCCATCAGCCGGATAAGACCCGGAAGATTCGTCGGGCACGATCAGACAGGCCTGCTGGTCCGGCGCCTGGTCGGTCGAGTCGCCCTCGGCGCTGGATGACGACGAGCCGCAACCGGCCATGAACAGGCCGCTCGAACCCAGCATGGCCAGCGCGGTCCGCCGGCTTACGCCAGGACCGCCCGCCCATCGAAACATCTTCGCAGCTGTCATGGCTGCATCGGTGGCGGTGGAAAACGCCCGGAAATCGGCCCCATGCGCCCGGCTCTGAAGCGGGCCAGATCGGCGCGTTCCTCAGCCGTCAGCTGTGACGCCAGCTCGGCGATACGCTGCTGGGCCCGGCGCGCCAGCTCGCTCTCGGCTTCACGCAAGGCATCAAACGCCTGCAGCAAGGCTGCCTTGTCAAAGGGCTCGGCGAGCATGGCCGTCTGCACCGCGTTGCGTGCCTCACGCGCCACGGCCATGGCTTCGCCCATCGGCCCATCCGGCGCCTTGCGCAGGGTGCGAAAAAGCTCAATCGCCGGTGGCGGCAGCTGATGCTTCATGGGCGGTCCGAAGGGGCCCACCATCGGCGGCTGCGGCCGAATCCAGTGACTGACCAAAGCCCCGACACAGAACACATTGATCATCAGCGAGGCGACAAGAAGCAGGGCAACAGGACGCTGGATAGTCATAACGCAAACTCCGTATTTTCGCTGAGCTGGCCCAGCTCCCACAGACTCAGGCTGTCACTGCTGAGCGCCGTGGACGCGGTGCCGGCGGGGGCCAGCAGCGGCATGACCACCCCCAGGCACAGGCTGAACGCCAGAGCCGGCGCAAGCACGCGCCAGCCGCCCAGCGCCTGAACCAGCTCATGCAGTGCATGGCGCCAGCCGGGACGAATTTGACCCCGAATCCGGGCACGCAAAGCCGCCGATGCCGGTTCGACACGATAGCTCTCGAGGAGCTGATCCAGGACCTTGTCCGGGTCGTCTGGATCGGGACGATAATCAGGTGGATTCATGCTCATCGTTCACACTTGGAAAGAGTTTGATGCTCGGCCAGCAGGCGCTGGCGCAAACTGCGCCGGGCACGCCCGAGCAAGGATTCAACGGCCTCGACGCTGACATCAAGGATTTCGGCGGACTCGATATTGCTCATGCCCTGATAATGACTCAGGACCATCGCAGCGCGCTGACGCTCAGGCAGTGCCGCCAGGGCCTGGCGCACCCGCGCGGCCTGCATGTCCGCATCCAGGGCATCGTCCGGTTGCGGCAGCGGGCTGACCAGATGGGCGGACAACTCATCGGTTTGCGGAGTAAAGCGGCGCCAGCGCTGGCGACAGGCATTCAGCGCCACGGTGTGCAGCCAGGTCGCGAAACGCGCCTGCCCCGGGCGCCAGCGACCGGCCCACTGCCAGGCCTTGAGAAACACCTCCTGAGCAACATCCTCGGCGTCTTCACGCGATCCCAGCATGCGCTGGGCGAAAGCCACGATGCGGTCGATATGACGACTGACCAGACGATCAAAGGCTCGCGTGTCACCCACGGCGATACGCGCCAGCAGCGCCGCATCCGGATCGTCCACGCTGGTGGACGCAACGTCAGGCTGTGCGGAGTCAAGGTGAGACAAGGGCAAGGCTCGATTTCATCGGGTTTCGCGAGCTTTAATGCGGACCTGCGCCAATTCCGTCGCATAATCCGCATGCACCTGACCCAGGCTGATCTGCCATGACCACTCCCGCAACCGTCACCCTGTATGGCGACGTGTATTCCGGCAATTGCTACAAGCTGATTCTGTGTTGTCGGGCGCTCGACCTGCCGTTTGACTGGAAACGCATCGATATTCTCCGTGGCCAGAGCCGCACGGCGGAATTTCTGCGTTTGAACCCCAATGGTCGTATCCCGCTGCTGGTCACCGCGCAGCAGCAGACCCTGGCCGAATCGAATGCGATTCTTCACTATCTGGCTCGTGGTAGCGCCTTGCTGCCGCAGGATGACTGGGCCCACGCACAGATACTGCAATGGCAGTTTTTCGAGCAATACAGCCATGAACCGGCCATTGCCGTGGCCCGCTACATCCAGCGCTATCTGGGCTTGCCGGAGGCTGAGAAGGCCCGTCATGCCGCCTGCCTGCCCAAGGGTTACGCCGCCCTGGATGTGATGGAACAGCACCTGCGCACCCGCGCCTTCTTCGTTGCCGAGCAGTTCAGCCTGGCCGACATCAGCCTCTACGCCTACACCCATGTCGCCGATGAGGGCGGCTTTTCGCTGGCCGACTACCCGCATATTCGGACCTGGTTGGCACGCGTTCAGGCCCAGCCCGGCCACATCAGCATGGATCAGGCCGCAGGGCTGTACGAAGCGGTCTGATTCAGTAACGCAACAGCACCGCGCCCCAGGTCATGCCACCCCCAACGCCTTCCAGCATGACCTGATGCCCGCGCTGCACGCGCCCATCGCGCACTGCGGTGTCCAGGGCCAGCGGCACCGATGCGGCCGAGGTATTGCCATGACGGTGAACCGTGGTCACCACTTTGTCGTCAGGCACGCCGAGCTTGTTGGCCATCGCCTTGATGATGCGCAAATTGGCCTGATGCGGAATGAACCAGTCGAGATCAGCCCCGCACATGTTGTTGTGGCCAAGGGCCTCGTTGGCGACATCGTGCAGCACCCTCACGGCCAGCTTGAACACCGCCTGACCGTCCATTTCCAGAAACGGGTGCCCGGTCAACTCGCCGCGTGACAGACTGGCCGACACGCGCAGGATGTCGCCCTGGCTGCCATCCGCGTGCAAATGTGCCGACAGAATGCCCGGCTCCTCGCTGGCCTCCAGAATGACCGCCCCGGCGCCATCACCAAACAAGACGCAGGTGCGCCGATCATTCCAGTCCAGAATGCGGGAAAAGACCTCGGCCCCAACCACTAGGGCGCGGCGATGCTGGCCGCAGCGAATCAGGGCATTGGCGGTGGACAGGGCGTAGATGAAACCGGTGCACACCGCCTGCACGTCAAACGCCGCACCCTGACGCACACCCAGCTTGTTCTGCAACAGGCAGGCGGTGGACGGAAAGACCATGTCCGGCGTGGTCGTGGCCACTACGATCAGGTCGATATCCTCAGCCTTGATCCCGCCCGCAGCCATGGCGGCGCGGGCTGCTTTCTCGGCCAGATCACTGGTCATTTCGTCATCGGCGGCGACATGACGCGCCTCTATACCGGTGCGCGAAACGATCCATTCATCCGAGGTTTCAACCGTTGTCTTGAGGTCGGCATTGCTGACCACACGCGCGGGGAGGTAGCTGCCTGTCGCGACAATTTTCGAATACACCATCGCTTCACTTTTTGTTTGCCATCCGGCTGAGAGCATACCCGCGCACACACCGCACGGGAGATCCGTCGTGATCGTAACTCACAGCACTTTGGAAAAAGCGCTGCTGCGCGTCTTCCGCGAGCAGCATATGACGCGCTATTCGTCCTTGCCATTCCGCGAGCTGCAAGGCTTGTGGGCCTACACCGGATTGCGCCAGAGCGATCTGCGCGATGCCTTGCGCTACATGTTCGAACAGAACGCCATCGATTTTCAGAATGATGGTCAGGGTTTGTCCGTGGTGGTCACGCCGCACGGGGCCAGCATGATGAATGACAGCGAACTGCACCTGGGCAGCGTGCTGCGCGACACCCGCGACAAGCTCAGCCTGCACAAGGCCAGTCAGCGCCAGGATTCACGCATCACTGGCGGCAGCACACGCATGCGTGCGGAGGATCGACCTTCGCCACAGTGAGTGGCGACGTCACACGGTTGGCGCGGGCGGGACACGGGCAGGCATAATCGCCGTTTCAATCTATCGGAGACGGCGCCACGCGGTGCTGTCACGCCTCCATGCTCAGAAACCTTTTCAGGAGAAAGCCCATGCCGACCGCAACGGCCCGTCACATCCTCGTCGCCAGCGAAGAGCAGTGCAACGACCTCAAACAGCGCATCGCCGACGGTGAAGACTTCGCTGCGATCGCCAAAGAACATTCGACCTGCCCCTCCGGCCGTTCCGGTGGTGATCTGGGCAGCTTCAGCCAGGGCATGATGGTGCCGGAGTTCGACCAGGTGGTCTTCCGCGATGAGCTGAACACCGTGCACGGCCCGATCAAGACCCAGTTCGGCTATCACCTGCTGGAAATCACCAGCCGCAACGCCTGAGGCCTGCGACACGCTGATGAATCAAGCCGATCTTTCAGACCAGCTGGTTGATCTGCAAGCCCGTGTCGCCCATCAGGACGACACGGTGCTGAAACTCAATGACATCGTCGCCAGCCAGCAGCACGAAATAGCCGAGCTGACCAAGGCGGTCAAGAAGCTCGCCCGCCAGCTGCAATCACTGCGTGATGTGGGTGGTGGCGGCGGTGGCGAAGCCGCCGACGAAAGGCCGCCGCACTACTAAAGCGGCCTGCGCACCTCAGCTCTCCAGCAGCCGCGCGATCTGCGCTTCCAGCTCGTCCACCCGAGCTTCCAATGCATCCAGACGTGATGCACTGCCCTCACCACCTCGCCCGCCACTTGCGGCCGGCTCGACGATTGTATCCTCGCCGCACAGCAAATGGGCATAACGGGTGCCTTTGTGGCCGCCCTCACCCAAACGTTTGACCAGCGGCTGGCCGCGGTCCGCCAGATCTTCCAGCGCGGCCGCGATGGCCTCAGGCTCGAACGGCCCGCCCAGATTGGAGGTGTTGGCACGCAGTTCGGCAACGGTCTGAGGCCCACGCAACATCAGCGCGACCAGCACACCGAGGGTGGTTTCGTTGAGCAAAAACTGATGTTTGAAGCGATGCCGCCAGCGCGGCGCGCGCGCCCCGACCTCCTCGGCCACCAAGTCCAGCTCGAGCAGATCAAGCAAGGCCGAGCCGACTTCACCTTCACGCAGGCTCATCACCGGATGACGGCAGTTTTTCTGATTGCACGCGGCCATCAGGCCGTTCACCGTCATCGGGTAGTACTGCGGCGTGCTCAGGGATTTCTCCACCAGCGCGCCGATCACCCGCGCCTGAACCGGCGTCAGTGTCAGTTCGCTCATCAATTCATCCCCGGGAACAGCGGTCGTTCGCTGTAGCCCTCTGGCAGACTCAGACGCGCAGCGTCCGGCGCTGCGGTGTCGACCTTGACCAGGGTGGCCTTGGCCTGCTGCGCACCCGGCGCGCGATGTTCAACCGGCACACCATCCATCTGATCCAGCACCGCGGCCATGGAGCCGGCCCCGAACTGCGAGGCCATCGCACTCATGGTTTCGCCCATGCGCTTGAGCAACTTGAGGTCGGCGGGTTTGAGCCCCACCGCGCTGACATCGGCCAGACACAGCTCCTCGCTGGCCTTGTCGTTGTCGTAAACGGTCACCGGCTGACAGGTGTAATCACCGACCTTGCGGGTGCCCTGCGTTTTCTCCACGCGGAAGTTGCGTTTGGACATATCCGGCACCTGCGGCAGCATGCCTTTCATCATTTCGCGCTGTTCCGGCGGCAGCATGGCGAGCTGCTGCTCGATCTGTTTCTGCAACGCGGCAACCTGCTTGGCCAGGGCTTCAGCCGCCTGCTCGGTGACCCGGTTGTAACTGCGCTGCGTGTCATCAACGATGTACAGGGTCTTGTCGGCGTCCTGATACAGCAGCCACTGCGGCTGGCCCTGCTGTGACATGCGCACCGCACTGGCCCCGATCTCCAGCTGTTGATGCCCCTCATTTTCCGGGCTGGCATAGGACAGCGTACCGGCCGCGAGCGCCGTAGCGCTGGATGCCAGCAAGGCTGGCGCGAGCAAAAGACGGGACAGATTCATTCAGGTGCCTCCGGCGTGATTTCTGTTGTGGTGGCCAAGCATACGGTCGCCGCGCTGGCGCCGCTATGCACAGCGGCTACACTGAAGGCCTGAGACCCCGACAAGGCCCGCGCGTTCATGAGCACAGATGACGCCGCCCTGTGGCAAGAGATCGAAAGCCTGCTTGATGCGGCGCTGGACCGCGCGCCGAACGAGCGGCTGGCTTACGTGCAGGCCCGCACCAAGGACCGACCGGCTGTGCGCAAGCGCGTGATCGACCTGCTCAGCGCGGGCGATGACGCCGGTGATTTCATGGAAACCGGGCCACTAGGCGACAACGCCACGGCCGATGATGCGGCTCTGAGCGAAGCCACTGGCCAGATCGGGCCCTGGCGCATCATCCAGCTGATCGGGCGTGGCGGCATGGGCGAGGTCTACAAGGCACGCCGCGACGATGGCGTATACAACCAGACCGTGGCACTCAAGCTTCTGCGCGGTGATCAGGACGCCATGCTGGCGCGCTTCGAAAGCGAACGGCAGATTCTCGCCGACCTGCATCACCCTGGCATTGCCCGACTGATTGATGGCGGCTTGAGCCCCGATGGCCGCCCTTACATGGCCATGGAATATATCGACGGCCAACCCTTGGCCCGCTGGCTGGTCGAGTCACACCCCACTGTAGGACAACGTCTGGAGCTGTTTCTCGAGCTTTGCCCGGCCGTCAGCTATGCCCACAGCCGTCTGGTGGTTCACCGCGACATCAAGCCGGACAACATTCTGGTCGATCGCGATGGCCGCCCTCACCTGCTCGATTTCGGGATTGCCAAGCTCAACCCGGAAGCCTTGAGCGCCAACGCCACACAGGCACTGGCCACGCCCAATTACGCCGCACCCGAACAGTTCAGCGGCGAGGCCATCACCACCGTGACCGATGTCTACGGCCTCGGCGCCACCTTGTATTTCCTGCTGTGCGGGCAGCCTCCGGTCGAGCTCGAAGGGCTCAGCCTGCCGCGCATGCTCGACCGCATCTGTCATGCCCAGCCCAGGCCACCGAGCCAGCGCATGTGTGGTCCGGAGGCAACGCTGCTGCGCGGCGATCTCGATGCGATTTGCGACAAAGCCCTGGCGCGCGATGCGTCGCAACGCTACGCCAGCGCGCAGGCCCTGGCCGACGATCTGCGCCGCCATCTGAACAATGAACCGATCCAGGCCCGGGCGCCCCGATTCAGCTACCGTGCCGGACGCCTGCTGCGCCGCCACGCACTGGCCGCCAGCGCCGCCCTGGCCGTTCTGGCAAGCCTCGCCATCGGCCTTGCCGCAACCACCTGGCAAGCACATCAGGCCGCGCTTGAGCGCGACATTGCACGCCGCGAGGCGGCGCGCCTGTCGACCATGCGCGGCTCCATACTGCGCCTGTTCCGCAGCGCAGCCAGTGAACTCGACACCGACCAGTTAACCGCGCGCGAACTGTTTTCCCAGAGCGCCGGCAACATCGAACGTGACTTCGGCAATGATCCGGCCACCGCGGCCGCGCTGATGCAAATGCTCGGTGAACTGCAACTGTTCACCGAGGACTATGCCGGCGCACGCGAACTGCTGCAGCGCGCCCGGGCCCTGCCGCAGGATCAGATCGACGCCGAGGTGCGCGCCAGCATCGACATCAATCTGGCCCATCTGGCCTACCGCGATGGTGATTACCTGCAGGCACGCCAGCTCTACGACCAGGCCGTCGCGGTATGGCAGGTCGCGCCCCAGCGCTATCCCTCGGAACTGATCTGGGCCGCCACACTGGCCTCACAGCTGGCCCGGGCTCAGGGGCATACCGCAGCTGCGGTTGAACATCTGCGTGATGCCGCCGGGCGTGCGCGTGCCTACTGGGGTGAGGCGCATGAGGAAACCGGCATCGTGCTGATCAATCTGGCCGTGGCGCTGTACTACGACAACCGCCTGGCTGAGGCGCTTACGGCCTGTGCTGAGGCCTGGACCGTGTGGCAGGCCATCGGCAAGCAGAACTCCCCCGATGCGCTCAATCTGCTGGCCAACTGGGGTCTGTTCGCCCTGCGCCATGGCGACCCTTACGAGGGCGAGAAACGACTGGCCGCGGCACTGGAGTTGCGCACTGCGCTGTATGGCGCCTCGGCAGCCCAGGCCACGCTGATGAAGAATCTGGGCGTGGCTCACCGTATCAATGGTCTGCGTAACGCCGGCATGCGCCTGCTTGAACAGGGCGAATGGATGGCCGAAAAATACGCCGGTGCCGGCGGGCGCCTGCACGCCAGCGCAGTGTATGCGCTGGCCCGCGCCTTGAGCGAGGACGGCCTGATCGAGGAAGCGCAACAGCGCCTGCGCGCATCTCTGACGCAGCAGACCACCACACCCACCAGCTGGCACCACCTCAACCGGGCTTTGCTGGCCCGCCTCAGCCCCGATGCGGCCAGCGCCGAGGCACTGTTCTCAACCGCTTTGCAGGGTCTTGCGGCCAGCGGCGATGCCGCGCTCAGCCAATATGCCGATGCCCTCGCGCTGCACGCGACCTGGCTGCAGGAACAGGGCGCAACGGCACAGGCTCTTGATGTGCTGGATCAGGCGATCACACACAAGACCCGTGCTCGCCATGCGGCCCATTACGAGGTGCTCAGCATGAACCGTCGCAAGGTCGATCTGCTGCGTGCGCAGGGCCTGGACGATGCGGCACGAACGCTGTGGCAGCAAAGTCGAGAACAGGCGCTGGCCCAGCTCGGCGCGGAGCACCCGATCAGCGTGCTGTTCGCAAACTCGCGCTGAGCCGCACCGCCGTTCAGCTCATGGCGTCATACAGCCAGGCCTTGGCCTTGAGCCAGTCGCGCCGGACCGTACGCTCGGTCACATCCAGTGCTTCGGCTGTTTCGGCGTCGGTATAACCGCTGAAGAAGCGGCACTCCACCACCTTGGCCAGCCGCGGGCTGAGCGTCGCAAGCTGTTCCAGATGCTGGTTCAACTCGAGCAGGAAGTCGGCCCCTTCAGATGGATCAGCCGGCATCAGGCCGAGCCCGGAATCATCCAGCGACAAAGGCTTCTGGCCGCTGCCACGTTTTTCCGCCAGGGTTGCCCTGGCACTGTCGACCAGCACCTGGCGCATGGCCGCCGCCGCGGTGTTCAGGAAATGCGCACGACTGGCGTAATCCTGATTGCCCGCCGCGAGCTTGAAGAACGCTTCATTGACCAGCGCCGTGGTGACAAAGGTCTGGCCGGCCACCAGTTTGCGTCGCTCGCGATGCGCTCGCGTCTTGAGCTCCTGATACAGCGCCTGGTAAAGCGCACCTGCCCCCTGCCGGGTCAAATCCCCTGCATTGTGCTGTTGCTCCATGGATCTCCCCCGATATTCATGGAAGCTGCATTACACCACCAGGCGGGCGACAAACCAAGACGGCGGCCCTGCAACGCGACGATGCCCGGTTCGAGCCTGATATGATCCGCGACCGTTTTTTCAAAGCCCGCCCTACACCATGTGGTTCAAGAATCTGTGCCTGTTCCGTCTGGAAAAACCCTGGTCCATCACCCCGGCCGCCCTGGAGGAACAGCTGGCACGCAAGCCTTTGCTGCCGTGCACCGGCCAGGCCGCCCTGAGCCGCGGCTGGGTTGCACCCAAGGACGATGACGGCGCGCTGGTCGAAGCCCTGCTGCCACATCTGATGATCGCGCACGGCAGCGAGGAAAAACTGCTGCCGGCCAGCGTGATCAATGAAGAAGCCAAGGACAAGGCGCGCGAATTCGAAGCTCAGCGCGGCTACAAGCCGGGGCGCAAGCAGATGCGTGATATCAAGGACGAGATCACCATGACCTTGCTGCCGCGCGCCTTTGTGCGGCGCAAACGGGTGCGCGCCTGGATCGACTGCGAACAGGGCTGGCTGATCGTCGACACCTCGACCGCCGCCGCCGCGGAAAACCTGATCGAGCACCTGCGCGCCACGGTCGAAGATCTGCCGCCGGTCAAGCTGGTCGAACCCAATATGGCGCTGGCCGTGACCATGACCGAGTGGCTGGCCAAAAACGCCGCACCGGGCGCTTTCCTGATCGAGGACGAATGCGAACTCAACGGCAGCGAGGAAACCAAATCCACGGTGCGTTACCTGCGTCATCCGCTCAACACCGAGGAAATCCGCAAGCACATCACCTCCGGCAAGCGGGTCAGCAAGCTGGGCATGTCGTGGGGTGACAAGCTGTCTTTCGTGCTCAACGACACCCTGCAGATCAAGAAGCTCAAGTTCCTCGACATGGACCGCGATGACGGCGCCGAAGGCAGCGATGTGGACGAAGAACAGCGTTTCGAAATCGACTTCACCCTGATGAGCAACGAATTGCGCATGATGCTGGGCGAGCTTTGCGCCATCATTGGTGCCGAATAGCACACGGAGACACCCCATGGATCAGGCCGACAAGCTGCTTGAGGCGCACATCGCCTTCGAACTCAAACGCTGGACATCAAGCAAGATGACCAAGGAGCTCGAACCGCTGCTCGACGGTCTCTGGGCGTGGCTTGAGAACACCCATGTGTCGGCCATGCTGGAGGCGGACACGGCGGTCGACACCGCCCTGCGCTGGCTCGACGACTGGTATCTGCCGGACACCCTGACCGTCCTGGTCGGTTCGATCGCCAAACGCCTGGTGCAGCTGCCGGTCAACACCGAAACCCGCATCGGCGATGTGGTTGACGATGAGCTGTATGAGGCCGGCGTTGAGCTGATCGTGGACATGGATCAGTTGCGTGAGAACCTGATCAAGCAGGCCACCGAAAGCCCGCTTTACGCCATGCTGATTTCCAACGTGCTGTACAGCGGCATCCGCGACTACCTGTCCTCCAGCAGCGGCGCCGTGCAGAAAGTGCCGGGCATGGGTTCGCTGCTGAGCAAGGGCAGCGCGGCACTGAACAAGCGCATGCCCGGGCTGGAATCCGCCATCGAGGACCGGCTGCGTAACTTCATCCGCGGCAACACCGAAAAGAGCATCCGCAACAGTCAGCAGTTTCTGCTCGACGCCCTGGGCCCCGAACAGATTCGCGAACTGTCGGACGAAATCTGGCGCGATGCCAAGGATGCCCGCCTGAGCGTGTCCGACATGGTCAGCGACGAAGACATCGACCGCCTGGCCAGCTTCGGGCTGCAGGTGTGGCACGAATTGCGCCAGACCGAATACATCCAGGAACTGGTGCGCGAAGGCATCCAGGGTTTCTACGAAGTCTATGGCAGCCAGTCGCTGGCCGAACTGCTCAAGCACCTGGGCCTGGATCGCGAGACCCTGGACACGGAGATCCGCACGCTGGCCCCGGACCTACTCAAGCACGCCTGCGACACCGGCTTGCTGGAAAGCGCCTTGCGCCTGCAACTGGAGCCGTTTTATCGCTCCAGCGCCTGCACCAAGCTGCTCAAAGCCTAGCGCTCAGCCATGAGCTGATCCGGCGCTCCAGCCAGTAATCCAGAGCGCCTGCCGGGGTACGCGCCACAAAGCCCACATGACCACCGTGGCGGCTTAGCTCCAGCTCAACCTGTGGGGCGAGTTCCTGCGCCGTCGGAATAATCTGCGGCCGCATGAACGGATCGTCCTGGCTGTGCACGATCAGACAGGGTTTTTCGATCGCCTGCAGCAACGGGCCGCACTCGCAGCGCCGGTAATAATCCAGCGCATCCTCAAAGCCGTTAAGTGGCGCCGTCCAGGCATCATCAAAGGCAAAGAAATCCGCAGCGCTCATGGCTGAGGCCAGATCCACATCCGCGGGCAGGCGCACATGCGCGGCCTTGCGCTGAGCCATGGCCTTGAGATCACCGAGCAAACGCCGCTGATAAACCCGCGAGACACCCTCGCGCAGACGCTCGGCGCAAGGCTCCAGCTGAAACGGCACACTCGCCGCCACGACCAGATCCGCCGGATGATCAGCCCCGCCCTCGGCTGCCGCCTTGAGCGTAATATTGCCGCCCAGCGACCAGCCAATGTTGGCCACCATGGCATCCGGATATTGGGCCCGCAGACGCCCAAGCAGTGCACGCAGATCCGCGGTATCGCCCTGATGGTAATTGCGCGCCAGCCGGTTGGGGGTATCGCCTGCACCGCGCAGCTGCAGGATCAGGCCCGCCCAGCCCCGCTGCATCAATTGCCGCGCCGTACCGCGCAGGTACTTGGATTCAAAGCCCCCGGTCAGGCCATGCACCAGCACCGCAAGCGGTTGACCCGGCTGCGGGCGCGCAAACCAGCCGAGGTCGACAAAATCACCGTCGTCCAGCTCCCAGCGCTCGACATCCAGCATCAAGGTGGGCAGCGGACGCAGCAGCGTGGGAACAACCGTCTGTGCGTGCGCATTGCGCAGCAACGGATGCGGCCTGAAGTCGGATTCGACAATACGTCCGTGGGTCATGCGCGGCGCAAGCCGGCGCGATAGCGCGCCCAGTCGAAACAGGGTCCGGGGTCGGTCTTGCGCCCCGGCGCGATATCGCTGTGCCCGGCGATGCGCTGGGCGGTAATCGCTGGCCAGCGCGCCTGAATGCGCCGGGTCAGGCGAATCAGCGCGCGGTATTGCGCGGCGGTGAAGGGATGACGATCCGTACCCTCCAGCTCGATACCAATGGAAAAATCGTTGCAGCGCTCGCGCCCGTCGAACTGCGACTGCCCGGCATGCCAGGCCCGTGCGATGAGTGGCACGAACTGCTGGATCTGCCCGGTTCGACGTACGAACAGATGGGCCGACACCCGCAGATCCTTGATCTCGTCAAAGAAAGGGTGGGCCTGCGGATCCAGGGTGTTGCAGAACAGTTCACGCACATGCGGCCCACCAAAACAGTCCGGCGGCAGGCTGATGGCGTGAATCACCAGCAGGCTGATGTCATCCGGCGCCGGGCGCTCATCACAGTTGGGTGACACGCAGCGCCTCACCCCGGTCAACCAGCCATCAGACAAGATTCTCATGCGCGAAATTCTGCCACAGGGCACGGCAGCGTCGGCTCGAAACACCAGGCCCCGTCTTGCGCACGCGCGCTCAGGCAGACCCAATCCAGCGCCTGGGCGGCGCTGTGCATCAGATACACACTCACAACCATCTCATCCCACAGCACAAATTGCTGCAGGCTGTCGGCGTGTCCGGCCGACAGAGCCCAACGCCCGTCTTGCCAGCGCAGCGACGGGGCCCGCGCCATGCCCACCACGCCCTCGCCACTGGCCTTGGCCCAGGCCTCCTTGGCCGTCCACAAGGCCAGCGCTGCAGATGCGAAGCCCGATGCCGCTTGCGCCTCAAGCTGTGCACATTCGTCGGCATGGAACTGGCGCCGGGCCAGCGCCGCCCAGCGGGCCTTGCGCGCCCGCGGCTCGATGTCGATGCCGGCCGGCTGGTCGGCCAGCATCAGCGCCACCGCATCGCGGCTGTGACTCAGACTCATATGCCAGCCGCGGGGATGCAGCACCTGCGGCTTGCCGCGCGCGTCCGGCGCCCAGCGACAATCCTCGCCCAGCACCTCTCCGAGCACGCGATCGCGCAGGGCATGAGCCAGCGGGCGCAAACGCCGCGGCGTCAGTTGCGGCACCCGACAAACCCAGATGCGACGCATCAGAAGTACCTCATCAGCTGAGCCTCGAGCGCGTCACGCCGGCTGCGGTGCTCGTGCGCAAACTGCACGCGCAGCCCCCAGCGCGGGTTGATCTGCCAGTGCTGGCCCACTCGCAACCAGGTTCGATCATCGCCATCATCCACAATCCGCCCCACCCGGCGCGTGTGCTGCACAGAAATCTGCCACGGCGCGTTGGCATGCCAGCGCTCTCGCAGCACCAGCTCGGCACCATACTCCAGGCCGCGCTGGCCGCCCTCACCCAGCACCGCTGCAGCCTGGCCCAGCAGCGACGCCGACACACCCAGCGTACGGCTCAAGCCGAGGCCGCCAGCAAGGCGCCACAGGCCTTGCCCATCGGCCAGATCACGCCGATAACCAGCCGCCACCTGCCACGACCAGGGGCTGAACCAGGCATCGCGCGGCGGCAGCGAACGCACATCAATCAGGCTCAGCCGCTGCAGCCGCCAAGTGCCACTTCGCACGCTCAACCGGGTGTCCAGAATCGCGATCTCACTGTCCGCGGCAAGCCCGCGCGCCCCATCAAGCAGGTCATGCAAGGCCGGACGCCAGTCCAGCACGAGCTGCGAGACACCGTCCAGGGCCAGCCCCCCGGCGCCAAGACGCTGACTCAGATGACTCTGATCAGGCGCTGGCGGTGCTGGCGCAGGCAACCAGCCAGACGCTTGCTGCAACCCGCTGCGCGTACTCAACGCCTGCTCTTCAAGTGCCAGCCAGCGGGCTTTGCGGGCTGCATCCGGTCTGCGTCCCAGCACCCCGACAGCGCTGCGATAGCGGGCCAGATCAGCCACCACATCCAGCACACGCGGCTGCTCGGGCAGGACCGCGCCCGGACTGTTCAATATGGCCTGCACGGCAGCCTGCTGTTCGGCGTCGAGCTGTTGCCGTCGCGCCTCCAGGGTGTCGCGCAGGGCCGGTCGGTAAGCCACCGCGTCGATCAGGCCATGGGCCTGCAGGCGCCGAATCGTATCCACCGGCGCAGCAAACAGATCAAACCCACGGGTCAGCGGCAACTCCGGCCGGCTGGCCTGAATCAGGGCGAGGAGTTGAAAACTGCAATTCTCGTCAAGAAAAAAATAATCGAAGCCGGCGTGCTGCAGCTCCCACAAGTGGGCAAGCAGGTGATCGAGTTCCGCCGCATCCAGCTTGAGGGGGTATTCCCACAGGTTGCGCTGCTCCAGATAGGCGTATTCGGCCACCTTGTCGTAGTACGGCCCCAGGCTGAAGCGCCCGGTGTAGCCCCCGGCCAGACCCTTGATGGCGTAGCTGGGGCCGGGCTGATCCTGGGTTTGCGCGGCAAAGTTGACGGCCCAGGCCAGCAACGGACTGCCGTCTGCATCCAGACGCAAGAAGGTGTGCCCGAAGGTCGACGAGGGATTGCCCAGATAGGCCGACGCCAGCACCAGGGTGACACCCCGGGTTCCAAGCCGTTCACGCCAGCGGGCGTAGTCGGCACATGCGTCAGGCGGCAGATCTGCCAATTGCGGCTCATGAGCCCGCATCAACTGCCAGCGTGCAGGGTAGCGACAGGCCAGCGCTGGATCATCCCGAAAGCCGTCCAGGGTGGCTTGCCACTCGGCCTCAGGATCACGCGCCCCCTCAGCGCTGATGAAGAAGCCCGCACTGTCGATACGACTGTGGCCGTCCTGGTCGGCATGCAGCAAGGCCAGCCAGGCTGCACTGGATGATGGTGCTGGCGTGGCTGCCACCGAGCACGGCAAAACGAATAGCGCGACAGCCAGCCAGCTGCGAGCGAAGTCCCGCACAAGGCCCGCTGCTGCCCCCTGCCAATGTGTGAACTGGGTCACAGCTGCACCCGGCTTCCAAGGCCATCAGCAGCCTTCACGGCAGCGCTCAAAGCCATGGTCGTTAACGAAAGGCTGCCAGACAGCCCCGTAGAACCGGTACAAACGGCAACCGCAGCGCCCGCGCGCCACCCCCAATCAGGGGGATCGCGATGCCCCGGCGCAACTTGCGAGCGCCAACACGGCGGGCATAGTATGGCGGCGGACCATTTTTCCGGTTCATTCACTGAATTTCAGTAGGGGAGTTGCAAAACATGAAGAAACTGATCACGGGTGCTGTACTTCTGGGTGCTGCCAGCACGGCTTCGGCTGTGGCACCGGGCGGCCCGAACTGCGGCTGGGGCAACATGCTGTTCGCTGGCCAGTCCGGCATTGTGTATCACTTCCTGGCGTCGACCACCAACGGCACCTCGGGTAACAACACCTTCGGCATGACCTCCGGCACCAACGGCTGTTCCACCGACGGCACCCTGACCTACGGTGGCAAGGCCATGGTCAGCGCCATGCTCGACGAGTTCTCCGAAGACGTGGCACGTGGTGAAGGCGACGCCCTGACCGCCGTGGCCGTGGCTTTCGGCATCGAAGCCGATGACCGCGCCACCTTCGCCCGCGTTGCTCACGACAACTTCGAAGTGATCTTCCCGAGCGCCGACGTCACCGCTGATCACGTCATCGCCAGCCTGGAAAGCCTGATCAAGGCTGATCCGCAGCTGGCCAAGTACGCCGCCTAATTCCTGCGTACAATCAGCGGCCGGCCAAAACCGGCTGATGTCAGGCCCGACATCCGCGCAGGATGCCGGGCCTTTTCATTTTCAACTTCCCGTGCCCCACCATGCGGACATTGACCCTTGCTGTTGGACTGATGCTGTCTTCTGCCCTGCTGGCACAGACACCCACGCTTGAGGACTACCTGCGTCAGGCCAAGGAGCAGGGTCTCGCGCATGAGCCGGTGTGGCTCAACCTGGTCCACTACGACCGCACCGGCCCAGCCGACACACCGCAGTACCGCAGCCAGGTCGATGACGACAAGTTCTTCCTTGCCGAAAACGGCCGCCGTGACAGCGTGGCAGAACTTGAAGCCACCCTGCGCGGCCTGTTTGCCGAGCAGCCGCAAGGCAACCAGCATGCCCGCTGCCGCTTCCCCGCCCGCACCGCCTGGCTGCAGGAGCAGCTCGCCTTCGGCGCCGAGCAACTGCCCGAGCTCAGCTGCCCGGACTATGCCGAGTGGCGCAGCATCGTCAAAGCGGAGCGGGTCACCCTGATCTTCCCCTCCTACTACCTCAACAGCCCCTCCTCGATGTTCGGGCACACCTTGCTGCGTCTGGACCCGGCGGATGAAAGCCATTCCGAATGGCTCTCGTGGGCCGTCAATTTCGGCGCCGAGGTGGTGCCGGGTGACAACTCCATGTTCTACGCCTTCAAAGGGCTGACCGGCGGCTACCCGGGGCGTTTCAACGTGGAGCAGTACTATCGCAAGATCCAGGAGTACAACCGCGACGAGAACCGCGACATCTGGGAGTACCCGCTCAACCTCAGTACACAGGAAACCGAACGCATGGTGCTGCATCTGTGGGAGCTCAAAGAAATCGATTTCGATTACTACTTCTTCGACGAAAACTGCTCCTACCGGGTCATGGAACTGCTTGAGGTGGCCCGCCCCGGCCTGGAGCTGACCGAGCGCTTCGAAAACACCGCCATCCCCATCGACACCGTGCGTGGCGCGCTGGAAAACGGCCTGGGCAACAGTCGCGTTTACCGTCCATCCAAAGCCAGCGAATTGAAGGAACGGCTGCGTTACATCCCCGAATACCTGCACCCCAGGGTCATCGCCCTGAGCCACAGCACCGATGAAATGCAGCAGGACTGGTTTACCGCACTGGATGCACCAATGCAGGCGCGCGTGATCGAGGCCGCCTACAAATACCTGCGCTACCGTCAGGTCGGTCTTGAGCGTGATCCTGCGGCGGCCAAGACCAGCTTCGCCCTGCTCGGCGCGCTGCGCCAGCATGCCCAGGCGCTGCCCCGCGAAGACACCATAGCCCCCGGCCCGCCGGATCTGGGCCATGGCAGTCGCCGTCTCAGCATCGGGCTGGGACAGGCTGAAAACCTGGACTACCTCAATTTTGGCCTGCGCCTGTCGCTGCACAGCCTGGAAGAACGTGGCTACGGTTTCCTGCAAGGCGCGCAGATCAATCTGGGCAATTTCCAGGGCCGCCTGGATGAAGATGGCCACTTGCGTATCGAGCGCATCGATCTGGTCGACATCTTTTCCCTGAGCCCGCGTGACCGATTCTTCAAACCGCTGTCATGGAAGGTCATCACCGGACTTGAGCGGGAATGGATCAATGGCCGCGAGCGTCAGGTTGTACACGTCAATGGTGGCGCCGGATACGCCACCGAACTGGCGCCGGGCGTGCAAACTTTCGCCCTGGCCATGGCCCGCCTGGAACACAACAGCCAGTTCTCCCACGATCTGGAACCCGCAGCCGGCCTGCTCACCGGTTTGCTGTGGCATTTCGAGCAGCACACGGCGCGTCTGGAACTTGGCGCGGAGAAATTTGCCAATGGTGTGTCGCGCCGACGCGCTGTCTACCGTCATGGCATCGCCCTGAGTGCCGCTCACGCCCTCTCGCTGGAGTTTGAGCGCCACTGGGGTGATGTCCATCACAGCACCCGGGCAACGCTGCGCTATCACTACTATTACGCCCCATGATTGCAAAAACCCTGATCCGTCTTGCCGGCCTCACCGCCGTGCTGAGTGTTTCGGCCTGCAGCCTGATGCCAAGTGCAAACGCACCGGCCGAACTGCCGCTGCCCGACATCGACTACCAGACCTTCGTGCTCGACAACGGGCTGACCCTGATCGTGCACGAAGACCGCAAGACGCCGATTGTCGCGGTGAACGTGTGGTACCACGTTGGCTCCAAGAACGAGCAAGCCGGCCGCACCGGCTTCGCCCACCTGTTCGAACACCTCATGTTCAACGGCTCGGAGAACTACAACGACGAGTTCTTCCGCCCGCTGGAGAATGTCGGCGCCACCGGCCTCAACGGCACGACCAACGCGGATCGCACCAACTACTTTGCCAATGTGCCGACACCCTCGCTCGACACCCTGCTGTGGCTGGAATCAGATCGCATGGGGCACCTACTGGGCGCCATCGACCAGGCCAAGCTGGATGAGCAGCGTGGCGTGGTCCAGAACGAGAAACGCCAGCGTGAAAATCAGCCCTACGGCAAGATCTGGGATCTGATCCCGCAGTACAGCTATCCCGAAGGCCATCCCTATTCCTGGAGCGTGATTGGCTCGATGCAGGATCTCGACGCCGCCACGCTGGATGACGTCAAACACTGGTTCAAAACCTGGTACGGCGCGGCCAATGCGGTCATCGTGATCGCCGGTGATATCGACGCGCAGACGGCCAAGGCCAAGGTCGAGGCCTACTTCGGCGACATTCCGGCGGGGCCACGCCTGCAACGCGCCGAGAGCTGGCCCGCGCCGATGACCGATACCCGTGAAGTCACCGTGCAGGACGACGTGCCGCAGGCACGCAGCTACTTTGTCTGGAATGTGGCCCCCAACTTCAGCCGCGACCTGATTCACTTGCAGACCGCTGCCGATGCGCTGGCCAATGGCAAGACCAGCCGTCTGTATCGCAGCTTGGTGCACGAACAGCAGCGCGCAACCGATGTCGGTGCCTTCGTGCTGCCGCGCGAGCTCGGCTCCCAGTTCATGGTCTGGGTCACCGCACGCCCTGGCGAGGACATTGCCGAGCTGGAGCAACACGTCATTGACGCGGTCGACACACTGATCGCTCAGGGCCCCAGCCGCGAAGAACTGGAACGCAGCCGCACCGGGCTGTATGTCGGCATGCTGCGCGGCATGCAGCAGGTCGGTGGCTTCGGCGGTAAATCCGATCTGCTGGCCAGCGCCGCCGTTATTGCAGGCGACCCGGGCGCCTGGAAGGACGAGCTCAACTGGCTGCGCGAGGCCACACCGCACAGCGTTCAGAACAGCCTGAAAACCTGGCTCGGCCAGGGCCACCTGCGCCTGCGGGTCGAACCCAGCACGCCCGGACGCACCAGCGGCCAGGATGTCGACCGCAGTCAACTGCCCGAACCGGGCCAGGCCAAACCGCTGACCTTGCCGCCGATGCAGCGCGCGCGCCTGTCCAACGGCCTGGAAGTGGTCTTGCTGGAACGCCGCGAGTTGCCGCTGGTCGAGGTGCGCCTGCTCAGCCGCGGCGGCTACGCAGCCGATCCCAAAGGCATGGAAGGCCTGGCCACGCTGAGCATGGGCATGCTCGACGAAGGCACTACCACGCGCAGCGCACTGGACATCGCCAGTGAACTCGACAGCCTCGGGGCGAGCGTCTCCAGCGGCGCCTCACTGGATCTGGCCAGCGTCAGCCTGTCGGCGGTCAGCACGCGCCTTGAACCCGCCCTCGACATCTACCGCGACATCATCCGCAACCCGACCTTCCCGGCGGCAGAGATCGAGCGTCTGCGCCCGCGCATACTCGCCGGCATCGCCCAGGAAAAAGCCAGCCCGTTCCAGGCCGCCTTGCGCATCCTGCCGCCGCTGCTCTACGACGAAGATCACCCTTACGGCGTGCCCATGACCGGCAGCGGCTATGTGCACAGCGTTGAAGCCATCCAGCGCGATGATGTCGTGCGCTTCTACCAGCAGCGCATTGCACCGCAGAACAGTCAGCTGCTGGTGGTCGGCGACATCGATATGGCCCGCCTGCAACCGCTGCTGGAAGCGCGCTTTGGCGACTGGCGCAGCAGCCAGGCCAGCGCACCGCCCAGCGCCACCACGCAAGCGCTGGCTTCCGGGCAACGCATCTATCTGGTCGACAAGCCCGGCGCACCGCAGACCGTGATCCTGGCCGGCCATCTGGCGCCCTCGCCGCGTGATCCCGACGATCTCGCCATGCAGGCCGCCAACACCGCATTCGGCGGCATGTTCACCTCGCGTATCAACATGAATCTGCGCGAAGACAAACACTGGTCCTACGGGGCTGGCAGCGCGATCTTCAGCGCCCACGATCAACGCCCGTTCATCGTCTACAGCCGGGTTCAGGGCGACAAGACCGTGGCGGCGATGCGTGAAGTCCAGCGTGAACTGCGCGAGCTCACCGGCAAGCGCCCGATCCGTGCTGAGGAGCTGCGCGCGGTGGTCCGCAATGAGACCTTGTCGTTGCCCGGACGCAATGAATCGCTGGGTCAGCTGGCCGGCTCCGCCACCCGCATCCTCAGCCTCGACCTGCCCGACGACTACTACAACCAGCTGGTTGATCAGCTCAATGCCATGAGCCTGGACGAAGTGCGCGCCGGGGCGCGCAAACTGGTCCATCCGGATGCCCTGACCTGGGTCCTGATTGGCGACATGGCGGCCCACCGCGAGGCACTCGAATCGCTTGGTTGGGGTCCGGTGACCGAGTTGTCCCTCGATTGACCATGGCTGTTGCGCTACTGCTTGCACTCGGCGCAGCCGCACTCAGCGGCCTGTGGGTCTGGCGCCAATGGCGCCAGCAACCCATGCGCATGGACGATGCGCGCATCTTCGCCCACGGCGCCGCCGCCGCACTGGTGCTGGGCCTGCTGGTGCTCGGCCTGGATCAGCACGAACCGACTCATGGCGCAGGCCTGCTGATGATCTTCCTCAGCCTGGCCACCGGCATGCTGCTGTTTCTCAAACGCCAGCGTCAGCAAGCCTTTCCCGGCGCCCTGATGCTGCTGCACGGCCTGCTCGGCAGCCTCGCCGTGGCGCTGGCCGCATGGGCGCTGGCCTGACCTATGGCCTGGCTTCACGTCATCCTGTTTCAGCCGGAAATTCCGCCCAACACCGGCAATGTCATCCGGCTGTGCGCCAACACCGGCGCGCGTCTGCATCTGATCGAACCGCTGGGTTTCGAGGTTGATGACAAACGCTTGCGCCGTGCCGGCCTGGACTATCACGAATTCGCCAGCCTGCAGCTGCACCCTGACCTTGAGCACTGCCTGCACGCCATCGAAGCCGAACAGGGCCATCCGGCACGCCTGTTCGCCCTGACCACTCGCGGCACGGCGAGCAGCCACGCCACCACCTATCAGCCGGGTGATGCCCTGCTGTTCGGGCCGGAAACCCGCGGCCTTGATCAGGCGCTGATCGACAGCCTGCCTGCAGGGCAGCGTCTGCGCATCCCGCTGCGCCCGGACAACCGCAGCCTCAATCTGTCCAATGCGGTTGCGGTGGTGGTCTACGAAGCGTGGCGACAACAGGGCTTTTGCGGCAGCGCCTGAACCTGCGGTTTGTGCATACAAAAACCTTGCCAACCCGAGCCAGCTGCCCGGTAGAATAGGCTCATGTCCACTCATCTACTGCCTGCATGAAACACGCTCTGGGCCTGAAACTCAGCCAGGGTTTGAGTCTGACCCCGGCGTTGCAGCAAGCCATCAAGCTGCTACAGATGTCGACGCTGGATCTGCAACAGGAGATCCAGGATGCGCTGGAAGGCAATTTGATGCTCGAGCGCGAGGACGCTGATGGCGAGGTCGAAGTCGCCGCCAGCAATGAGGAGCGCGAGGAACGCCCGAGCAGCGAAACGCGTGAAAACGCCGAAGTCGGCGAAAGCGACCAGATTCCTGATGAGCTGCCCAACGATTTCGAGTGGGACGATGTCTACACCGGCTCCAGCAGCGGTGACCGCGAAGCCGATCAGGCCCTTTACGATTACCGCCAGGCCAATATTCACAGCGGCCCGGATCTCAAGACCCATCTGCAGGACCAGGTTGCGCTGGAAGATCTCAGCGACGCCGAAGCGCTGGCCATGGATCATCTGATTGATGCGCTGGATGAGCGTGGTTTTCTGTCCGGTGAAGACATCTCGCTGGACGAGATCGCGACCCGCTGTGGCCTGAGCGAAGACGCCATGGATGCCCTGCTCGCGCGCCTGCAGGCTTGCGACCCCTCCGGCGTGGGCGCCCGCGACCTCAGCGAATGCCTGCTGATCCAGCTGGCCAGCCTGCCGGAGTCACCCAGCCGGGCGCTGGCGCGTTGCCTGGTGCGTGATCATCTGGATGCTCTGGGGCAGCCCAATCCTTACCAGCGCCTGCGTCATATCCTGCCGGGGCCGGAGGTCAGCGAAGAGGCGTTCGAGCAGGCCCTGAGCCTGCTGCGCGGGCTGACCCTGGATCCGGGTGCGGGTTTTATTCCGCACGAGCAGCAATATGTCGCACCGGATGTCTATGTGCGCAAGATCGAAGGCCGCTGGCAGGCCAGCATCAACCCGGATATTGCGCCCAAATTGCGAATCAACGGCACCTATCAAGATCTGGTCAAACGTGCCGATAACAGTCCGGATCAGAAGCTGCTGAAACAGCATCTGCAGGAAGCCCGGTACTTTTTGCACAGTCTCAAGAGCCGCAACGAGACCCTGCTGAAAGTCGCACAGGAAATAGTTGATCGGCAGCGGGGTTTCCTGGAATATGGACCTGAGGCCATGCGCCCGCTGGTGCTGCGTGACATCGCCGGACAGCTCGGAATACACGAATCCACCGTGTCCCGGGCCACCGCGCACAAGTACATGCATACACCGCGTGGGTTGTATGAACTCAAGTACTTTTTCTCTAGCGCCGTGAGCACGGCAGAAGGAGGTAGCTGCTCGGCAACTGCGATCCAGGCCATGATCCGCAGGCTCGTCAATGAGGAAAATCCAGCCAAACCCTTGAGCGACAACCGTCTGACCCAAATATTGAAAGATGAGGGCATTCAGGTCGCTCGACGCACGGTCGCCAAGTACCGTGAAGGCATGAACATTCCTCCGTCGCACGAGCGCAAACGCATGGCCTAAACAGACCGCAGCCGGTTTCACCGGTTGAGCATGACCGGTACTGGTTGCGGAATCCGTCTCGTTACAGGAGAGCAACACATGAATCTGAATATCACCGGTCATCACGTCGATCTCACGCCGCCCATGCGCGAGTTTGTCGAGAACAAGCTGCAGCGCATCGAGCGACACTTCGAGAATATGATTGATGCCAACGTGATCCTCACCGTGGAGAGAGACCGCCACATCGCAGAAGCCACGCTTCATGCCCGCGGTGCCAACCTCCATGCCGAGGCAGAGTCGGACAACATGTACAAGGCCGTCGACAAGCTGATTGACAAGCTCGACCGCCAGACCTGTAAACACAAGGAAAAGCACACCGATCATCATCAGCGTGAAGGCCTGCGCGCCGCCGCTGGACAGCTGCAGTAAGCCGACGCTTTAAAGCGTCATCAAACCGCGACGGTGGACATGGCATCATGTCCACCGTTTTTTATTTCCGATGGCAGAATAAAGCCGTACACAGGATAGCCCGACCGAAGGATCCATCATGAATCTCGCCGAGTTTCTCAAGCCCAGTGCCGTGACTATCAATGCGGACATCACCAGCAAGAAGCGCGCACTGGAAGAAGTCAGCCGCCTGCTCACCGCGCACGCCGAGCTGGTCTCGGAAAAGGACGTGCTGACCAGTCTGATCAATCGCGAAAAGCTGGGTAGCACCGGCCTGGGTGCCGGCGTGGCCATCCCGCACGGGCGCCTCAAGGGTCTGGAGTCGGCCGTGGCCGCCTTCGTCAAACTGGGCCAGCCGATCGATTACGACGCCAACGACGAACAGCCGGTTGACCTGGTCTTTGGTCTGCTGGTGCCGCAGGAGGCGACGGCAGAGCACCTGCAGATTCTGGCCAAGATCGCGGAGATGTTTCGCGATGAAAACAATCTGGTCGCCATCCGCCAGGCCGACGACAGCGAAACCCTGCACAAATTGCTGACCAGCCCGCAGGGCGCCTGACATGGCCAGCGGCCAGGTGCATGGCGTTCTCATTGAAGTGAACGGTTGCGGCGTGCTGATCAGCGGCCCGGCCGGCGCCGGAAAAAGCCAGCTGGGTCTGGAACTGATCAGCCGCGGGCACGCCTTTGTCGGCGACGATGCCGTGCAGGTCGAACGCGACGGTGAGCAGCTCAGCGGTCAGGGGCTTGAAGAATGCGCCGAATTTCTCGCCCTGCGTTGCGGTGTTGTGGTCAACGTGGCCCGCCAGTTTGGCCCTGAGCGTTTGCGCGCACAGGCCCGCATTGATCTGGTGGTAAGCCCCGGCCCGGCCCTGCTGCCGAGCGAGCCGATTCCGCAATACGACATCCTCGGCCTCAAACGCCCGCATCATTTCCTCGCCACCCTGCCCGGCTCGGCCGAAACGGTCGAAGCGCTGGTGCGTCACTGGCATGACGTGCAGTCCGGTTATGACGCGGCCGCCGACCTCGCCGCCCGCCAGGCCGCACGTCTCAACGCGACCCTCTGATGGTCGATCAACGCCAGGAACTGCTGATCGTCAGCGGCCTGTCGGGGGCGGGCAAGAGCATCGTGCTCGACATGCTTGAGGACCTCAACTACTACTGCATCGACAACCTGCCGCTGAGCATGCTCGGCACCCTGCATCCACGCGCCCTGGCGCAGACCGATGTGCGCTGCAATCGCATGGCCATAGGCATCGACGCCCGCACCGGCGGGCACATCGAACAGGTGCCGGATTTGCTCAGCAACCTGCGTGCGGCCAACCCGAACTTCCACACCCGGGTGATGTTCCTGCATGCCGACACCGACGTGCTGCTGCGACGTTTCTCCGAAACCCGGCGCAAGCATCCGCTGACCAATGCCCAGACCAGCCTCAGCGATGCCCTAGCGGCGGAACGGCAGCTGCTTGAGCCAGTGGCGGAAATCGCCGACTTCACGCTGGACACCAGCCTGACCAATCTGCACGAGCTGCGCGAGCGTATCCGCACCACGCTGGCCAGCGACAGCGAAAGCCAGATGATGCTGCAACTGCAGTCCTTCGGCTTCAAATACGGCGTACCCGACGGGGTCGACCTGGTGTTCGATGTGCGCTGTCTGCCCAACCCGCACTGGGAACCTTCACTGCGCAAGCTGACCGGGCGTGATCCGGCCATTCGTCAGTGGCTCGAACAACAGGCCCCGGTTCAAGCCATGGCCCGCGACATTCTGAGTTTTCTGCAGAACTGGCTGCCGGCCTATCAGCAACAAAACCGCAATTACCTGACCGTGGCGATTGGCTGCACCGGTGGTCAGCACCGTTCGGTCTATCTGGTCGAACGACTGGCCAGCGAACTGGCCGATGCCGACCTCAAAATTCTCGTTCGCCACACCGAGATTCGATAACCATGGCTGTTGCCGTACTCCTGATCACCCATGGCCGCTTGAGCCAGAACCTGGTCGAAACCGTCACCGAGATGCTCGGCGGGCGCCTCAGCCTGGCCACCGATGTGCTGGAGGTGCGCACCGTTCAGGACACGGAACTGCTGGTCAAGCAGGGCCTGCGCCTGACGGAGAAGCTCGATCAGGGCGATGGCGTGCTGCTGCTCACCGATGCGTTCGGCTCCACCCCCAGCAACATCGCCAACAAGGTCGCCCAGGCGGGCCGCTGCCGGATGGTGGCGGGGGTCAACCTGCCGATGCTGATCCGCATCTACAACTACCCCAAACTCAAGCTGGACGCCCTTGCCCGAACCGCCGTCGAAGGCGGACAGCGCGGGGTCATGCTGTGCGAGGAGCGGCACCAATGAGCAACCCTACCCCTGCCCTCAGCCGTGAACTGACCATCGTCAACAAGCTCGGCCTGCATGCCCGGGCAGCGGCCAAGCTGGTCACCCTGGCCGGACAGTTTGATGCGGACGTGGTGCTGCGCCGCGGTGACCGCCAGGTCAACGGCAAAAGCATGATGGGCGTTCTGATGTTGGCCGCCGCTCAGGGCACTCAGGTTCAGGTCGATGCCCACGGCCCCGATGCCGAGCAGGCGCTCGACGCCATCGCCCAGCTGATCGCCGAGCGCTTCGGCGAAGAGGCCTGATCGCGCATGGGCGGCAGCAACGTGCATCTGCAGGGCATCGGCGTTTCGCGCGGGATTGCACTGGGCCGCGTGCACAAGCTGCATGGCGATGACTTCGATGTCCCCGAACGCCAGCTCACAGCGGCCGAGGTCGAGGACGAATGCGAGCGCTACACCGCAGCCCGGCAGAAAGCCAAGCTGCAACTGCGCAACATCCGTGAGCGCATTCCGGCCGACACCCCGCGCGACATTGCCTCTTTCATCGACACCCACCTTTTGATGCTGGATGACCGCACCTTATCGGATGCGGTCACCGACATGATTCGCAGCGAGCACATCAACGCGGAATGCGCCCTCAACCGGCAGCGCGAAAATCTGGTCGCGGTGTTCGAGCAGATGGACGACGCCTACCTGCGCAGCCGCCGGGACGATGTCGAGCATGTGGTGGTGCGCATCCAGCGCATCCTGCTCAAGGGCGATAAAACCCTGGATGTGTCGACCCAGAACGAAGCCGCCGTGGTGGTGGCCGACGACATCACGCCGGCCGATGTGATTCTGCTCAACCAGCAGGGTGTGGCCGGCTTCGTCACCGAATATGGCGGCCCGCTGTCGCACACCGCGATTCTGGCCCGCAGCCTGGGGCTGCCGGCCATCGTCGGCGTCCACAATGCCCGCCGTCAGGTCAACGACGGCGACGAGATCGTCATCGATGGCCAGCGCGGCGAAGCCATCGGCACACCCGGCGCCAGCGAACGCGCCGAGTACGAGGAGCGCCACCGCGCCGAAGCCCGCTTTCGGGCCATTTTGGAGCAGTTGCGCGACGTGCCCTCGGTGACCGCCGACGGTCATCCCATCGAGTTGTTGTGCAATATCGAACTGCCCGCCGACACCGCCCATGCGCACGGTGTCGGCGCCGCCGGTGTCGGCCTGTACCGCACCGAGTTCCTGTACATGAACCGCGAGGACACGCCGGACGAGGACGAGCAGTATCAGGCTTACCTCAGCGTCATCCAGGCGGTGCAGGGTCCGATCACCATCCGTACCCTGGACCTGGGCGCCGACAAACAGGTTGATTCAGGCCGCATTCAGGGCCCGACCCCCAACAATCCGGCATTGGGCTTGCGCGCCATTCGCCTGTGTCTCAAGGACGAGGAGTTGTTCCGGGTCCAATTGCGCGCGCTGCTGCGCGCCTCGGCGCACGGCCAGGTCAAGGTCATGCTGCCGATGATCTCCAACCTCAATGAGCTGCTGCGCGCACGCGCCCTGATCGACGAGCTCAAGCAGGAGCTGCGCAACGAAGGGCGGGCCTTTGACGAACAGCTGCAGGTTGGCGCCATGATCGAGGTGCCGGCTGCGGCACTGGCGGCCAACATGCTGGCCCCGCACGCCGATTTCTTTTCGATCGGGACCAATGACCTGATCCAGTACACCCTGGCCATCGACCGTGTGGATGATGAGGTCAACTATCTGTACGACCCGCTGCACCCGGCGGTGCTCAACCTGATCTACATGACCATTGCAGCCGGGCAGCGGCGCGGCATCGCGGTGTCAATGTGTGGCGAGATGGCCAGCGATACACGCTACACGCGCCTGCTGCTGGCCCTGGGGCTGACCGAGTTTTCCATGCACCCCTCCAGCGTGCTGGAGGTCAAGAAGCTCATCCGCGAATCCAATCTGGCCGAGCTGCGTGCCGTCGGCCAGCGCCTGATCGACACCCATGATCCGGATGAGGTGCAGGCGCTGATCGAACAACTGGCCACCCTGCCACAAAGCGCCGACACGGCCTGAACGGTCGCGGCGTATGGACAACAACCGCAGCGCCATGGCACTTTAGGCGGGTTTCAGCACACGCCGGTGTCACGGCTTGTCTATCACTAATTAATATTCAATTCGGGGGATATCCATGGGCACAGCGCTGGAAAACCAGACGCCGCTGGCACGACTCTATCACTGGGAAAAAACCTCAGGCGACAAGGTCCATTTCACCCAACCGGTGGGCAATGGCCAGGTTGTCGAATACACCTGGAAAGAGGCCATGCGCCAAGTCCGCAGCATGGCCGCCTATCTGCAATCACTGGATCTGCCGGCGGGCTCGCAAATTGCTCTGATCGGCAAGAATTCGGCGCACTGGATGATGGCCGACTGGGCCATCTGGATGGCCGGCCACTGCACCGTGCCGATCTATCCCACGCTGAACGCGGAAACCGTGGCCTACATCCTTGATCACAGCGAATCCAAACTGCTGTTTGTCGGCAAGCTGGATGACTGGGATCACATGAAACCCGGCGTGCCCGAAGGTATGCCGATGATCGACCTGCCGCTGGCGCCGCCCAACAACGGCCAGTCCTGGGATGACATCGTCGCCGCCAATGCGCCGTTGCAAGGCGAACCCGACCGCGGCATGGAAGAGCTCGCCACCATCGTCTACACCTCGGGCTCCACCGGTCAGCCCAAAGGGGTCATGCACAATTTCAACGCTTTTCGCGTATGCGGCAGCAGCATGACCGACCTGATGGAAACCAAGGGCTTGCGCGTGGGTGAAGATGACCGCCTGCTGTCCTACCTGCCGCTGGCACACGTGTTTGAACGCGTGTGCGTGGAGAACCTCTCCATCTACCGCGGCTGCCAGGTGTTCTTCGCCGAATCGCTGGACACCTTCGTGCAGGATTTGCAGCGCGCCCGCCCGACCATCTTCTTCTCGGTGCCGCGCCTGTGGACCAAATTCCAGGCCGGTGTGTGCGCCAAGCTGCCGCTGAAGAAGCAGAAAGTGCTGTTCAAGATTCCGCTGCTCGGCAGCAAGGTCAAGAACAAGATCCTGACCCAGCTGGGTCTGCAGCATGTGCGCTTCGCCGGCACCGGCTCGGCCCCGCTGTCGGCCGATACCATCAACTGGTATCGCAGCCTGGGTCTGGAGCTGCTCGAAGGCTATGGCATGAGCGAAAACATGGCCTATTCGCACTTCAACAAACCGGGTGAGGCGCAGGTCGGCACGGTCGGCACCAACAACCCCGGCGTGGTCACCAAGATCGGCGACAACGGCGAGATTCTGATCAAGAGTCCGGCCGACATGGTCGGCTACTTCAAGGACGAGGAAAAAACCCGCGAGAGCTTCACCGAAGACGGTTTCCTCAAGACCGGCGACATGGGTCAGATCGACGCCAGCGGTCGTCTCAAGATCACTGGCCGGGTCAAGGAACTGTTCAAGATCAGCAAGGGCAAGTACGTGGCTCCGGCACCGATCGAGAACAAGATCGTCAACCATCCGGCCATCGAGGCCGTGTGCGTGGCCGGAGCCAATCAGCCAGCCACCTTTGCCCAGATCATGCTGTGCGAGGAGGCCCAGGCCCAGGCAACCAGCAGCGAAGGGCGTGCCGAGCTGGAACAGGAAATCTCGCAGCTGATCGATGAGGTCAACACCACGCTGGACCACCACGAACGCATGCAGTTCGCAGTGGTGGTGAAAGAGCAGTGGGGTATCGAGAACGGTTTCCTGACCCCGACCATGAAGATCAAGCGCAACGTGCTGGAGCAGCACTACGAGCCCAAGATCGAAACCTGGTACGCGGCCCGTCAGAAGGTCATCTGGGACCAGTAACCCAACCAACGCGCGCCCGGCGGATCAGGCCCGGCGCGCCGCTGCACACGTCGCAGCCCAGCGGGCTGCGGCGCATTAAAAAACGCACAAGACCGGCCACACAGAGTCGGACGCGAGGAGACCATGTCAAGGACGTCACACGCCGGCCGAGTGCTGGCCACTGCTGCTGTATTTACCCTCGGCCTGAGCGCCTGCAACGGCGGTCGCGACGACAGCGCCGGCAGCGGTGCCTACCACGCCAGCATCAAACGCACCGAGTACGGCATTCCGCACATCACGGCGGACAATTTTTCCAGTTACGGGTACGGCTACGGCTATGTTCACGCCGAGGACAATCTGTGCGTCCTGGCCGAGGACCTGCTGACCATACGCGGCCAACGTGCGCGCTATCTGGGTCGCGACGGCACCTACACCATTCCGGCCAACGGCAACACCAGCAGCAATGTCGATTCGGACTTCTTCTGGTCACTGCTCGCCACGCCGCAGGCGATCGCCACCATACGGGACAATTCGGACCCGGAAGCCCTGCAGGCAACCCGTGGTTTCGTGGCCGGCTATAACCGCTACGTGCGCGAACTGCGCGCTGGCCAGCATCCCGGCCGCCACGCCAGCTGCCGTGATGCCGAATGGATTGGCCCGATCAGCGAAGATGACATGTTCCGGCGCTTTTATCGCCTGGCCGTGCTGGCCTCCTCGTCGGTGTTTGTCAGCGAAATTGCAACGGCCGCGCCTCCCGGACCGGACAACCTGCCACTGGTGCCAGCCAGCGCCGAACAGATCGGCCAGCTCGATCCGGCCGACGTGCCCCTGGCCGGCGGTCTGCCCATCGGCTCAAACATGTACGCCCTCGGCCCGCAAGCAACCCAGGACGGTTCGTCCATGCTGTTCGGCAACCCGCATTTCCCGTGGCAGGGCACCGAGCGCCTGTATCTGGCGCACGGCATCCTGCCCGACACCAACATTATGGGTGCGGGCCTGTATGGCGTGCCTGCTGCCCTGATCGGTTTCAATCAGCATTTCGCATGGAGTCACACGGTCTCCACCGCGTTTCGTTTCAGCTTCTACGAGCTTGATCTGAACCCGTTGAATCCGACGCAATACTTCTACGACGGCGAACTGCGTGACATGCAGGCCAGCGAAATCACGGTCGAAATTCTCGAGCAGGACGGCAGCCTGAGCAGCGAAACCCGCACCCTGTACAGCTCGCACTACGGCCCCATGCTGGAGATGCAGGTCTCCGGACTGCCGATCCTGGAATGGACCCCGCTCAAGGCTTATACCCTGCGCGACGCCAACGCCGAGAACTACCGCCTGATGAACCAGTTCTTCCGCTGGAACCGCGCCAAGAGCCTGGATGAGTTCATCGATCTGCACGCCTCGGTGCTCGGCGTACCCTGGGTCAACACGGTGGCGACCGGCCCCGGCCAGGGGGTGTATTACGGCGACGTCACCGTGGTGCCAAACGTACCGGACAGCAAGGTCACCAGTTGCGGCGCGCAACCTCTGCAAACCGCACTCGGCCTGCTCATGCCGGGTTTGCCCATCCTGCAGGGCTCACGCTCGGCCTGCGAGTGGGACGATGATCCGGATGCGCCGGTCTCCGGCATCTTCGGCCCCGCCAATCTGCCCACGCTGCGCCGCAACGACTGGGTTCACAACTGCAACGATTCCTACTGGCTGAGCAATCCCGACGAGCCCATCACCGGCTACGCGGCCATCATCGGTGACGAGGACAGCGCGCGTTCCATGCGCACCCGCCTGTGCATGCTGCAGGTCCAGCGCCGACTGGATAACAGCGACGGCCTGGATGATACGCCCGGCTTCACCTTCGATCTGCTCAAGCAGATCGTGCTGAACTCGCAGGTGTACACCGCAGAGCTGGGCCTGGATAGCGTGCTGTCGACCTACTGCCCGCTCGGCATCGCTCTGGGCACCGCTGGACCGGTCAACATCAGCGCCGCCTGCGAGGTGCTTCAGAACTGGGACCGCAGCAACAATCTGGACGCGGTCGGCGGCCATATCTGGCGCGAATTCTGGCGCAATTCAAACAGTCCGCTGCCGGTCGACGTGGTCAGTCTGAAATGGCTGACACCGTTCAGCAGCGCTGATCCGGTCAACACGCCGCGGACCCTCAATGTGCTCGACCCCTTCGTCGAAACCGCTTTCGCTGACGCCGTGGCCAGCGTCACCAATTCCCCTTACGCGCTGAATACGCCAATGGGCGAAATGCAACGCTCCGGGGTCAACGGCGATATCCCGGTCTTCGGTGGCGAAGGCTTTGAAGGTTCGTTCACCATCGCATCGTCAGGCGCACTTGGAGAGTCCGGCTATCCGGTGACCTACGGCAACAGCTACATCCAGGCGGTGACCTGGGACCTGCAAAGCGGCGCCCCCAGGGCGCAGGGTTTCGTCACCTACTCTCAGTCCACCGACCCGGCGTCGCCGTACTACAACGACCTCACCCAGGCCTATTCGGCCAAACAGTGGGTGGACTACCCCTTCACCGCACAACAGATCGCCAACGCACGCGTGCTGGAAAGCTACGTTTTGAGCGAATAGCCGGGCCTGCATGAATGTGTCTATACTTGCAGTACTGTGCGAAAAATCTGATGCCAGCCTGAGCATCGGGACTACGTAAGCACACGGCGCGCTGTGATCCACAGGGGGACTGACAGCCGCCAGCGGTATACATCCGTTACTTCGTCCATGACGGCGAAGTAGCCCGGCGAAAAGGAGAGGCGCCATGCGGAATTTGATCACGCCCAACGTGCTGGCCTTGGCCATGCTGGCATTCAGTGCAACAGCATCGGCCCAGATCGGCCAGATCCAGTCGGTGTCCGGGTCCGCGACCACGCAGCGTGGCGGCCAGGTGCTGAACAGCGTTGCAGGCATGAATGTGCAAGTCGGCGATACGCTGAGCACCGCTGCGCTGGCGCGCAAGGGCATCCGTCTCAACGATGGCGCACTGATCCGCATGAAAAGCGGCAGCGTCCTTCGCCTGGATGAATTCCAATACACCCCGGGTGGCGGCGAGAGCGGCTTTGGCCGACTCGTCATAGACCTGATCCAGGGTGGTCTGAGTGTGGTCACCGGTGCAATCGGCAGCGTTGATCCGGCCAATTTCATCATCAACACCCCCAGCGGCATTATCAATGCCATGCAGGGCGAGTTCAGCGTTCTGGTGCTGACTCAGAGCATGCCTGGCAATGTCCAGGTCAGCGGCGCGGATGTCGGTGTCTACATCAACGTGGTTGGCGGCATCGTGCTGTTCTCCAATGACTCCGGCGTTCACCTGCTGGAACCGGGCGACCTGATCTTCGTGCCCAATAACGGTGCCCCGCCGAGCACGCCGGACACCCTGCCCCCGGGCATTGATATCGATGTGGACATTGATATCGACATCGGCGATCCGGACACCGGCATTCCTGACCCCGATCAACCGATCGACGAAACGCCGGCCCCCACCAGTTCGCCGGCCACCCCGGGGCCGACACCGACCCCTGGCAGCACGGTAACACCGACGCCGACGGCGACAAGCTCGCCGCAGCCGACGACCAGCCCGACGCCGACCGCGAGCAGCACGCCAACCCCGACGGCGACCCCATCGGCAACACCCAGTGCAACGCCGACGAGCTCGCCGACGGCGACCCCGACGGCCTCACCCAGCGCTACGCCAACACCCACGGCCTCGCCCAGTGCAACGCCGACGCCAACGCCGACATCGACCCCGCCGGACCCCACACCGTCCCCCGATCCGTCATTGAGCCCGTCCTAGCCCATGCATCAAGAAAGGAGAACGAACGCCATGCAGCTGGAATTTTCACGGCAATCATGGACGATCCCGGTACTGGCAACGGCGCTGCTGGCATGCGCGCCGAACGCATGGGCCGAAGCCGCTGACGAGTTTGATTTCAAACTTGGCCTGCAGGGCACCTACTCAAACAACTTCTACTACGAAAGCGCCAACGAACGCGCCGTTTCGGGTGCTGTACTGAGCCCCGTGATCGAGTACACGCGAACCGCTCCGGCTGCTGATTTCGGCGCCACCGCCAAAGGTGAGTTTGCCGCACACAGTTACGGCAAGCAGGACAACTACGCCGACTGGTTCGGATCGGGCACGGTCAACCTGAAGTTGCCGCGACAGACCATTTTGGGTTTCACCGCAATCGCGGAGTACGGCCACGATCCGTTCGGGACCAATCGCACCGAAGGCCAGAGTTCGATCAATCAGAAACTCGACGAATGGTCGGAATACTCCGGCAATGTCGCGCTGGTTGGCGGTCAGGATGGCACCACGCGTATCGGCTACGAGCTCAAGTACAGCGTGAAAACGCGCGAGTACGAAACCAATCTGGCGAGCACCCAGTTCCTTGACCGCCAGTTCAATACCGGCTCGGCCACCCTGCTCTACCACTTCAGCCCCAAGCTGTCGGTGCTGGCTCAGGGCCTGCATTACACGCTTGACTACGACCAGGTCCGAACCGGCGGCATCGACCGCTCCGGCGAAGCGGTCATTGGCATGCTTGGCCTGCGCTGGGCGGCCACCGCCAAAACCTCGGGCGACCTGCGTGCTGGTCGCGGGCAATGGAAGCCCGACGATCCGTCGACCGAAGACACCAACACCGTGTTCTATCAGGCGTCGCTGACCTGGGAACCCACCCGCCGCAGCACCTGGCGCCTCAGCGGGGGCCGTGAGTACAGTCCGACCTACCGCTTCGATGCGGTCTACATCGACAGCAACAATGTGGCCCTGGAATGGGCACAACTGTGGACCTACCGCAGCAGCACCAAGATCACCGTCGGGTATTCGGATCGTGATTTCGTCGGCGCCGGAGAAAAGCATGAGTTGCTCAGCGTCACCGGGCGCTACTCCTACCAGCTTGATCGTGATCTGCACGTTTATCTGCAGTCACGCTTCCTCGACCGCGACGCTGTAGCCGCCAACGAGCAGTTTGATGCCACCATCGCCACCATCGGGCTGGAAGCCAAGTTCAACTGATGCCAATAGCACGTTTCCTCGTCCCCGGCCTGGTCGGTGCGGCACTGTGCGGATGCAGTTCTGCACCGGTTGCACCGGATAGCCCACCGCCGGCCAAAAGCACGACCAGCAGCGCAGCGTTTCAACCCTCGGTCTATTACCTGAATGTCGGCGACCGCCTGCACATCAACGTGTTTCAGGAGGACGACCTCAGTGGTGAGTTCACGGTGGATTCCGACGGCAAGATCAACTATCCCTTGCTCGGCCGCATCCAGGTCGCACGACAAACCACCAGCCAGGTCGAAGCTCAGATCACCCGCGGCCTGTCCAACGGTTATCTGGTCAAGCCGGATGTGCGTGCCACCATCATCGGCTACACCCCGATTTTCGTCGGTGGCTCGGTCAAGTCACCCGGCGAGTATCCCTTCAAACCCGGCTTGACCGTTCACCAGGCGATCACCCTGGCCGGTGGTCTGACCCGTTTCGCGGCGGAGAAGTATTACGTTCAGCGCGCCGGCACCGGGCCTGATGATCAATTCCGCGCGACACCTGATGTGCAGGTTTTCCCGGGGGATACCATCGTCGTGCATGAGCGGCTGTTCTGAGGGCCGTGCGACTCCCAACTCAAGAGAATCCGGCGATCGTGGAACAGCTCGACCTCGCGCGCGCCCGGGACATCGGTCTGGCCGATCTCCTTGGCGTGCTGCGCAAGAACATTCTGGCCCTGGTATGCCTGCCCCTGGCATTCGCCCTCGCCGCCTTGTATTACGCCCTGTCGCAAACGCCGGTCTACCGCGCCACCGCGTGGCTGCAGGTCGACCCCGGCCCCGTCAAGGCGGTGTCCGAGTTTGACGAGGTCTACAACCCAGGCTACGGCTCAACCCAGTATTACGTCACGCAGTCCTTGCTGCTCACCTCACGCAAGCTGACCGAGCGTCTGGTCGAACGCCTCGACATGACCAACCGTGACGAGTTCGCCGCCATCGAACCGGGGCCGCTGCGCCGTCTGCACAGCAGCTTGGCCATGCTGCCCTTTATTCCGCCACCGCCGCCGCGCGAAGCGCTGAGCGACGCCGAACACCATGAGATCGTGCTCGACCGGGTCAGCAAAGCCATCTCGGTTGAACTGGCCACCGCGTCAACCATGTTCATGGTGCACTTCAAGTCGGAAGATCCGGAGTTCGCCGCCAATGCGGCCAACGCGCTGGCCGATCTGTATATCGAAGAGCTGCTGCAGGCGCGTCTGGACATCTACCAGAAAGCGACCAGTTGGCTGACCGAGAAGCTCGGCAACGTGGCGGGTGATCTCAAATCCGCAGAAGCCGAACTGCAGGCATTTCGCGAAGATGCCAACCTGATCAATGTCGGCGGCTCGCGCGGTCTGTCCGAGGACGAGCTGATCGACCTGAGCAAGCGTCTGCGGGAATCGCAACGTGAAACCACACGGCTTCAGAGTCTTTACACCGAGCTGCAGCAAGCCGGTCAGCAACCGGCCGCGCTGGCAAGCATCAGCTCTCTGCTCAATGATCCGGTGATCACCGAAGCCACCGACAACTACCTCGCCGCACTCAATCAGGTGCGTGCCATGGAGGAGCGCTACGGTCGTCGCCATCCGCAAATGGCTTCGGCCCAGGCCAGCCTGCAGACCGCAGAGCGCAGCTACCTGACCCAGCTCAACATCAAGAAACAGAGCATCGAGTCGGAACTGAACATCGCACGTCGCAGTGAGCAGCAGCTCGCACGTCAGGTTGCCCAGGTGCGCGGCAAGCTGCAGCAACTTGATCGCAAGCAGTTCGAGCTGAGCCGCCTGGAGCGTGAGGTCACCAGCAACCAGCAGCTCTACGATCTGTTCCTGTCCAAATTCAAGGAAACCCAGACCGACAGCTCCAACTCGGCCATCAACGCACGTATCGCGGACCCCGCCTACGCACCGCGCAAATCGTTTGAACCCAACACCCGCAAGATCGTGATCCTGGCCTTCGCACTGGGCGGCGTTGTCGCGCTGGCCATTGTGCTGCTGCGCGAGGTGCTGAACACACGCCTGGAAACGCCGGAAGATCTTGAGGATCTGGCCCCCAATGTGCCGCTGATCGGAACCATTCCGGTGATCCGCAAGAAAGCCGCACTGGCGGCTGCCGGGCACTTCATCGCCAACGATCCCAAGTCGCCGTTTGCGGAGAGCATTCGCAGCATCAAGACCGCCATCGTGCTGACCAGCCATGGCGAAAAGCTCAAGTGCATCGCCATCACATCGACCAACCCGGCCGAAGGCAAAACCACCATCAGCGCCGGGCTGGCCTCGTCGCTGGCGGCCAGCGAGCGAGTCCTGATCGTGGATACGGACATGCGCCGCTCCAAGCTGTCAGCCCAGTTCAAGCAGCGCAAAGGCCGCCAGGGCCTGAGTGCCGTGCTGGCTGGCCAAGCCGATGTCGATGAGGTGCTGGTCCACGATGAGGTGACCGGCGTGGACTTCATCCCGGCTGGAGCGGCTCCGGCCAATCCGGCGCTGCTGCTGGATTCCAAAGCTTTTGCCGACCTGATGCGAGCGATGCGCGAACGCTATCGCTACATCATCATCGACACACCACCGCTGGGCGCATCAAGTGATGCCCTGCATCTGGTCCCCAGCTGCGATGCCTTTATCCTGGTCGCGCGTGCCGAGCAGACCCAGAAGCAGGGCTTCAAGAACAGCATCAAGCAGTTGTCGGTGGTCAATGCCAGCGTGTTCGGCAAGATCCTCAATGGCGCCAATTTCAGTCGTGGCGCCAAGTACTACGGCTATTACGGCTATCGTTACTGACGACGTGCGCCATGCCACTGAGCCGGCCTTCCCTCCTCCTGCGCTGGACACTCAGCCTCGTGCTGCTGGCCACGGCAACTCTGCACGCCAGCCAGCTGCTTTATCTCGATTCGCTCACCGGCTGGGCCCGCCAGTCACCTGAAACCGCCCGAGAAATCCTCGACAGCAGTTCGCCCTGGCTGACCTGGCCGGCCGTCGACGTACCAATTGCCATCAGCAAGAACGGCGACCGCAGCCAACTCACCGCTGCGCATCTGCATCGACTGGCGCTGGCTCCAGCCGATGCCGAAGCCTGGAACCGCCTGGCAGTCGACCTGCATCTGCAGGGCCGATTGGACGAGCGCATGCGCCAGGCGGTTGAAAGAGCGCTGGCGCTGGCGCCCCATTCTCGTTCGATCGCCATCACCCAGAGCATCATTGCGGCCTACAACTGGGAGCGCGCCTCGCCGGCCCTGCGCGAAACCTGGCTGGCCGCGTTTAACACCGCCGCCCTGGCGCACAACTCGCTGATCTACAGCGCCAACCAGGCCGGTGTGGGCGAGCAGCTGTGCGCCGCAATGCCGGCTGCGTCACGCCCCAACGAATATTGCCGCATTCGCCCGGCCATGGCACAGCTGTGCGCTCGCCCCGAGCTGCGCCCGCGCCAGCTGCGTTTCTGCCTCAACACCGGCATGCGAGTGGCGCCATGATCCACTGGACCGGCATGTCGCTGCTGATTGTGGCCTTGGCCCTGATCCCGGTTTTTCGTGGGGGCAATGCGGACTGGCCGCCAGCCTTGCTGGCACTCAGCGCGGCGCTCAGCCTGGTCATGGCGGCATGGGCATCGGCGCGGTCCAGCACCACCCAGCTGATGATGTCTCGTCGCGCCACCCTGCCTCTGGCGCTGTGGTTTTTGTGGCTGGGCTGGCAGGTCATCCAGCTCATCCCGCTTCCCGCCGAGCTGCTTGAGCAGATCGCGCCCTACAGCTACAGCGTGCATCAGGCCATCAGCGCGGTGGGTGCCCAGCCGGTCTACCGGCTGTCGACGGCGCCGCTGGACTCGCTGCGCCTGCTGCAGTGGTCGCTGGCCTATTTCACGCTGTATCTTGCCGTGCTCTGGCATGTGCGCGAACGCAGGGACTTCAAGATCCTGCTCATTGCGATAGCCGTGATGACGACTCTGCAGGCCATGTATGGCGCCCTGCACGAAATCACCGGCTTCACCATCAGCCTGCTTGATCCGGCCAATGCCCACCGCCACGGGGCCACCGGTTCATTCCCCAACCGCAATCATTTCGCCGCTTATCTGGTGCTCGGTGCAGCGACCATCCTGGCTCTGCTGCTGGGACGGCCCAGCGAATCACGTCAAACCTTGCGCGGCAAGCTGCTGAGCCTGCTCAACCTGCTGGCCAGCCCGGTTCTGCTCTACCGCATGATGCTGATAGCCCTTGTGGTCGGCGTGGTGTTGTCGCGTTCACGCATGGGCAACACCAGCCTGGCCATTGGTCTCAGCGTACTCGCCGTGATCTGGTTGCTGCAGACCCGTAAAAGCGCCAATTTTCTCAAAGCCCTGTTGATCTTCGGCTCAATTGCCGTGGTCGATATTGCGCTGATCAGCGAGCGCTTTGGCATTGAACGCGTGCTGGCTCGCA
>JASBUL010000101.1 GCA_030147945.1 Oceanococcus sp. | reverse complement strand
CAACAACATCGCGGGGCGCGAGTTCTGCACGCTCATCGAAACGCGGCATGAATCGCTCGCCATTGGGCAGCTTGAGCAGTCCACCTTCGCCGCGCACCGCCTCGGAAATGAGGAAGGCATGCGCTTGCGGGTGATACAGGCAGGTCGGATGAAACTGCATGAACTCCATGTTGGCGACCGCGCCGCCGGCCCGCCAGGCCATGGCGATGCCGTCGCCACTCGCCCCGGTGGGGTTGCTGGAGTACATATAGGCCAGATTGGCGCCACCGGTGGCCAGCACCACGGCGCGTCCGGCCAGGGTTTCGACCTGCTGGGTGGAGCGGTTCAGCACGTAGGCGCCGGCGCAGCGTCCATCAACCTTGATCAGGTCCACCGCCACGCGGTCGGTGAGCAGTTCGATGTGCGGGCTGGCCTGGGCCAGGCCGAGCAAAGTGGTTTCCACCGCGCGGCCGGTCGCATCTGCGGCATGGATGATGCGCCGATGGCTGTGGCCGCCTTCACGGGTCAGGTGGAAATCGCCTTCCTGAGGGCGTCGGGTAAACGGCACGCCGCGTTCAACCAGCCAGCCAATCGCGTGTGGGCCGCGCTCCACGGTGAAGCGCACGGCGCGTTCATCGCACAGGCCCGCGCCCGCAACCAGGGTGTCCTGCACATGCGAATCGATCGAGTCGCGCGCCGACAGCACCGCAGAAATCCCGCCCTGGGCGTGGTACGTGCTGCCTTGTTCCAGGGAACCTTTTGCGATCACCGTGCTCTCAATGTCAGCTTCGGCGAGGCGCAGGGCGGCAGTGAGGCCGGCGGCGCCGCTACCTATGATCAAAACGCGAGAGTGGTGCTGCATCATGGCTATTGGGGTTGATGGCGTAATAAATGGCTTGGGCGTGTGGGATTTTCCCGCATCCGAGCATCGTGATAAGCGGTCAAAAAAAGACGCGCGCCGGGCGGCGGACAAGCCGCAGCAGGCTGCTACAATTGCGCGTGATGATCAAAAACCGGCGGAACGGGCGAACACTGGGGTCTCTCGGTCCCAAACGGGAAATATGACGACCTCGGACGAAATCCGCAACGCCGACGACACCACCGACCAAGCGCCCCGCTCGAGCCAGCGTGACATTGACCAGGCGCTGGTCGAGCGCGCCCAGGCGGGCGATTCGCGTGCGTTCGATGCGCTGGTCATCAAGTACCAGCAGCGCGTGATCCAGCTGGTGTCCAGGCTGGTCAGTGACGCCGATGCGCCTGATGTGGCGCAAGAAGCCTTTATCAAGGCCTACCGCGCCTTACCCAACTTCCGCGGTCAGAGTGCTTTCTACACCTGGCTATATCGTATTGCGGTCAATACCGCCAAGAACCATCTGGTGTCGCGCAAGCGTCGCCCGGCCGGCCAGGACATCGATGTTCAGGACGCTGAACTTTATGGCCACACCGAACATCTAAGCGATCAGGCCTCCCCGGAAGCGGATCTGCTCAGCGAGGAGATTCGCGAGGTGGTTGCGGCCACGATTGAAGCGCTGCCGCCGGACCTTCGCACCGCCATATCCTTGCGCGAATTCGATGGCTTAAGCTACGAAGATATCGCCAACGCCATGAATTGCCCGGTTGGCACCGTAAGATCACGAATATTCCGCGCGCGTGCCGCGGTCGATGAAAAACTCAAACCTTTGCTGGAGCATGTGTAAGCGATGAGCGACCAGAGTGTGAAAGATCAGCTTGTTTGCGCTTTCCTGGACGGAGAGTTGTCGAGTCAGCAGATCGATGAGTTGCTCGAGCAGCTGGAATGCGAGCAGACCCGTGCCAGGGCCTGTCGTCAGGCCATGATGGGTGGTCTCATGAACCAGCGCAAAGCGGTTTGTATTGATGTTTCTGCTGCGGTGCGCGAGGCGATCAGCAAAGAAGCACCGCTGACGATGCCGAAGACGGCGCGCGTCGTGCGCTTGATGCGCAGGGCGCCCGGCCGATGGCGCGATGCAGCACCTCGGCGCTGGCAGGTGCCTGCGGCCGGGTTGGCGCTGGCGGCATCTGCAGCACTGGCGGCGGTCATCGTGGTGCAGCCTGATGCGCAAGCGCCCAGTGCTGGCGGCGACATGCTGGCTGCGGCGACGCCTCAATCTTCTTCGAGCGTTGTTGCAGCGACCACCCAGCCGGTTGTCAGCCAAAGGCCGGTAGCGCGCACCTCTCAGGTGCCGGCGCAGCTGGTGGCAACCGCGAGTACAAATTCGGTCGGCCAGACCGGTAGCAAACTGAACGCAGCGAGTGCGCCGCGCGAGCTGGTGATCGCCGCGCCGCAGGAGCCTCGTCCGATCGTTGCGCAATGGAGTCATGCACAAAGTGCTGATGCAGCGACGCAGCAAAGTGCAGCCCAGGCGCGCATGCAAGAGCGTCTTAATACCTACCTGATCAATCACGCCCGTTCCGGCGGAGGCTACGCCTTGTCCGGTTCGCTGGGCTACGCGCGGGTCGCCGCGCGACCGCAGCAAGCCGCCGGCAACGAGTGAAGTCTGCCGTGCGAGGCTCTTGGCTGGCACTCGGCCTGATGTTGCTGGGGTGGCCGTTAGTTGGTGCGGCGGACGCGCTGGAATGGCTGCAGCGCATGAACGAAGCGGTGCGCCTGACCACGTATCAGGGTACTGCGGTTTATCGCAACGGCGAGCAACTGGAAACCCTGCGGGTCTACCACCGCTTCAATCAGGGTCGAGAGCACGAGCGCATGTACTCGCTGTCCGGACAGCAGCGCGAGGTGCTGCGCGCTGGTGAGCAGGTCACCTGCATCCTGCCTGACCAGAAAGCGGTGATCCGTGATCATGAGGGTTTGCGGGGCCTGCTGCCCAAGCTGTCGCGTGCCGCGTTTGAAGAGCTGGGGCAGGTTTACGAGCTGATCCAGGTGGTTGGCGATACCCGTGTGGCGGGCCGGGCCTGCCGTGAAGTGCGGGTGCGTTCGCGTGACATCTACCGCTACAACTACGCGCTGTGTCTGGACGAGGAAAGCGCCTTGCCGCTGGACATTCGCCTGATCGATGACAACGGCGCGTTGCTTGAGCAGGTGGTGTTCACGCACATCGAGTTTCCACCTCATATCGACGACAGTCTGTTCCAATCACCCATCGACACTGCTGGCTTTCGCCAGGTGAGCCAACAGGGGCTGGGGGGGCTTTCGGCTCAATCGCAGTCCGCCGAGGGTGTCTGGGAAGTGCGTGACCTGCCTGAGGGCTTTCGTCTGGCGACGCGCGAAACCGGTCGCTGGCCGGGCTTTGAGGGCCCGGTGACTCAGATGGTTTACACCGATGGTCTGGCGGCCGTTTCAGTTTTTGCCACGTCCAGCCAACTGCCGGATGAAACCTTGCACGGTCTGACCCGACTTGGCGGGGTCAATGCCTACGGTCGCATGGTGGATGATCACCACGTCACTGTGGTCGGTGAAGTGCCCCAGGCCACCGTGCGCTTTTTTGGTGATAACCTGCGATTCACATCTCCCACGAGCGCGCCCTAGGGCACTGGAAAACGTGATCGAAAATCTGGCCATCGTAGTCGAGCGGCAAGGCCGTCAGGTGCGGTTGGCTGCTGCCAGCCAGACCGGGTGTGCACGTTGTGACGCCGGCGAAGGCTGTGGCGGCGGCGTTTTCGGGAAGCTGATTCGGCGGCGTCTGGAAGGCTTGCTGCTTGATGATCAGGGCCTCGAGCTGCAGGCCGGTCAACATGTGGTTCTGGGTATCGAGCCAGGAGTGTTTGTCAAAGCAACGGCACTGATCTATTTGCTGCCCTTGCTCGGTCTGTTTGTGCTGGCGGCATTGCTGGCGGGTGCTGGTGCGAACGATGCCTGGATTGCCGTTGCGGGTGTTTCAGGCCTTGTATGCGGTGCGTGGCTGGGGCCGCGTCTTCGTCAGCTGTATATCGACAATCAGCTTGCACCACGTGTTTTGCGCCGTGCGGGGGCTGCCGACCTGACGGTCTGCGCCACCACCACAGCACGTGTGTGAATGAACTGATTCAGGGGACTTGCATGTCACAGACTGCCACTGTGCAGGGGCGGCGCATCGCGATGCGGCTGGCCACACTATTGATCGGCTCAGTGTTGCTGCTTGGATGTGGCAGGAGCGGCGGTGGTTTGCCCGATTTCACTCAGCTGGTGGAGCAGGCTGGTCCTGCCATCGTCAATATCAGCGGACGTTCCGAAGCGGCCGATTCGCAGAACCCCGACAACGGCGCTGCGCCCCCGTGGTTCGAGTGGTTTCGTGAGTTTGGCGACGCGCCTGAGCCACAACAACAACAGCCCCGTCAATCCTTGGGCTCGGGCTTCATCCTGACCCGTGACGGCGAGATTCTGACCAATAATCATGTGGTTGCCGAGGCGGACGAGATCACCGTCACACTGGCCGACCGGCGACAATTTCAGGCCCGCGTGATCGGTCGTGATGCGGCCAGCGATCTGGCCCTGCTCAAGATCGAGGCTAGCGGGTTGCCGGTGCTCAAATGGGGCAGCTCAACGCAGCTGAAAGTCGGTGAATGGGTTCTGGCCATTGGTTCACCGTTCGGTTTCGAGCAGACCGTGACCGCAGGCATCGTATCGGGCAAGCGCCGCGCGCTGGCCTCCGAGCAGTACGTCCCGTTCTTGCAAACCGACGTGGCCATCAATCCGGGTAATTCCGGTGGTCCGCTGTTCAATCTGGATGGCGAAGTGGTCGGCATCAACTCGCAGATTTTCTCGCAGACCGGCGGCTACATGGGGCTGTCGTTCTCCATTCCCTCAGACACCGCCTTGAACGTGGTCGAGCAGTTGCGCGAACACGGCAAGGTGCGACGCGCCTGGCTCGGGGTTGTCATACAGCAGGTCGATCGCGCGCTGGCCGAAAGCTTTGGTCTGGACCACGCCACTGGCGCGCTGGTCAGCCAGGTCGAGCCGCAGGGGCCTGCCGATGAGGCCGGCCTGAAAGCGGGCGACATCATCCTCAAATTTGATGATGAAGCGATTACCGACTCGCGCGCGTTGCCGCCGCTGGTTGGGCGACATGCGCCAGGGGACAAGGTGCGCATCGAGCTGTTGCGCGATGGCCGTCGCTCCAGCCTGCGCGCAGAGCTGGGCGAGCTTCCGGATGAAAAGACAGCGCCGCAAAGTGCAGACTGGACCGGCTTGCAGCTGGAGCCACTGAGTGATCGGCTGGCTGCGCGTCTGCGTGTGGACGGCGGTCTGGTGGTGCGCGGCATGTCGCCGCGTGGCGCCGGCGCCGCCTCGGGTTTGCGGCCGGGCGACGTGATTCTGGGCGTGGCCGGTGTCAGCATTGGTAGCGAAGCTGATTTTCAGCGGGTGATCAGCGCGCTGGGCCGTGGTGAGTCCGCGGCTCTGCTGGTGCTGCGGGACGAGCGCACGCTGTTTATCGCCCTGCAGCGTCCCGAGGAGTAGATGGCGCAAGCGCAGCTGATCCTCTACAGCCGGCCGGCTTGCACGCTGTGCGAGCATCTGGAGGATCAACTGCACGCGCACTTCGCCGGGCGCTTCCGGCTCGACTGGCGTGATGTCGATCGCGATCCTGAGGCGCGCCGCCTGCACGCCCAGCGCATACCGGTGTTGACCACACCCAGCGGCGAGGAAATCTGCGTGGGCACTTTCGATGCCCAATCCGTGGCGCGTGCTCTGGAACGGCTCGAAGGCCCCGTCGGGCCTGTATAATCTCCGCCTTTTTGCCGGTCTCCGACCGGTGGTATCACCCAATCTGACAGCGTCTGCATGCAAGACCACATCCGTAACTTCTCCATCATTGCCCATATCGACCATGGCAAATCGACCCTGGCCGATCGCTTTATCCAGATTTGCGGAGGTTTGAGCGAACGCGAGATGGCCGCGCAGGTGCTGGACTCGATGGATATCGAGCGCGAGCGTGGGATCACCATCAAGGCGCAGGCCGTGCGTCTGAATTACACCGCCGACAACGGCGAGACCTACCAGCTCAACCTGATCGACACCCCCGGGCACGTGGATTTTTCCTACGAGGTGTCACGCTCGCTGGCCGCCTGCGAAGGGGCATTGCTGGTGGTCGATGCGTCGCAGGGCGTTGAAGCGCAGAGCGTGGCCAACTGCTACACCGCGATCGAACAGGATCTGGAGGTGGTGCCGGTGCTCAACAAGATCGACCTGCCGGCCGCTGAGCCCGAGCGGGTGATCACCCAGATCGAGGACGTCATCGGCATCGAGGCGCGCGACGCGCTGACCTGCAGTGCCAAGACCGGTCTTGGCGT
>JASBUL010000100.1 GCA_030147945.1 Oceanococcus sp. | reverse complement strand
AGCACTCCAAACCAAGCTTTCAGCTCGCGCGTCGAGCTTGAAATTCGAAGTATCACCAAAACGTGAAAAAAGGGAAGAGGCCTTGTTCAGAAAGCTTTTCGAGGGCTTGTGGCGGCGTGGATGGTGGCCTTGCTTGCAGGTGGAAAAGCCCCATTTTTCGGGCTTTTTTAGTGTCTGGTTCGGGGCTTAAGCTGGGTTATGACCGGTGGTCGACTCGTGGTTGGCTCACGATTGCATTCGGGGCTTGCGCGCGATTCTTTTTTTTGTCGGGTGTGCTGGTTATCATTTCCGCCTGAGGGGCGGTAGCTCAGCTGGGAGAGCGTCGCGTTCGCAATGCGAAGGTCGGGAGTTCGATCCTCCTCCGCTCCACCACATTGAAAGCGGTTCCGTTGGGGGCCGCTTGCTCCGGGGCTATAGCTCAGCTGGATAGAGCAGCCGCCTCCTAAGCGGCAGGTCGCAGGTTCAACTCCTGCTAGTCCCACCATCTCCCGCGTCGTTTCGCGCGGATACCAGGGCCGCGCAGGCCCGTCCTGGAGAGAGCCACGGGTCTTGAAGCGCTTATGTTCGGACGCTTCTCGACCTGCGCGTTCAGGGTTTTGAGTAGGGCATTTGTCGTGTTGCAGGGCTCAGGCGGTGGCAGATGGCGTGCCACACGTCCGGGTTGAAGCCCAGGCCCAGGTGGCTGCCGCGCACCTCGATGTTTTCGGTGTTGGGGGCATCGGGTTCCCGGCTGGCGCGCCAGTTCACGATGCCATCGCTACGTGTGTAGATCGCGGTGCAGGGCACAGGCGGCGGTGCATAGCGCACGGGGTCATGTCCAGGCCTGGGGCCGGCTTTGCGATTGATGGCGCGGAACAGGGTGTCCAGCGTCGTGGTTTGAGGGCCGGCCAGCGGGCTGCCCAGTGAAATCACGTGGGCGACCGGTTCGGGCTGCTTGCGCGCAAGCTCGCGGGCGATGACGCCGCCCAGGCTCCACCCGACCAGTGCAACGGGCTGCTGGTGGCGCGCGTGCAGCTCGTCGATGAGTGCTAAGAGCGCGCCGGTCATGCCCGGTTTCAGGCCCATGTTGCGGCCTTGCTGCCAGTCCGAGGTGACAAAGCCCTGGGTCTGGAGCAGTCGGCGCAGGGCTGCGGTGCTTTTTGCGCTTTGGCCAAAGCCGGGGATGACGAGAACGGGCATGCCTTGTCCGTTCGGCCAGTGCGACAGCTCACCCACCTCAGGCTGACGCAGCCATTCCAGGAGCGCGCGGCTCTCGCGTGGCAGATGCAGCCATGGTGGCCTCCAGTGCGGCACTGCGTTGGCCATGGCTATTTCCTCAGCAGACCGCGATTCTGCAGGATGAGGACAATCAGCATCAGGACGACACCGGCGGCGGTGATCCACTTGGCCTGTTCGAATTCTTTGCGAGCCTTTTGCTGTGGCTCCACAAATGTCGTGGTGATGTCCTGACGAATTTCGTTCTTGCGCTGCGTTTCCTGCGCTGGACTCAGTGGCTCGGTCTGGCCCGTCCGCATCTGATCGAGCGCGAAGTTGAGTTCCACCGCGCGCTCAAGATCCTGGGGTGACCATTGCTCGAGGTTTTTCAGTTCGTTGCCGCGCAGGATCATGATCGTTAAGCCGATGCATACGAGCAGCGCCGGCAGGACGCGGGGGTTGCTGAACAGCATGATTGTCCTGTTGTGAGTTTGTGTGGGGAGGGTCCGTTAGGGACGGAAGTCCATGGACAGCAGCACGGGTACAGGATCCAGCGCGCCAGCTTTGAGCTTGATGGCTTCGAGTCGATCAATCAAGGCAAACATGAAGGCCGCATCGTTGAATTCGCTCGCTATGGTCTGGATGTCGGAGACGCCGCCCCAGGGCTGGAGTTTGAGCTGGAGCGTGATGCGACCGCGCGCGCCGGGATGGTCGCGCAGGTGCGCCAGATACAGCTCGTCGAGCCGCTTCTTGGTCTGATCAAAGGCGTTGCTGACTTCGTTGATGTCCCAGCCCGCGAAGGCCAGCGTGTTGGCATCGACCTGAAGAATCACGCCCTGGGGCGGCAGCTTCGACCACACTTCCATGCTGCTTCTGACCCGCGTGTCTGGGGTGGGTTCGGGGGCAGGGCGCGCTGGCGCTGGGCGCCGGGTGCTTGTCGGAGCATTGCGCGTGGCGTTGTCGGCCTGGGCCACGGGTTGAGGTGGTGCGGTGGCTTGTGTCTCGCTGACGGCGTAGCGGTCTTCGCTGTACGAGAAATAGCCGCCGGTGTACTCGCGCAGGAAATACAGGGCGCCGGCAATCACCAGCAGCACGATGATCAGGCCACGGATAATGGGCAAGTCCTGGCGACTTTCCTTGGTGTGCCAGCTGCCTGCAACGGTGCGGTTGCCGCGCGGTTTGAGTTTGGGTTTGTATTCGCGTCCAGGCAGTTTGCGCAGCCAGGCGTCGGCATTCTTCTGGCCCAGTCCGCAGATCAGTATGCCGGTGAACCAGATGGGCAGCAGTAGCAGGCCGGGAATGATGAATACCAAACCATTCAGACCGGACGCCAGGGCCGGCGGAATCATCAGTGCGGTGGCGCTGACCAGCAGGAGATTGAAGCTCCAGGCGGCGCGCTTGGTCCAGCGCATGGGATTCGGCCAGGCCGCCTTGAGCACCTGGGACTGACGAATCTGCGCCATGCGGTTGATCAGGTAGATCGCTGCAGCGCGCCCTTCCTGTGCATTGGCCTGGGCCATGGCGGCGTCGTTAACGCGGGTGTCTGGCTGCCCGCTGACCAATTCCGCAACGCCTTGTTTGAGCAGGCTGCTGGTTTCTTCGTGACCCCCCCACTGCACGTGCCCGGTGGCGTGTGAGCGGTGTACAAGAACGCCCAGGGCGGCCCCGCCCGCGCCGAGTAGCGGGATCAGCCAGATCAACGGGAATAGCAGATCCTGGATGGTCGGGATCTGGGTGTTGCCCACTTGCAGCAAGGCGGCGAGCAAGGGGGCGATCGCACAGGCGCCCACGATGGCCCCCCGTTCGATATAGACAATCCTGCGCAGCATGGATGTGGCGTTTCCCGCTCTGACTAAGCTACCAATAATGCTTGAAATGGCGCAGCCATGAAAGTCATCAAGCGCATGGCGCAAGTGAGGCTGGGCAGGGGTGCCGGCGGGTTTGCGGCGAAAGTTGGGAGTTGGTCGGGGTGAGAGGATTTGAACCTCCGACTTCCACCTCCCGAAGATGGCGCTCTACCAAGCTGAGCTACACCCCGACGTCAAAACTTCAGTACGCGCGTCTTGCGGAAAATGTTGCCAGATTCTGCATCGCATCCTTGAACGGACTGGCGTCCAGAGGCTCCAGAGCATCAATGGCAGACTGGGCGGACGCTTCAGCGCGGCGCGCAGTGTACGTGATTGCATCGCTGGCTTCAATGCTTTTCATCACGATGTCCAGATGTTCACGTCCACCGCTGATGATGGCCTGGCGAAGTTGCTCGCGAACGCCGGGTTCAGCGCGCTGCATGGCGATGATCACAGGCAGGGTTGTTTTTCCCTCGGCCAGATCGTCGCCGATGTTCTTGCCAGTGGTGGCGGCATCGGCCTGATAGTCGAGGCAGTCATCAACCAGTTGAAACGCGATGCCCAGGTGACGGCCGTACGCCGCAAGGGCCTCGATGACGGCATCTGATGCGCCGCTGATCATGGCCGCACAGCGCCCCGAGGCTTCGAACAGCACCGCGGTCTTCCGCTCGATAACGTCGTTGTAAATCGCTTCGGTGATGTCCGGGTTGTGGCAGTTCATCAGCTGCAGCACTTCGCCTTCGGCGATGCGATTGGTGGTGTCGGCCAGAACATTCAGCACGCGCATGTCACGCAGTTCGATCATCATCTGAAAGGCGCGTGAGTAGAGAAAGTCCCCGGTCAGCACGCTGGCCTCATTGCCCCACAGGGCATTGGCCGTTGGGTTGCCGCGTCGCAGATCGGAATGATCCACCACATCATCGTGCAGCAGGGTGGCGGTGTGGATGAATTCGATAACGGCGGCCAGCAGGTGCGCTTCGGCTGAACAGTTATCCAAAGCGCGCGCCGCAAGCAGGGCCAGCGCGGGGCGCAGGCGTTTACCGCCGCTGGCGATAATGTGCTCCCCCAGTTGGTTGATCAGCACGACGTCTGACGACAGGCGATTGCGGATCAGGCTGTCCACCGCTTGCATGTCTTGGTGGATGGGGGAAAGAATACGCTCTGGGGTCATGATCTGGAGTTTGGCGGCGGGCGAATCGGGCGCGGCGGCAGACAGCGCAGCCTTGCCGTAGACTGGCCGCGCATTTTTGCAGAACTGAGCGCTAAAATCTGCATTGACCCCCGCGCGGAATAACGCTATATTTCCGCTTCTTTGTGCGCTGATTTGAGTAAGCATCCCATGTACGCTGTGATTGAAACGGGTGGCAAGCAATACCGTGTCGCCCAGGACGACGTGATTCGCGTTGAGAAACTGGCCGTCGCCGAAGGTGATTCGATCACCATCGATCGCGTGCTGATGGTGGGTGAAGGCGCTGACGCGAAGGTCGGTTCGCCGGTCGTCGAGGGCAGCAAAGTTGTCGCCGCCGTGGAAGCACACGGCCGTGGCGACAAGGTCACCATCATCAAGTTCCGCCGTCGTCAGAAATACCGCCGCAAGCAGGGTCATCGTCAGGATTACACCCAGCTGCGCATCACCGAAATTGTGGCCTAAGGCCCCAACCTCGAAACGGACAGTTATTTATGGCTCATAAAAAAGCTGGCGGCAGTACTCGTAACGGCCGCGATTCAGAATCCAAACGCCTTGGCGTGAAGCGCTTCGGTGGCGAACAGGTCACCGGTGGCAGCATCATCGTGCGCCAGCGTGGCAGTGCCTTCCGGGCTGGCAAGAACGCCGGCATGGGCAAGGACTACACCATTTTTGCCAAGGTCGACGGTCGCGTGGTTTTCGAAACCAAGGGTCCGGAAAAGCGCAAATACGTGAGTATTGTTGCTGAGTAAAGCCGACCACATGCAGGATTGAGGAAAGCCTCGTCATTGTGACGGGGCTTTTTTGTGTATGAAATTTGTTGATGAAGCCACGATTCGAGTCGAAGCCGGCAACGGCGGTAGCGGTGTGGTCAGCTTTCGGCGTGAGAAATACATTCCCTTCGGCGGTCCCGACGGCGGTGATGGCGGTGATGGCGGTGATGTGTTTCTGGTTGGCGAGAGCGGTCTGACCACGCTGAGCGATTTTCGTGTGCAGCGAAAGTTCAGGGCCGAAAACGGTCAGCCCGGGCGCGGCGGCAATTGTCGCGGCAAGTCCGGTGGTGATTGCCATGTGCCGGTACCACTGGGCACCTTGGTTTATGACGATGAAACGGATGAGCTGATCGGTGACGTGGTCAAGGCCGAGCAAACGCTGATGGTGGCCAAGGGTGGTTATCACGGCATCGGCAATGCGCGTTACAAGAGCAGCACAAACCGCGCGCCGCGACAGAGCACGCCGGGTACCCCGGGCGAGCAACGTTTGCTGAGGCTGGAGCTTCAGTTGCTGGCTGACGTTGGCTTGCTGGGCTTGCCCAATGCCGGCAAGTCCACCTTCCTGTCGGCTGTTTCGGCGGCGCGGCCCAAGATTGCCGATTACCCGTTCACCACGCTGGTTCCGCAGCTGGGCATCGTCTCGGTTGGCGCAGCGCAGAGCTTCTCGCTGGTCGATGTGCCCGGTCTCATTGCCGGCGCGGCACAGGGCGCGGGGTTGGGCATTCAGTTCCTCAAGCATCTCAGTCGCACGCGCCTGTTGTTGCATCTGGTTGATGTGGCGCCGCTGGACGAGCAGAGCGTGGATGCTCAAATGCAGCAGGTGGCCCACGAGCTGGGTGAGTTTTCTGACGAGTTGCTGCAGCGCGAGCGCTGGCTGGTGCTGAACAAGTGCGATCTGCTCTCGGCCGAGGCGCTGGATGAGCTGGAGGCGCGTTTGCGTGCCGAGCATGATCTGCCGGTTTATCGCTGTTCTGCAGCAACGGGGCAGGGCGTGGATGTGATTTCGCAGGCCTGCATGCGCTGGCTGGATGAGCAGGAAGACGAGGCTGATGAACAGAGCTGATCTGGCCTCGCGGCGTCGCTGGGTTATCAAGATCGGCAGCTCGTTGCTGACCGACAATGGTCAGGCGGTGGCGGCCAGTGCCGTTGCGCGCTGGGTTGCGCAGATCGCGGCCTTGCGTGCGCGCGGCGTGGAAGTGGTGGTGGTGTCGTCCGGTGCGGTGGCCGCCGGGATGTTGCGCCTGGGGCTGGGTCAGAGACCTGACAACCTGTCGCAATTGCAGGCTGCGGCTGCGGTTGGGCAGTTGGACATCGCCAGTCTGTGGGATCGTGCCCTGGCTGCGCATCGGATCAATGCCGCCCAGGTCCTGCTCACACATGAAGATGCCGCAGACCGTCAGCGTTACCTCAATGCGCGTAACACCTTGCGTGCGCTGTTGGATTGGGGCGTGGTGCCGGTGATCAACGAGAATGACACGGTCGCCAGCGACGAAATCCGCTTTGGCGACAACGACACGCTGGCGGCGGTCGCGGTGGATCTGTGCTCGGCTGATCTGCTGGTCATCCTGACCGATCAGCAGGGCATCTATTCTTCAGATCCGCGCTTCGATCCGCAGGCCGAATTGATTGGCGATGCATCGATTGATGATGAGCGGCTGGTCGCGGCTGCCGGCGGCAGCGGCGGTACGCTGGGGCGTGGTGGTATGAAAACCAAGCTGCAGGCGGCGCAGATTGCCGCGCGCAGCGGGGTTTCGACGGTGATCGCCGGCGGCAGTCTGGATGAGGTGCTGGTGGCTGTTGCGGATGGTCAGCCTGTCGGGACCTGTCTGTGGGCCGGCGAGGATGGACGTATGACCGCGCGCAAGCGCTGGATTGCGGCTCAGCGTCGCGCGGTTGGCAAGTTGTGGCTGGATGATGGCGCGCGCGAGGCGCTGCTGGACAAAGGGCGCAGCCTGCTGCCGGTGGGTGTGACCTCGGTCGAGGGGCGGTTCGCGCCTGGCGATCTGGTCCACTGCGTGGATGCAAGCGGGCAGGTTATCGCGCGTGGCTTGAGCAATTACGACAGCGAGGACGCGCGGCGTCTGTGTGGCGTGACATCGACCCAGATCAATCAGGTGCTCGGGCGCCCGGGTGAACCTGAGCTGGTTCATCGCAATAACCTGATTCTGGGGGCCTGATAGCAGGCACAAAAAAGCCGCCCCAGGGCGGCTTTTTATCGGCTGGTGTGGTTACGCCAGCGCTTTGATCTTGGCGCGCAGACGGCTCTTGTGCCGTGCGGCTTTGTTCTTGTGCAGCAGACCACGCCCAGCATAACGGTCAAGCAGAGACTCGCAAGTCTGCATGGCTTTGCTGGCGTCATCCTTGTTGCCGGCCTGCACGGCTTTGAGCACGGTCTTGATCGAGGTGCGAAAACGCGAGCGCTGGCCCATGTTGAGTTGGCGGCGGTCTTCGGCCTGACGGGCGCGCTTGGCTGCTTGAGGAGAGTTTGCCACGTGTGTGTCTACTTAAAGCTAAAGGGAGTGAAGCCCGCGAATTATAGAGAAATGGATCGCGCTGTCAATCGGCGTTATGATTTCGCCTTTCCGCCCCCGTAAATTCCTGTCCTGATGTCTCGCGCGCTGGTTAAGTCGAGTTCGGTTGTCGGCGGTATGACGCTGATTTCCCGTGTGCTGGGCTTCGTGCGCGACATGATGCTGGCCATACTGTTTGGAGCTTCGGCGGGCATGGACGCCTTTCTGGTGGCGTTCAAGATTCCCAATTTCATGCGCCGCCTGTTTGCCGAAGGGGCGTTCTCCCAATCCTTCGTGCCGGTGCTGGCGGAAACCCGGCATCAGGGCACACAGGAGAATGTGCGTCAGCTGGTTGCCGATGTGTCCGGCACTCTGGCTGGTTTCCTCAGTCTTTTGACGCTGCTGGGCATTCTTGCCGCGCCGCTGATTGTGCTGTTGTTTGCGCCAGGTTTTGCGGACGACCTGGGCAAGTTCGAGCTCACCGCCAACATGCTGCGCATCACCTTCCCGTATCTGCTGTTCATCGCACTGACGGCGATGGCCGGCGCGGTGCTGAATACTTACGGCAACTTCGCCCTGCCGGCGATAGCACCGGCTTTTCTGAACATCAGTCTGATCGCCTGTGCGCTCTGGTTGGCGCCGCGTCTGGAGCAACCTATATATGCCCTGGCCATCGGGGTGTTTATTGCCGGCCTGGTGCAGCTGGTGCTGCAGCTGCCTGCCGTTGCGCGCCTGGGGTTACTGCCACGCCCGCGCTGGGCCTGGAGCAGTCCGCCGGTGCGGCGCATCATGCGCCTGATGTTGCCGATCATTTTCGGCTCCAGCGTGGCGCAGGTCGCCTTGTTGCTGGATACGATTCTGGCGTCCTTGCTGATCTCGGGCAGTGTCAGCTGGTTGTATTACTCGGATCGGCTGATGGAGTTCCCGCTCGGCATATTCACCATTGCTATTGCTACGGTGATTCTGCCCAGTCTGTCGCGTCAGCACGCTGAGAAGAATGCGCGCAGTTTCAGTGCCACGTTGGACTGGGCCTTGCGTCTGATACTGCTGATCTGTCTGCCCAGTGCGGTGGGTCTGTTTTTGTTGGCCGGGCCGTTGCTGGCCACGCTGTTTCAGTACGCCGCGTTCACACCGCATGATGTGGACATGAGCCGCGTCAGCCTGATGGCGTATGCGTTTGGGCTGGTCGGGTTCAGTCTGGTCAAAATTGCGGCGCCGGGTTATTTCTCACGCCAGGACACCGCAACGCCGGTGCGCATCGGTATCGTCGCGCTGTGTATCGGCATGAGTTTTAATGTCGCCGGTGTGCTCCTGGCCCTGCATCTTAAGTGGGCGGCGCCGCACGCGGTGCTGGCCGTGGGGACCTCGCTCGGGGCTTTTATCAACGCAGGCTTGTTGTTACGCGGCCTGGTCCGCAGTGGGGTTTACGCAACGCAATTGTCCTGGTTGAAGGAGCTGGGCCGGCTGCTGCTCGGCTGTGCGGTCATGGCTGTCGTGCTTGGCTTGATGGCGCCGCCGCTGTCCTGGTGGTACGAGGCTTCCGCAGCTGCACGCGCCGCTCAGCTTGCACAGGTCGTGATGGCAGGGGCTCTGGCATACTTCGTCACCCTGTGGCTGGTTGGTGTACGGCCGCGTCACGTCTTGCGCAGCGAAACATCGCTGTGACATCCCGCTGCCAAAGTACGCCGTATCACCGACCCGCTCATGATTCAGTTTGATTCCCGGTTCATGCAACAAGCACTTTCTTCAGGTTTCGCTTTGGCACGGTTGCCGTGCGCTTACGGCAGGAGGCAGCTGACGTGCGCGTGATCCGCGGTCTGAGCAATATCCAGGCGGCCGATCGTGGTGCGGTGGTGACGCTGGGCAATTTTGACGGCGTGCATCTGGGCCACCAGGCTTTGCTTGAACAGCTCCGGCGGGCGGCTCCTGAAGCACCTCGTTGCCTGGTCTGCTTCGAGCCTCAGCCGCTGGAATTCCTGCGTCCGGAGCTTGCACCCGTGCGCTTGCAGTCGCTGTCCGAGAAGCTGCGCTTCCTGCGCGCTCAGGGGCTGGAGCAGGTTCTGGTGCTGCGTTTTGATCAGGCGCTGGCCAACATGCCGCCGCAGACCTTTGTGACCAAGGTGCTGGTCGAAGGGCTGGGCGCCTGCTGTGTGGTCATCGGTGACGACTGGCGTTTTGGTCATCAGCGTGCCGGTGACGTGCATTTGCTCAAGGCCATGGCGGCACAGGGTGGCTATCGTGTGGAGCAGCTCGACACGGTGGCGCAGGCCCGGCGCCGTATCAGCAGCACGCGGGTGCGTGAAGCTTTGCAAGCCGGGGATCTGGTCGATGTGCAAGGTTGTCTGGGCAGGAACTTCCGGCTGCGGGGGCGGGTCATTCATGGTCAGAAGTTGGGCCGCAAACTTGGCGCGCCGACCGCCAATGTGGCGCTGCGAAGCCCCAGCCCGTTGCGCCACGGTGTCTACTGTGTGCGTTTGGATGGTTTACCCGGGGTGGCCAACATCGGTGTGAGGCCGACCATTGGTGGCGATGCCGAGCATCTTGAAGTCCATCTGCTGGAGGGCCACCATGAGCTTTACGATCACATCGTCACGGTCGAATTCGAGGCGTTTCTGAGGCCTGAGCAGGCTTTCGCCGACCTGCAGCAGCTGCAGCAGGCGATTGCTGCGGATGTGGCTCAGGCGCAACAACATTTTCAACAGGACATCGCGTGAAATTCCGATTCAGCAACCCCTACTGGCTGTGGCTGTCCCTGCTGGTGATCGTGCTTGATCAGGTCAGCAAGCAACTGATCTTGCGCAACCTCGACTGGTACGACGTGGTGCCGGTGATGAGCAATCTGAATTTCACCCATCTGCGCAACACCGGCGCGGCCTTTTCCAGTTTCAATCAGCTGCCGCCGTGGGCCTTCGTGCTGCTGGGTTGTGCGGTGAGTGTTGGCATTCTGATCTGGTTGCGGCGCAATCTGTATGGGCATCAGTTGGTCGCCGTGGCCATGTGTCTGATTCTCGGTGGCGCCGTGGGCAACATCATTGATCGTGTGCGTCACGGTTATGTCGTCGATTTCATTGATGTGTACGTTGGTCAGTGGCACTACGCCGCGTTCAACGTGGCCGACATGGCCATTTCAGCCGGGGCGGTGTTCTTGATTCTGGATATGTTGCTGGACTGGTGGCGTCAGAGTCGCAAGACGACAACGGAGAGCAAACATGGAAATTAAGCTGGCCAATCCGCGTGGTTTCTGCGCCGGTGTTGATCGCGCGATTGAAATCGTTGAGCGTGCTCTGGAGCGTCTGGAGCCGCCGATTTACGTGCGCCATGAAGTGGTCCATAACCGCTTCGTGGTCGACAACCTGAAGAAGAAAGGCGCCATCTTCGTTGAAGAGGTGGCCGATATTCCGGAGGGCGCGACCTGCATTTTCTCTGCCCACGGGGTGTCTCAGCAGGTCCGCGAAGACGCCAAGGCGCGCAAGCTGACGGTGTTCGATGCGACTTGCCCGCTGGTCACCAAGGTGCACATGGAGGTTTTGCGTTACTCGCGCGAGGGGCGTGACGTGGTTCTGATCGGGCACGCCGGGCACCCCGAAGTGGAGGGCACCATGGGCCAGTTCGACCTGACCCACGGCGCGCGTGTACATCTGGTTGAAAAGCCCGCGGATGTGGCCACCTTGGCCGTGACTGACCCGGATCGTCTGGCCTATGTCACCCAGACCACGCTGTCGGTGGATGACACGGCGGTGATCATTCAGACCCTGCGTGAGCGGTTCCCCAAAATCACCGGGCCGCGCAAAGATGACATCTGCTACGCCACGCAAAATCGTCAGGACGCGGTGCGTGGTCTGGCCCGAGAGTGCGAGGTGGTGCTGGTGGTGGGTTCAACCAACAGTTCCAACTCCAACCGTTTACGTGAACTGGCCGCGCTGCAGGGGGCCAAGGCTTATCTGATCGATGGCGCCGAGGACATAGAGCCGGGCTGGCTGACCGATTGCGCCGTGGTGGGTGTGACGGCAGGTGCATCGGCACCCGATGTGCTGGTGCGTGACGTCGTGCAGCGTCTGCAAGATCTGGGTGGAAAAACCACCACAGAGCTGCCTGGACGCGAAGAAACCATCACCTTTTCCTTGCCCCGGGTACTGGTCCAGAACGACGCCTGAGCGCTGTCGGGGCCATGCTGGGTGCCCGCCGCGGGCCCAGCCACGGGGCAGGGCTGTCCATCGGTCGGCCTCGGATGACCGCTGGTCGCTTGTGCGGCTGAAATCCCGTCGTGCCTGCTTATCCTGCAGGCATGAAAAATCATGCGCGTGGTTTTACGTTTGTTGAGTTGATCATTGCAATGGCCGTGGCCGTTGCATTGGTCGCTGTTGCGGCGCCCAGTTTTCGCGAGATGATCATCTCGAATCGTCTCAGTGTCGCAACCAACGACTTTATCTCGGCGCTTTCCGAAGCCCGTGGCGAGGGGTTACGGCGCAATGCGCCGACCTTGTTATGTGGCAGCAGCGGCAACCCCACGGCCGGTGATCTGGGCACGCTTGCAGCGGCCTGTGCCGGCGCGGGTTCCGTGGTGGCGCGCGTTGTCGCAGCAGACGGCACGGTCAGCGCCGATCTGATCCGAGTGGCGCCGCCGGCAGCTGAAGGCATCAGCCTGAGCAATGTGCAGCCGCTGGTTTTCTCAGGCCGTGGTTTCGGCCGGCAGTCCGGCGCCAATGGCCCCTACAGCGGCCCTCTCGGCGAGATTTACACGACCAAGCTGTCGAGCAAGAACCGCCGCTGCGTTTATCTGGCCGCGGGAAGCAGTATTTCCACCTGTGCCATCACCAGCCAATCGGGGTGTCCGAGCAGTGAACCTCAAGACTGTTATTAAGCTAGGTCGCCGGCAGCAGGGTGTCGGCATGGTCGAGCTGCTGGTCAGCGTACTGGTTCTGTCGATCGGGCTGCTGGGTGTGGCCTGGGTTCAGACCAGCGCGCTGGCCGCCAACAATGCCGCCGCCGCACGCTCCATGGCGGTGGTGGCGAGTTACACCATTCTGGATGCGATGCGAGCTGACCGGGGCGCGGCGCGTAACGGCGACTACGACGGTGACGTGGTGGCGGACGACTGTCCTGACGCCGGCTCGCTGGCCGAAACGCAATTGCGTGAGTGGTGCATCTTGCTCGGAGACACCCTCGGCCCGGTGGATACCACGACTGGCGAGATCGACTGCGACAACAGTGGTCAATGTACCGTCACCATCGGCTACGACGACAGCCGTATCGGCGACGGGGGCGGCACACAGAGCGTTGTGACCAAGGGCATGTTATGAGCGCTTCAAGCAGACCGTATCAGGCCGGTTTCAGCCTGGTGGAACTGATGATTGCCATGGTGCTGGGCTTGGTGATCATGACAGGTGCGACCGCGGTACTGCTTTCGAACAAGCAGTCATATCGCAGCAACGCCGCGCTCAGTGAGGCGCAGGAGAGCGGCCGTATCGCCTTTGAGTTGCTGGCCCGCGAGTTGCGTCAGACCGGTCTGTCCGGCTGCGGCACGCAAAACCGCATCGCCAATGTGCTGAATGATCCGGGCGATCAGTGGTACACCGATTTCACGGTGGCGATCCGAGGTTATGAAGGCACGCCTGGCGGCACCGGCGCGCCGGCGCCGGGCAATTTCATCAACACGGCGGATTCGGTCACTTTGCGCGGTATCGAAGGCAGTGGCCTGAGCATCGATGAGCACAATTCGCCGAGTGCCAACGTCAAGACCAACCAGCCGAACTCAGGATATCTGCAGGACGGCGATATTGTCGTGATCTGTGACCCGGTGCAGGCCGCCATCGTGCAGATTACCAATGTGCAGAATAACCGCACCACCGTGCATAACACCGGCAATGGCGTCGCCACGCCTGGCAATTGCACCAAGGATCTCACCTACTATGCGGGTCAGCCGCATGGCGCCGACTGCAGCAATCAATGTAACGGGGGTGGGGCGACCACCTGCCACGAATATGGCACCAACTCCCAGATTGCCAAGCTGTCCTCCACTTTCTGGTACATCGGACGCAACCCACAGGGCGGCTCATCGCTTTACCGCCAGGCTTTAGGCAGCAGTGCAGCCGGTGATGCCATGCTCACGACTCAGGAAATGGTCCGCAATGTGACCGACATGCAGCTTGAGTATCTGCATCCCGACGCGGCCGGCGCGCTGGTCTACATGGACGCCGACGATGCAGCCCTGACCAACTGGGGCAATGTGACGGCTGTGCGCATGACCCTGGTCACCGAGGGCAATGAACGCGGTACCAGCACCACCGCCGGCGAGACCATTGCACGTACATTCAGCAGCACGGTAGGGCTGCGCAACCGGTTGAACTGATATGACGCCACTCCGTTTGCCCCGTACGCCTGGGCCTGCCCATCAAAGCGGTATCGCGCTGGCGGTTTCGCTGGTGTTGCTGGTTGTCGTGACCCTGGTCGGGATTGCCGGCATCCGCACCACCACCACTCAGCAGCGTATGGCCACGATTTTCTTCGATCGTGGTCTGGCCTTTCAGAACGCCGAAGCCGGTTTGCGGGTGGCGGCAGACAGTATCGCGACCAGCGCGGTGGGCATACGTAACTGCGGTGGCGGTGGTGTGGTCTGTTACACCAATCCGTTCGAAGATCCGAACCTGCAGCCCAGCAACATCGTAACGGTCAGCAATGCGGCCTATGAAAAGGGCGCCAATGTCGCGGCACAACCCCAGTACGTGATCGAAAACATGGGGCAATGGGCCAATCCGACAACCAGCACTGGTTATGGCCAGACCGCCAATGCGCAGCAGTACGGCGCCCAAGGTCTGGAGCAAATGTCCACCTATTACCGCATCACCGTGCGCAGTGGTGCGCCGGATGCGTCCGGCGAGCGTTCGGTCGTCACCTTGCAGGCGATGTACCGGCGTTAACAGGGTATTTCTTATGAAGCGTTTTTCCTTTACTTCTAAGCTGTTTGGCGCCCTCGGGCACAGCCGACTCATGCTGACCTTCGTGCTCGGTGTGTTGCTGGGTAGTGGCAGTGCATACGCCGGGGTCAGCGTGGATCAGTCGCCGTTGACCATTCGCAGCGTGCTGCCGCCCAACATCGTGCTCATGCACGATGACTCCGGCTCCATGCAATGGACCGTCATGCCGGACAACCCACCTGGTGATGACGACCGCGACAGCGAGTTGATCAATTCGGCCGTCAATGGCGTGTATTACAACCCCAACATCGTCTATGAGCCGCCCTATTCGAAGACGGCGCAGCCGCCGCTGAGCCATAGCCGTTATGCGGCCGCCAATTTCGAGGCCGCCTGGTACAACGGTTTCAACCATGGCAGCACCACCTACAACATAGCCACCTACAAGCCGGGGAATGTTTTCGCCGAGGGGCCGAATGCGATCGGTAACAAGTCGCCACGGTTCTCGCACACCTTCCGGGTCGCGGCCCAGCCGCAGTACGACTATGTCAATCACAACGGTTGCCCGTCGGGCTTCTCCGGCCCTGATGCTGACGGCAAATGCACCCTTGGCGGCGGTCCGGTAGACGAGCCCCCGCGCTGTCAGGGTTACGGTACCGGTAGCTATGACGATCGGCGTAATCGCTGTGATAGGGAACGCTTTCGTCCGGA
>JASBUL010000088.1 GCA_030147945.1 Oceanococcus sp. | reverse complement strand
TCGGCCAGCTGCTGCAGGCACTGAGTCACCGTCAGCTGCAGCGGATCGAACTCGACCAGGACCGTGGTGTAGGACGGCACCAGATCGATCAGCGCGGTTTCCAGGCGTTGTTCGATCAGTGCGCAGGCGGCACGTACGCGTGAGGCCGTGGTCGCATTGATGTCCGTGCCCAGGGTAAGCAGACAACTGGTATCGGATACCGCAACAGGTTTCATGAGTTGTTGGCGTGCAGGGCCTTGGCCACCTCTGGCGACAGCGGATTGTCACCGTGAAGGCACAGGGTGTCGGCTTCGATGTGCAGGGTTTCACCGCTCAGGGCCTGAACCTCGCCATGCGTCATCAGGCGGCGCGCCTGCTCAAGGATGGCTGCGCTGCTGTGATGAACGGCGCCCGGCATGCTGCGCGGCGCCAGGTGTCCGTCAGCGCTGTAGGCACGGTCGGCAAAGGCTTCGAACAGCAGGGTAAGGCCGTAGTCTGCGGCCTGCGCGCGCAGCGCATCGTTACGCCGGCTGTCGGCGGCCTGGACCACCAGCGGGAGCGTGGGATCAAAGGCCTGAAGCGCTTTGAATATCGTCTCGAGCAGTGTGCTGTCGCGCATCATCTGGTTGTACAGCGCGCCATGCGGTTTGACGTGGCGAATACGCGTGGCGTGTTTGCGGCACAAGGCGTCGAGCGCGCCGATCTGGAAAAGCAGATGGGCGCCGAGTTCATCGCCGGCCAGTGGAAAGGCGCGGCGCCCGAAGCCTTCCTTGTCCGGATACCCGGGATGGGCACCGATCTGCACCTGGTGGGCGCAGGCCAATGCGACGGTGGCATCCATGGTGACCGGGTCGGAGGCATGTCCGCCGCAGGCAATGTTGGCCATGTCGATATGCGGCATCAGCAGTTCATCCGCGCCCATGCGCCATGCCCCGTAGCTTTCGCCCATATCGCAGTTCAATTTCATTGCAGCGGTGTGTTCTGTGCGGCCGAAAAGATTAACCCAGGTGGTTTGCCGGCGCGTGTTCCGCCAGCCAGCGAGCGACCAGCGTCGGGACGGCGCTGCTAGCCTTGTCACGTATCCACTCAACCCCGCTGAGGTCGGCCTGTGCCCACGGCGTTATGACGCAGACCTGCCGTGCGCGGCGGGCGCAGTGCATGAGCCCGGCCGCCGGCCACACCGACAGCGACGTGCCTATGATCAGAAAACGCTCGGCCTGTTCGACCAGATCGATCGCCAGATCCATGGCCGGCACCTCTTCGCCAAACCACACCACAGCGGGGCGCAGTGCGGCGCCATCCGGGGCCTGATCACCCAGCGCGATATTGCGCGTGCCCAGATCAATTTCGACCGAGGGGTCGCACTCGCTGCGGCCGCGCATCAACTGACCATGCAGATGCAGCACCCGCGAGGAGCCGGCACGCTCGTGCAGATCGTCGACATTCTGGGTCACGATGTCGACCTCGAACTTGCGTTCAAGCTCGACCAGAGCCCGGTGTGCGGCGTTGGGTTCGACCGTACGCAGCTGATCGCGACGCGCGTTGTAAAAGCGCAGCACGCGTTGCGGATTCGTCTGCCAGGCCTGCACGCTGGCCAGATCTTCAGGGCGCTGGCCTTCCCACAAGCCATCGGCATCGCGAAAGGTCGCAAGTCCGCTCTCCGCACTGATGCCGGCACCGGTGAATACAACGAGGCGTTCTTTCATGCGGCTGAGATGATGGGGCGGGGCCACCATGCTGGCTCAGTCGGGCTGGCGATACCAGCTGTGTTGTCTAGTTGCGTGGTTGGCCCAGCAAGGCGATGCGCCAGCCGGCTTTGTGCTGCCCTGGGGGCTTGGGCAGGGTGTACAGCGCGTCCAGCCCTGCATCGACATCGGCGCCGCTGTCCAGCGCGGCCAGTCCACCGTAGGGCGCCAGCTGTGCAGTGATCTGCGCGCGCGCTTCGGCATCCAACTCCCGCCAGGCGCGACGCAGCACCTGCAAACACCACACGCGGTAGTGATGCGTCAGCGTGCCATTGAAGCTCAGGCTGGCGCCGCGAGCGTTGAAGCGTTTTTTGCCGGCGGCCCAGGCGGCGGCATTCTGGCTGAGATAGGGCAGGTAATCGCCGCAGATGCGGGTCCATAGCGCCGCCCAGTGCGGCCCATCGGCGGCCAGCCAGCGGGGCGTGCTGGGCGGCGTGCGTGGTGCATTCCACATCCGCGCCAGCCATTCATACACGGCCGGTGCGCGTCTGCGCATGATTTCGGCCGGATCAGGGTCGTTGCCGAAATGGCGGAACATCGAGGCGAAATAACCATAATCAGCCAGGCTTGGCTGGTCGCCAAGCAGATAAGTGCGCTCGGTGAGCACGGCCTGGAGAAAATCCAGTTCCTGCAGGTACAGGTCACGCACCGCAGCGGCGTTGCTTTTGTCCATGCCGTCACCCCAAAGCCAGGTGCGGCGCTGGCGATGAGGGAAGAACCAGGCCATCAGCGGGCGCGGGATGCCGGGTGGGCGCACCTCATCGGCGATTCGCCGGCCCAGTGCGCGCCGCGAGGCCAGCGGCTCCCAGCGCCACCACATGGCCGGGCGCCACAGCCATTCATCGGCATAGTCTTCGATCAGCGTCGCAAGAAAGGCCTGGGCCGGGTCGGGCGGGGTGGCCGGGTTGTCCGGGTAACGCTGCTCCAGCCAGCGGATTGTCGGCGTGGTGTCGAACAACCACAGATCGTCCGCGCTATGCAGGGCCGGGACTTTTTTGACCCCGGTGCGGGCGTACAGCATGTCCAGCGCCGCCGCATCGCCGGTGGCCGTGGTGTAGGCAATGCCCTTGTTGCGCAGATAGGCCTCCAGCTTGCCGCTGAAGTAGGAGATATCCATCTTGTACAAGGTGTACGGGGCATGCGGATCGTGATGGCTCATGGGCTCATCCTGGCGATCAGCTGATTGAAGGCCGCCATCGCCTCGTCGCGTTCGACCACGCCATCACGGATCAGCTGACGCATTCCCCAGAAGCCCATGATCAGCGACCAGCCGAC
>JASBUL010000080.1 GCA_030147945.1 Oceanococcus sp. | reverse complement strand
GATCGGCGCGGTGGCCTGGCGCTACCCCGCCCGTCTCGACGTGTCCCCCGACTGCGACGATGATGTGGCCGCCTGTCTGGCGCAGACAGCAGAATTGTCTGGTCAACGAGCAAGCGCCCTGTACTGGCAGCCCGGCAGCGCCGACGATGTCCATGTGTCTTCGGTGGAGCAGCCACTGCCGGCCTGGTCTGCGCTGATCCCTGCCTTTGATCAACCTGGCTGCCTGTGGACCGGCAGCCACACCGATGCTTATCTGGACCGCCCGGTCATGGCGTGCATCATGGCCATCAAGCGTGATGCACAACATCTGGGACTGAGCGCTGTGCTGCTGGATCCCGCTGCGCTGACCCTGCCCCCTGGCAAGCCGGGGGAACCGAGCTATATCGTGCTCGCTCAGGATGATCGGGTGCTCACCTCCAACCTTGTCGGCCTGGATCAGGGCGCCAGCCTGGGCCAGCTTGAAGCTGCCGAACCGCGCCTGGAACGCGTGGCTGAAGAGCTGCGGCAGCAGCGGCAGCACAATCTGCGCGACGCCAAAGCGCGGCTGTCCGACTGGGATGCACGTCTGCAAAGCCTCAGCCGTTCCGGCGCTCCGCGCGATGCCAGCGTGATCGAGCAGGCCTTGCTCGGTGTGGTGCTCGATCAGCCACGTCATGCTGCAGTACCGCCGGCAGGCATGGGCCAGTCGGTGAGCATCTATGCGCTGGATGGCGTCGGACGCTTGATCGCGCTGCAGCCCGCCGCCGCGCTGGTGGCTGGACTGCCACTGAGTTTGTGGCTTGCTGCCGCGGCCACGCTGGGGCTGCTCGGTCTTGCCCTGCTGGCTTATCACCTATTGACCACGCGGCTGGCGATCAGTCCGTTGCGACGTCTGATCCGCCAGCTTGGTCAGGCGGCCGAAGGCGACACGGTGAATGTTGGCGGCAGCGCCGAAATCGTGGTGCTCGGGCAATTGCTGAATCTTCGTCAGGCCCGCATCCGTGAACTCATGGGGCGCAGTCAGGTGAGCGACCCCGCGCGTACCACGACAAGTGGGTCTGCGCGCGCGGGTGACGCCGGTTGGTCGCTGGTCGATGCCTTGCCGGATGGGGTGGTCGTGACCAATGCGGCGGGTGAGATTCAATATCTCAATCGTGCTGCAGAGACGCTCTGCGGGAAAAATCTGGCGCAGGTTCAAAGCCAGGCCTTTGATAACGTATTTCGGGTTTACGATCGACGCGGCAAGCGACCTCTGGGGCATCTTGCGGATGCCATCAGCGATCTGGCGCAGCGCGACGAACCGCCCCTTTTTGCGCTGTTGCAGGACGAGTCAAATACACATCGCCCTGTGGCCATCAGCCGCCGTGTGGTCCGAAATACACCGGATCAGGTCCATGCGATGGTGCTGGTCATTCACGCCCAGCCGGATGCTGCGGCTCCGAAAGCCGGCGCGGTCGCACAGGGCGAGCGCGACAAGCTGACCGGCTGTCTTGGTCGTCTGGCTTTTGAGGCTGAATTGCAGACGCGCTGCGAGGCGGCCAAGGCCGACCAGTCCACTTTTGCGCTGCTGTACCTGGATGTGGACCGCATGGGCGCGCTCAATGATGCCTTGGGCAGAGCCGCCGGGGATGCCTTTTTACGCCAGCTTGCGCGCCTCATTCAAAGCGATGTGGGTGATAGCAATCCGGTGTATCGATTGCACGAGGACAAATTCGCGGTGCTTTTGAGTAGCTCGGACCCGGCTGAGGCGCAGGTGGTGGCGGAACTGTTGCGTGCCGACATCAGCAGCTGGCAGTTCGAACACGAAGGACAGCAGCACAGCGGCAGCGCCAGCATCGGACTGGTCCATGTCAGTGGCGAGAGTGGTCGAGCTGTGGATGTTCTGCGCCAGGCCAGCACCCTCTCGCAGCAGGCTCAGCAGCAAGGTGGCGGGCGTGTGGCGGCCTCCCGGATTCAGGCGCGCCGGCAGCCCTTGCGCGATGAACGCAGTTGGTTGGCCGCGCTCACCCAAGGACTGGCCCAGGACCGCTTCCGCCTGGCCACGCAGAAGATTCAGCCGCTGCAGCGTCAGGCCGAAAACGGCGTGGCCTATGAAGCCATCCTGTCGTTTGAAGATGATGAGGGTTCCGAAGTGCCGGCCTCGTCATTCATGCCGATTGCCGCCCGCCACGATCTGGTTCAGCAGGTCGATCGCTGGGTGGTTGCGCGCATGCTGCATCATCTGGCGGCAGCTCCGAGCGGTCTGGATACGCTGGAGTTCTGCATGATCCCACTGTCCGTGCGCAGCATGCAGTCGCCACACTTTCTCGACTTTCTGTTCGAACATTTCAAGACCAGCGGCATCGCGCCGGCCAAGATCTGCTTCGACCTGAACGAAAACGACGTGCAGGGCCAGCTCAACAATGTGCGTTCGTTCTGCCACACCATGAGCCAGGTCGGCTGCCGTTTGAGTTTGTCCGGGGTCTCCACCCGCCCCGCCAGCTACGAGCTGATCAAGCAGCTTCCGGTGCAGCTGGTGCGTTTTGATCCACTGCTAACCCGCCAGATCGACACCGATGAGGTGGAGCGCCTGGCGACTGAATCGCTGCACCGTATCGTCTACACACTGGGCAAGCAGAGCATGGTCACACAGGTTGCAAACCGTGCCTTGCTCGAGTTGGTTCAGAAGATCGGCGTTCACTACGCCCAGGGCGACGCCATCGCCCGAATCAGTACGACGCCATTTGACGACGCGCAAGCCTAGACCGCGCAAGCGGATGTCTGAATAATGCGCCCATGACGTACATTTCTCGCTCCTTGCTCCTGCTTGTCGCCGTATTCGCAGGCTCTGTCCAGGCGGCCGAATGGCAGCTTGATATCCTGGTTTTCGAACGCGACATGCAAGCCGCCTTTGATCCCGCTGAGACCGGCACCTACCGCGCGCTGGACTGGCCCGAAATGCTGGCGATCGACAGCGATCCCGGCGTGCCGCTCAGCGATGTTCCGATCCAGGTCGTGCAAGCCGCGCAATCACGCGGGGTGATCGTACAGTCGGTGCAGAACTCCAGCTTGCAGGCGGCCGCGCGACGCCTCAATGCAACCAGCCGCTATCGGGTCCTGACCGAGCACAGCCTGCGCATCGCGCAGAAAAGCACAACGCCGCCCTTGCGTATTCATGATGGTGAGCGTCTGCGTCTGATCGCGCGCGACAGTCGCCCGGCAGCTATGAGCAGTATGGATTACTGGCGTAGCCAGCCGGATTTGGCACCGCCGGTGGAAACAGAAACCCTGTTTGGCTGGATCCAGTTTGAGCATCAGATTCATCCCATGCTGTCGTTGGATCTGAGTTACCTGCGCGTTGCGCCGCAGGCCTTTGCCGTCAACATGACGCCAGATGGGCAGCGCGAGTACTACCGCGATCAGGTCGGTCAGTACCGCCTCAAGGCAGAACGTCGCCTGCGCGATGGCAAACTGGCCTACTTCGACCACCCGCGCATCGGCGTGCTGGCCCGACTCACGGCCATCGGTGCACAAAACGCCGCGCAGTAACGCCTGAGCCTGACTATCAGCTGAGCTGCAAGCCCTGGATCACACGCAGGGCCTTGTCCATGCCGATGTCGACGAATTTTTCGATTTCTGCATGGATGCTGTCGCCCGCACCAACACCGGCGGCCCAGTTCACCACCACGGCCAGACAGGCATAAGGGATATCCAGCTCACGCGCCAGCGCGGCCTCGGGCATGCCGGTCATGCCGACGATGTCACAGCCGTCCCGGCCCATACGGCGCACTTCCGCCGCCGTTTCCAGGCGCGGACCCTGGGTTACGCCATGAACTGCGCTGGGCATCATCTTGATGTTCTGGCGCTTGGCGCTGTGCTGCAGGGCCTCACGCAGGCCCGCATCGTACGGCGGGGCAAATTCAATGTGGCGTAGCGGGTCCTGGGCACCCATGCTGTAGGTGTGCTGCCGGCCCCAGGTGTAGTCGATGATGTCATCCGGCAGGACCAGCTCGCCCGGTGCCATGTGCGCGCCGATACCGCCCACAGCAGCCACGCCGATGATGTGGGTGACCCCGACCAGCTTCAATGCAAACAGGTTGGCGCGGTAGTTGATGGCATGCGGCGGAATTCTGTGGCCATGTCCGTGGCGCGGCAGAAACGCGATCTTCTGCCCGTCCCGCTGGCCCAGGTGAACCGCGCCCGAGGGGCTGCCGTACTGGGTCGACAGCTTGCGCTGCTCGTCGATGACCAGGCCTTCTAGACGGTTGAGTCCGGTACCACCAATGAGTCCCAGCATTACATGGCCCTCAGGGCTGCGATGTACGGCAGCTGACGATAGTAGTTGCGATAGTCCATGCCGCAGCCGATCAGATAACGGTCAGGCAGCTTAACCCCGACATAGGTTGCGCGCTGCTTGGGGTCACGCCTGTCGTGCTGCTTTTCGACCAGCACGGCGGTCGACACTGAGGCCGGCCGCTGTTGTTCCAGACAGGCCAGAATGTGGGTCAGGGTGTGACCTTCATCAAGGATGTCGTCCACCACCAGCACATGGCGGTCTTCCAGGCTGACGCTGGGGCTGACCTTCCACACCAGCTCGCCGCCACTGGTCTCGCCGCGGTAGCGACTGGCCTGCAGGTAATCCAGCTCGAATGGGAAGCGCAGCCGTTTGGTGATTTCCGAGGTGACATACATGCCGCCGAGCATGACGCACAGGATCACCGGGTCGCGGTCATACAAATCGTCATGAATGGCCTGAGCCATGGCGTCGTAGCAGGCGTTGACGCCCGCCTCATCAACCAGGATATCGGCATGCTCCAGGGTGTTTTCCGCCTGGTGGAGGAAATCATTCATTGCTCGCAGCCTCGGGGTTTTCCGGAATCATGTGCAGGGTTCGTGTCGGGAACGCAAACTCGGCGCCATGACGGGTAACGATGTCATGCACATCCATCAGCACGGCGTGCTTGACCTCATGATATTCCACCCAGTTTGTGGTCTTGGTCAGGCAGTAGATGAAGAAATCCAGCGAGCTGGCGCCATAGGCGTTGAAGTTGGCGATGATGGTCTGATTCTGATCGATCGCATCATGGCTCTTTAGGTAGGCGCGCACATCCTCGACGATCTTGTTCATGCGGGTGGCGTCGGCATAGCGGATGCCAATGGTTTCGTTGATGCGCCGATTGGTCATGCGCGAGGGGTTTTCCACCACGATACTGGTGAACAGGGAGTTCGGTACGTAGATCGGGCGTTTATCGAAACGGCGGATACGCGTGCTGCGCCAGCCGATGTTCTCGACCGTGCCTTCGATATCCACGGTCGGTGAGCGGATCCAGTCGCCAACGGAAAAGGGTCGATCCATGTACACGGTCAGGCCGCCGAAAAGATTGGCCAGCATGTCTTTGGCGGCAAAACCCACCGCGATACCGCCGATGCCACCAAAGGCCAGCACCCCGGAGATCGAGAAGCCCAGCGTTTGCAGCACCACCAGCACGCCGGTGATGATGACACTGAGGCGGACCAGCTTGGCCATGGCCTCGACCGTTGTGCGGTCGATGGTTTCACCGCGCATCTGGGCACGAATCAGCACTGCCGATTCGACCTTCTTGATCAGGCGCACCAGAAACCAGGCAAATGTGCCGATTACAGCAACCCGGCGCGCCGGGTCGATGTAGGCAAAAATGGTGTCGTCGCTCAGGGGTTCGACCAGATCGGCTGCAATCCCGATGCCGATAATCCAGATCAGGAAGCGCAGCGGCGGGTTGATCGCATCGTAAAGGGCATCGTCCCAGATGGTTTCGCTGTCGCGCACTTTCTTGTGCAGACGCACCAGCACCAGCCGCACCAGCAGATTGATGGTGACGACGATGAAGACCACGGTGAAGACGCGGTAGATCCAGTGGCTGGTCTGGTAAAACTCGATGATGTCCTGAATCAAAATTAAACCTTTACATTCATGTTGTCCTGCAGGACATTGAAATAATGTGAGTAATCAGGGCTCGCGCGTAGCGCATCCAGCCCCGGATACGGACGCGGTCTGCGCAAGGCCTCAAGTCGTGCCTGACTCTCAGGATCAGCGCTCAAACCGGCTTCGCTTAAGACCTGTGCCACGTCCTGCGGGCGGTTGCACAGCGGAATCATGTCGCAGCCTGCACTGAGCGCCAAGCGCGTGCGCGCCACCGCATCACCGTAGTCGGCCAGCCCGCCCATGCTCAGGTCATCACTGAACACGGCGCCGGCAAAGCACAGGCGGCGGCGCAGCACCTCACCAATCCACCAGGCGCTGATGCTGGCCGGATCGGCATCGATGGCGCTGTACAGCACATGCGCGACCATCACCGACGGCAAGCCGGCCTGTATCGCCGCGCGGTAAGGCTGAAGATCGCAGGCATCGATTTCGGCGTAGCTGCGTCTATCCACCGGCAGCTCGACGTGTGAATCCGGCGTCACATAGCCATGCCCGGGGAAATGCTTGCCGGTGCAGGCCATGCCTGCGCGTTCACAACCGTCGCTGAAGGCCTGTGTCAGGGCGATCACTGCATTCGGGTCGGTGGCGAACGCGCGATTGCCAATCACCTGAGAGACCCCGCCGCAGATGTCCAGCACCGGTGCGAAAGCCAGGTCGACGTCGACCGCGCGCAATTCCGCCGCCAGTATCCAGCCAAAGGCCAATGCGCAATCCACCGCGAGATGTGGGTCGTGCGCATACAGCTGACCAAGATCGGCCGCGGCGGGCAGCTGCACGAACCCATTCCGAAACCGCTGAACACGGCCGCCTTCGGTGTCGGCGGCAATCAGCAACTCGGCGCGTTGCTCACGGATGCTCGCAGTCAGCGCGGCGAGCTGGGCCGGATTTTCGTAGTTGCGGGTAAACAGGATCACGCCGCCGACGGCCGGATGCTGGAGCTGCTGCGCCTCGTGCGGCTGCAGCACCGGTCCCGCCAGGTCCATCATGATCGGGCCAAGCATGCGTTTATTCATGAATATCCACCGGGCAGCCCGCCTCAACCCGGTCAAACAGGGCCATCACGTCATCGTTGGCCATACGAATACAGCCGTGCGACACCGGCTGGCCGAGCAGCGCTTCGTCGGCGGTGCCGTGGATGTAGATGAAGCGTGACTGCGTGTCGACCTGCGCGTAGCGGTTGATGCCGGGCTCAAGACCGCCCAGCCACAGTATGCGGCTGAGGATCCAGTCGCGCTCGGGATGCTGCTCAGCCAGCTCGGCGCTGAATATTTCGCCGGTCCAGCGCCGCCCGACAAACACCGCCCCGGCTGGCGCCTCGCGGCCGATACATGCGCGCACCCGATGCCGCCCGCGCGGCGTGCAACCGCTGCCGTGGGTCTCACCGGGACCGTTGAGTGCACTGGATATCGGATAAGCGGCGAGCAACTGACCATCGTGGTCATGCAGGGTCAGGCGCTGCGCGCTCAGATCGATATCCAGTCGCATCAGCTACGCCGTTCGAACAGGGCAATCGACTCGACATGACCGGTGTGCGGGAACATGTCCATCACACCGGCCTCGCTGCAGCGGTATCCGGCATTGACGATGATGCCGGCATCACGCGCCAGGCTGGCCGGATGGCAGGATACATAGACGATGCGTTGCGGCTTTTTGGCCAGCAATTCGGGCAGGATCTGCTCGGCACCGGCACGGGGCGGATCGAGCAGCACCTTGTTGAAGCCGGACTGCAACCACGGCGCACCCTGCTGTGGCTGGAACAGGTCGGCCACGTGATACTCGGCATCCAGGCCCTGGCGGTTTGCGTTGGCCCGGCCGCGTTCAACCAGGCCGTCGTCGCCCTCCACCGCAACCACTCGGGCGCCCGCTCTTGCCATCGGCAAGGTAAAGTTGCCGAGTCCGGCAAACAGTTCCAGCACGCGGTCCTCCGGCTGCAGATCCAGCAACGCCAGGGCATGCGGAATCATGCGTTGATTGAGTTCGGCGTTGACCTGAACGAAATCGATCGGGGTGAACTCCAGATCGACCTCGTACTGCGGCAGCGCATAGCGCAAGACCGGGGCATCGTCTTCCAGCGCATGCACGCTGTCCAGGCCGCCGGGCTGCAGGTAAATCCACAGGCCGGTGTCGCGTCCGTAATGGCGCAGACGCTCGACATCATCGTGGCTGAGCGCCTCGAGATGACGAAAGACCAGGCAGACATGCTGATCGCCCATGGCCACTTCGATCTGCGGAATGTTCTCGCGCGCATCCATGCCGACGATCAGCGTGGCCAGTTCCTCCAGGCGATGGCCAACCCGCGGGTCGAGCACTTCGCAGCGTTGTATGTCCGCCACATAGGGCTTGCCACGTTCGCGAAAGCCGACCAGAACGCGTTCTTTCTTGTGCACATACTTGACCGCCAGACGGGCCCGGCGGCGATAACCCCAGTGCGGCCCGGTCAGTGGCTCTAGCCAGCGTTTGGGGCTGACCTGGCCGATGCGGCTGAACACATCGGCCAGATGTTTCTGCTTGAACGCCAACTGGCTCTGCGGGGCCAGATGCTGCAACACGCAGCCGCCGCAAACGCCGAAATGTGCGCACTGCGGTTCAACCCGGTCGGCATGGCGGCTGTGCAGCTCCAGCAGCTCGCCTTCATCAAAGCTGCGCTTGCGGCGCATGGCGCGGTAGGTGATGGCCTCTCCCGGCAGCACGTCGGGGACAAAAACCGTCTTGCCCTCATGGCGCAGAACCCCGCGCCCATCGTGAGTGAGGTCCAGCACTTCACCCTGCCGCGGTTCGCGGTTGACCTTTTTTCGGCTCATAGTCTGGAACGGCTCAGGCGGGGAAAACGCCGGTGGAAATGTAGCGGTCACCGCGGTCGCAGACGATGCTGACAATCACTGCATCACGCGCCTCGGCAGCAATCTGCAGGGCGCAATGCATGGCGCCCCCCGAGGATACGCCGGCAAAAATACCTTCTTGTTCTGCCAACGCGCGCATGCACTGTTCGGCATCGTCCTGGGTCACTTCCATGACCCGATCGACACGCTGGGCGTCGTAAATCTTCGGCAGATAGGCTTCAGGCCAGCGCCGTATGCCCGGAATCGAGGATTCGCCTTCAGGCTGAACGCCGATGATCTGGATATCCGGGTTCTGTTCTTTGAGAAAGCGAGAGCACCCCATGATCGTGCCCGTGGTGCCCATAGACGACACAAAGTGGGTGATCCGGCCTTCGGTTTCGCGCCAGATTTCCGGCCCGGTGCCCTCGTAATGGGCCAGCGGATTGTCGGCATTGGCGAACTGATCCAGCACCCGCCCTTCCCCGCGCGCCTGCATCGCCAGTGCCAGATCGCGCGCACCTTCCATGCCGTCCTGTTTGCTGACCAGGATGAGCTCGGCACCGAACGCCTTCATGCTGGCGCGGCGCTCGGCGGACAGGTGCTCCGGCATGATCAGAGTCATGCGATAGCCCTTCATCGCCGCGACCATGGCCAAGGCAATCCCGGTATTGCCACTGGTCGCTTCGATCAGCCGGTCTCCGGGGCGTATGTCGCCACGCTGCTCGGCGCGCTGGATCATCGACAGGGCCGGTCGGTCCTTGACCGAGCCGGCCGGGTTGTTGCCTTCCAGCTTGGCCAGCAGCGTATTGCCAGCCGCACGGGATGCGTCGGGCATCAGCCGCTGAAGACGAACCAGCGGGGTGTTGCCAACGAATTGTTCGAGAGTCTTTTGCATGGCCGAATTCTACAGGCTCAGGCGTTGAAGCTCTCCCATTGCGATGGTCAGCGCAGCGAAATCGGGCTGGCCCAGAGCGCTTAGTTCGGCCAGGCGAGCGCCGGCAAATTCAAGCTGCTGCGCGGTTTCCTGCTGCCAGTGGTCGACCCGCTGCGCTGCGCTCTCGCCCTCGCAGCGCAGCGCGCGCGCCAGCACCTGGCGATGTTGCACATAGGCATCCTCGCGCAGATTGCTGCGGGCCAGCGCCTGCCAGCGATTGTCGGCGTCGAGTCGATTGATCGAGGCGAGCAACCAGGGCAGTGACAACAGTGCGCCGACCCGGAAATACTCGCGCGCCACGGCCTTGGCGTCGAAGCCGCACTGCTCGCTGAGCAAGGCGATGTCCAGGGCGGAGCCGAGGATGCCGTGATTGGCAAACTGCAGGGCCAGCTCCTGGCCTGCGCCGCGCTGCTTCAGCGCCTCCTGAAGATCGCGTCGTTGCTCGGCGTACTGGTCGGGCAGTACCGTGTCGAGCGCCTCCTCCAGGGCCTGCGCTGTGGCCTGATAGCGCTCCACCAGCGCATCCAGGCCAGCATCGGCCGGCGCATTGCGCAACAGCCATTGGCTGGCATGTTTGAGCAGGCCCACGATGCGTTCGATCAGTTCGTACTGCAGCTCGGTGGCGAGCGTGCCATCGGTGGCTTCGATGGCCGCAAAGCGTCGTTCTGAATCGAATATGTCGCGAGCCGCCAGGTACATGCGTGCAGCGCGGTCGGCACTGACGCCGCGATCCTCGGCCAGCCGCCGTGCAAACGTGGCGCCCATGCGGTTGACCGTTTGATTGGTCACCACGGTGGCAATGATTTCGCGGCGCAAGCGGTGCTGATCCAGCGCCTGCTGGTGGCTTTCGCGCAAGGCCTGCGGGAAGTAGGCCAGCAGGTCGCGCTGCAGCCGCGGATCATCAGGCAGGCGACTGTCCAGAATCTGCTCATACAGACTGATCTTGCCGTAGGACACCAACACCGCCTGCTCGGGCAAGGTCAGGCCCTGGTGTTCGGCCCGTCGCTGGGCCAGAGTTTCATCATCCGGCAGATATTCGATGGTCCGGTCCAGCAACTGATCGCGCTCGAGCAGCCGCATGAAATTGGCATGTTCGTCGATCCGCAAGGCTGCGCGTCGTTGCATCAGGGCCAGCGCCTGAGTCTGCAGATATGAATCGCGCAGCACGCCCTGGGCGACGTCACGGGTCATGGATTCGAGCAGACGGTTGCGGGCCTCCAGTGCGAGGTTGCCCTCATTCATCAGTGCGTTGAGCGGGATCTTGATGTTGACCTCGCGGTCGGACGAATTCACCCCGCCCGCATTGTCGTTGAAATCGGTGATTACGCGGCCGCCATGCAGGGCGTACTCGATTCGGCCGAGCTGCGTCATGCCCAGATTGCCGCCCTCGCCCACGATTTTGCAGCGCAGCTCCTGGCCATTGACCCGCAGACCGTCGTTGGCCCGATCACCAACGTCCTGATGGCTTTCCTGGCGTGCTTTGACATAGGTGCCGATACCCCCGTTCCAGAGCAGATCAACCGGGGCCTGGAGGATTTCGTGAATGAGCGCCGTTGGCGTCAGGCGTGTTTGCGAAATACCCAGAGCCTCGCGCGCTTCGGCAGACAGCTCGATCTGCTTTGCCGATCGTTCAAAGATGCCGCCGCCGGCGGAAATCAGCGTCTGCTGATAGTCCGTCCAGCTTGAACGCGGCAACCCGAACAGGCGTTTGCGTTCTTCAAAGCTGACAGCCGCATCCGGGTTTGGGTCGATGAAGATATGCAGATGGTTGAAGGCCGCGATGAGCCGGGTATGCGGCGACAGCAGCATACCGTTGCCAAAGACGTCACCGGCCATGTCACCGATGCCCACGCAGGTGAACGCTTCGCGCTGGCAATCGCGGCCCAATTCGCGGAAGTGGCGCTTGACCGATTCCCATGCGCCACGCGCGGTGATGCCCATCTTCTTGTGGTCATAGCCAGCCGAACCGCCGGACGCAAAGGCGTCACCAAGCCAGAAGCCATATTCGGCGGCCACCCCATTGGCGATGTCGGAGAATGTTGCCGTGCCTTTGTCGGCTGCAACCACCAGGTAAGGATCGTCATCGTCCTGCCGCACCACCTCAGGCGGGGCCACGATGGCGCCATCCACCAGGTTGTCGGTGATGTCGAGCAGCCCGCGGACAAAGGTCTTGTAGCACTCGATGCCGATCTTCTGTGCGGCGTCGCGATCAAGCCCGGCTAGCGACTGCTTGACCACAAATCCGCCTTTGGCGCCGACCGGCACAATCACCGCATTCTTGACCATCTGAGCTTTGACCAGCCCGAGCACCTCGGTGCGGAAATCCTGACGGCGGTCGGACCAGCGCAAGCCACCCCGGGCAACTTTGCCGCCGCGCAGATGAATGCCTTCGACCTGCGGCGAATAGACGAAGGTTTCGAACATCGGGCGGGGCCGCGGCAGCTCATCGATGTGGCGCGGATCGAGTTTGAAGCTGATGTACGGCTTGGGTTTGCCTTGCGCGTTGCGCTGGAAGAAGTTGGTGCGCAAGCAGGCTGAAATCACGCTCAGGTAGGCGCGCAGCACCCGATCGACATCCAGACTGCTGATGGCGTCCAGGGCGCTGTAAAGCTCGGCGCTGAGCTTTTCCACTTCGCCATCGCGTGTCTGTGCCGACCGGTGCGGGTCAAAACTGGACTCGAACAGCTGCACCAGCTTGGCCGTTATGGACGCATGGCTGACCAGAATGCTTTCGATATAGCTCTGGCTGTACGGCCATGCCGTCTGCAGCAGGTATTTGCAAAGTGCGCGCACGAAAGCGGCCTGGCGTCCGGTCAGGCCGGCGCTGAGAATCAGCGCGTTGAATCCGTCATCCTCCAGCTCGCCGCGCAGCGTGCGCATGTAGGCGTCCTCGAACAGGGTGCGCATGCGCTCTGTCGGCAGCACGCACACACCGATTTGCATCAGGTCGAACTCCTGAACCCACAGACTCGCCGCGCCAGCCATGCTGATTTCATAAGGGCGCTGGGTCACCACGGTGAGGCCGAAGTTTTCCAGCGTGGGCAGCACGGCGGACAAGCTGGCCGGGGTTTCGTAGGCATACAGCTTGAGGCGCAGGTCACACTCGCCATGGTGCTTGTCGAGCAGGCGCACAAGCTGGGTCTCGCGGGCGTCGAGCCGGGCCAGATATTGCAGATCGGTCGCCGCTTCAAGGGCCGCAACATTTTCGCGATAGCTGAGCGGAAAGGCGCCACGAAAGCGTTCGGCCAGCACGCGTGCATCGTTGTCCGGGAGGATGGCGGCCAGATAGTTGCGGAGGCTGTCATCCCAGGACCGCGTGGCCTCCTGCAGACGCACCTCCATCTCGGCGGCGGTGAGCTGAGCGTCGCTCTGGGTGTCGGTGCGGACAATGAACTGCACACGGGCCAGCGCATCCCGCTGCAAGGTCACGTGATATTCCAGGTCGCGACCGTTCAGCCACTGCTGCAGCAAACGAGCCATGCGCTCGCGCACTTCGGTGCTGTACTGGTCACGTTGCAGGTACACTAGGCAGGAAAAAAAGCGTCGATAGCGGTCGCGCCGCACGAACAATCTGAGACGTTGTGTTTCGCGCAGCGAGCGCACCCCAAGAGCAAGTTCGAGCAGCTCCTCTTCGCTGCTCTGGAACAGCTCATCGGTCGGCAAGCCGTTCAGCACTTCGTGCAATTGCTTGTGCGCGTGACTGCCTGGACGCGACTGGGCCTGCTGCATGACCCAGTCGATTTTGCGGCGCAGCACCGGGATGTTCTTGGGCAGCGAGTTGTACACCTCATTCGAGAACAGGCCGATGAAGCGACAGGTTCCGATGACCTCGCCGGTGGGACCGAAACGCTTGACCGAGATGGCGTCGAGGTATTCGTCGTGATGAATGTGCGAGCGTGAGTCGGCCTTGGTGATGATCACCGGGCGGCGTGAACTTGCATACTTGTCGAGTTCAGAGGCCGGCGCGATCCAGTCCAGATCGTCGCCGCGATTGCGGTAAAGCCCGAGTCCGGCATCGCCGACCGGTTCAAAGCGCGCGTGCTCGCCCTCACCCACCACGCGTGCTTCGGTGTAGCCCAGAAAAGTGTAGTGATCGAGGTCCAGCCAGCGCAGCAGCTCGGCCACTTCGACGATGTCTTCGGAAGCCATGCCCGGGGGGATGGTCGACAGTTCGTCGATCCGCTCCGCGAGCTTCTCGCGCATGGGCAGATAATCGGCAACGGCTGTGTGCAGATCGCCGAGAACCTCGCCAATGCGTTTTTCCAGGGCGCGGAATTCGTCCTCGTCGACCAGGCCGTCAAAATGGATATGGATCAGCGACTCCATATCCGGTCCTTCCTGCAGCGAGGTGCCCACGGTCTGCATCTGACCTTCGGCGTCGCGTTGTACAACCAGCACCGGATGAATCAGCCAGCGAATAACCCCGCCGGCAGCGCGCACCGCCATGGCAATGGTATCGACCAGAAAGGGGCAGTCACGCACCGTGGTTTCGAGCACGCAGGCATCGACGCCGTGGTCGGGGTTGTCGCGTCCTGCCCGAAACACGCGGACGAGATCCTGGCCAGGGGCACGGCGCTGGCTGAATTTGTAGTGCCCGATAGCGACGGCATACAGCACGGGCGGGTGCAGACCAGCCAGCACCTCATCCGGAACGGATTCGTAATAACTGCGGATAAAGGCGATGACCCGGTCGCGTTCGTCGCCACTGTGGCGGGCGGCGGCGATGGACTCAACCTGCGCCATGCGCAGGTCGTGATCGGTCTGGTTGATACGGTTCAAGCGGTCCCTCCAGTGCTGTAAGTCCGGGACCGCGCTTTCCGCGCTTTTTACAACCCGGAGCCTGGACTCAGCCTATAGGAGCTGAACAGCCTGAACAACCGCCGTGCGGGCGCCACGATCAGCGTCCTGCAACGGCGCGGTCGAGGCGGTCCTGCTGCGCTTCGGGGTCGGCGGACTGAAAGGCTGAAAGCGACATGCAGGTGCGGTAGATCCGGCGTAGCGTCGGGTATTCGCTGAGGTCCAGATCATTCTGGCGCGCGTTGCTGATCTGCGGCACCAGACACACGTCGGCCAGGGTCGGTTTGTCGCCATGGCAATAAGCGCCCGGTTCCAGGTGCTTGTGCAGCAGCGACTCCAGCGCTTCGAAACCCTTGTGCATCCAGTGCTCGTACCAGTCGCGCCGGGCCTGCTTGTCGACGCCCATCACATCGCGCTGATAGTAGTAGGTGCGCAGGATGTTGAACGGCTGCATGTCGGCCACCATGACCTGACAGAACGAGCGCACCCGGGCCCGGTCGAAAACATCTTTGGGCAGCAGCGGGCGTTCCGGGTAATACTCTTCCAGGAACTCCAGAATGGCCGCAGACTGGGTGATGGTGAGCTGATCGTTGACGACCAGCGCCGGCACCAACCCCTGCGGATTGTGGCGCAGATAGGTTTCGCTGTGCTGCTCGCCGATATCCTCGTCGATGTAGACCGAGTTGTACGGCACGGATTTGTAATTCAGCGCGATCCGCACACGGTGGGCGGAAACACTGCGGTAATAGGTAAACAGCTGCAACATAGTCAGGGCCTGTTAGGACTCAATTCCAAGGCGGGCGGCGCCCAGTGCGCCACTCGCGTCGCCGTGAACGGCAGGGACCAGCGGGGTCTGCACCTGGTCGGCGAAAACCCATCGTGACCAGTGTGCGGGCACGTCATGATACAGCCTGCGGACCTGGGACAAACCACCGGCCAGCACGATGATCTGCGGATCCAGCAGATTGATGACCGCAGCCAGTGCGCGGGCCAACCTGTGGCTGTAAGCCTCCAGCGACGCGCGGGCAATGGCGTCGCCCTGCTCGGCTTGCGCCACTATGGCCTGTGCAGTGTCACCGACGCCTCCCGCGTTTGCGTGAAGCCGGGCCAGTGCCGGTCCTGACAGCCAGGTTTCCAGGCAGCCGTGTTGGCCGCACCAGCATGGCGCGCCCGGCCATTCATCGCGCGACACCCAGGGCAGCGGGTTATGCCCCCATTCGCCGCCCAGGCCGTTGAAGCCATGCTGTAACTGTCCATTGGCCACCACGGCGCCACCTACCCCGGTGCCCAGAATGACCAGGAACGCAGATTGCAGCCCGCGCGCCGCGCCGTCGTGCAGCTCCGACAGCGCCAGGCAATTGGCGTCGTTGGCCAGTGCCACCGGACGACCAAGCCGAGCTTCGACATCTTGCTGCAGCGCACGGCCGTTCAGGCACACCGAGTTGGCGTTGCGCACCACACCGCTGTGCGGGTCGATCGAACCGGGATGCCCGAGGCCGACCGGCAGCGCGTGACCGCCAACCTGCGCTTCGAGCGTGTTGACCAGGTTGCCGACAGCCGCCAGTGTTGCGGCGTAGTCACCCTGCGGTGTGGCCACGCGCTGGCGTGCGATAACCCCGCGTTCGTCGAGCACCACGCCCTCGATCTTGGTGCCGCCCAGGTCGATGCCAATGCGCACGGTTCAGCGGTGCTGCTGGGTGGCGAAGCGTTTGAGCGCTGATGTGGTGAAGTGACTGGCGGGGGCGCTGTAGTCGTAGGTCATCGGGCTACGTTCTTCGTTTTGCATGTTGAGCATCACGTAACGCCGCGATTGCAGGTCGAAGTGGGCCTGCAGAGAATTGTCCGGCAGCGGGATTTGCGGGTACTGCAGCGCGAATGCCATCGACGTGCGCCAGAATTCGCCGCGCTGGTCATACATGTCGGCGAGCAGAATCAGCCAGCTGTCCTCATCCAGATACATCACACGCTTGCTGTAGACGTGCGATACAGCGTCTTTCAGCGTGGCTTCCAGCACCCACATGCGATGCAGCTCGTAACGCACCAGGTCGGGATTGATGTGACCTTTGTGCAGGATGTCGGCATATTTGACCTCGGTGCTGTGCAACGCATAGCTGTTGTAAGGCACAAGCACGGCTTTCTTGCCGATGAGTTTGAAGTTGTAGCGATCCAGCGGGCCGTTGAACATGTCGACCTGATCATGGGTGATCAGCCCATCCTGCGCCGGGTTGTCATAACCCACTTCCGCGATGCGCCGCACTTTGCGGGTGCCGGGGTTATATGACCAGATCTGGATGTCGTCGGCGGCACGGTCCATTGGTACATGCAGAAGCACGGTGTCGCCGGCTTTGTTGGCGGGCGCCACCACCTTGCGCAGGATCATGGCCAGTTCATTGTCCCAAGCGGCAGCGCTCTGATCGGGGTTGCCGTACTGGATGACGGCCTCCAGATAAGCGCGTTCGATCACATAGGCGCCGCTGGATGTGGTGGCCGCGCTGTTGGTGAAGCCGCGAAAGCCGCTGGTGCGGTAGCGCGCCATGTGGTTCCAGATCAGTTCCTGACCGGAGGCTGGCAACGGGAACGGAAACCCGTGGGCAGTGCCGGTGAAGCCGTTGCCGCCGGGCTTGAGCTCAACAGCAGTGGCATTTGCCCGCGTCGCCTTGGCCACATGGTCCGGCACCGCAGCACTGCGCCGCGTGGGGTACACGCGCATGCGAAAAGTGGCGGGATAGTTCTTCAACAGCGCTTGCTGGCCAACACTCAGTATGTCGGCGTATTGCGCCGCATTGCTGCTGTCGATCACCAGCAGCGGTTCATCAGCGGCGTAAGGGTCGTCAGGCACATACGCGGTATTGGCACCTTGCGGATCGCTCAGGCCGCCGTCGTAGGCCGGTATGTTCAAACCGTGCGGCGCATCGGGCATGCCCGCCTGCTGCGCGCCAATCGGCGTCAGATCTTGCCCCAGTCGAGCGGCCTGTTCCGGCGATACCTTGCTGTGGGCGGGCAAGGCCATGACCACCAACGCGGCAACAATGAATCTCCTCACGTCTCATCCTTGATCTTGTGCAATAAGCTTTGGGCCTCAGTATAGCGGCGCCCTGGCCGCGCCCCCGCAGGCATCGGCGTATAATTCGAGCATGAGCGATTTCAAAGGCATACCGGTTGTGGTCAGTGGTGAGAAATACACCGCACCACAAGGCTTTAACGCGATCAAGGACGGCATCAAGCACGACCGCAATGCGGGCGACGTACCGCGCGGCCAGAAACCCAAATGGTTGCGTGCTCAGCTGCCCTCCGATCCGCGCTATTTCGACACCTTGAAGAACGTCAAGGATCACAAGCTGGCCACGGTCTGCGAAGAATCCAAATGCCCCAATATCGGCGAATGCTGGTCACACGGCACGGCCACCATCATGCTGATGGGCGCTGTGTGCACCCGGGCCTGTCGTTTCTGCTCGGTCGATACCGGTAACCCGGGCGGCTGGCTGGACAAGGAAGAGCCGGACAACGCGGCCAATTCCGTGCGCCTCATGAACCTCAGGTACATCGTGCTGACCTCGGTGGATCGCGACGATTTGCCCGACGGTGGTGCCCAGCACTATGCCGATTGCATACGCGCCATCCGCGACATGAACCCGGACACCGCAGTGGAAGCCTTGACTCCTGACTTCCAGGGTCGTCATGAGTGCGTCGAAACCGTGGTGGATTCGGGGCTGCAGGTGTTCGCCCAGAATCTGGAGACGGTGCGGCGACTGACCCACCCGGTCCGCGATCCGCGGGCCTCCTACGAACAGACGCTGGATGTGCTGCGCCACGCCAAGCAATTCCGCCCTGACGTGCTGAGTAAAACCAGTCTGATGCTGGGGCTGGGGGAGCTCGACGACGAAATTCTTGCCGCCCTGGACGACATGCGCGAGGCCGGCCTGGATATCGTGACGTTTGGCCAGTACCTGCGCCCGACGCGCAACCACTTGCCGGTGGAGCGTTACGTCACGCCTGATGAATTCGCCAAGTACCGCGAATGGGGCCTGGAGCGCGGCTTTCTTGAGGTGGTCTCCGGCCCACTGGTGCGGTCCAGCTACCGCGCGGACCAGGTTTTCTCCAAGAACAACTGCGGGCTGTAACACCCGCAGTTCTTGTTAGCGCGGTTCAGCTGACGCGCTCAAAGCTCAGGCCGGCACGCGCATTCAGGCGCTCGATCAGCAAGTCGCCCATAGCGGTGCTGGGCGTCCAGAAGCCGCCCGGTTTGTCGCCGATATCACGGGCCAGGCACGCCGCCGATTCACCCAGCATCTTGGCGGTCGAGCCGTAGCCTGGGTCGCGATCGCCGGTGACCTTGGTTTGCAGGGTCTCGCCACTGGGGGTGCGGCCAAAGAAGCGCAGGTCATAGAAACCGGCTTCCTGCGCCTGCGGACTGGGGCCTTCGCCAGGCTGCGGCAGCACCGTCTTGTTGAGCAGAGCACGCGTCGGCTTGAGCGCAGCCAAAACCATGAATCCGCCAAGACCGCCGGCAACCGCGGCGGCGCGCAGCGCGCCGCCCGGGCCGCGCCCGACCATCATGGCCTCGTCATACAGAAAACCCTCGCCCCACGGACGCCCGAGCAATGCGTGGCTGCGATGCACAACGCGGGTGTTGATGCCGGCCATGACAAACGGCCCCAGCCAGGCGTTGGCATCCTTGTCGAATGTCGGGCCCTGGACATTGGGCTGACGCACGCCGCTGCGCATGCCCTGCGGCGCCACTGCATAAGGGTTCTGCATCACTTTACGCAGAGCCGGGTCTTTTTTGATTTCATCAACCACATTGAGCAGGCTCGCTACGGTGCCGCCGCTGGCCCCGCCCTTGGCCGCTTTCACGCGCATCTTGATCTGTTCGCAATGGCTGCCGAAATCGGCCTGGGCCTGCTGCTGGGTGAACCACACGCCAAGATCGGACGGGATCGAGTCGAAACCGCAGTTGTGCACGATTCGCGCGCCGGAGCGCTCGGCGCCATCCTGATGCGCATCGATCATGCGTTGCATCCATTGCGGTTCGCCGGTCAGATCGCAGTAATCGGTGCCTTGCTCCACACAAGCGGCAACCAGTTCGGAGCCGTACAGTGCGTAGGGTCCAACTGTGGTGACGACCACCTTGGTCTTGCCAGCCATGTCACGCAATGCGGGGCCATCCTGTGCATCGGCGATGATGCGGGGCAGGCTCTGGGCACCGAACTCTTCAGCCACGGCTTTGAGTTTGGCGTCGTTGCGCCCGGCCAGGGCCCATTTGAGGTCTTTGTCGACCCCGTAGGTTTCGCACAGATAGCGTGTGAGCAGACGGCCCACAAAACTTGCTGCGCCGTACACCACCAGATCGAATTCGCGCTGAGTTTTTTCGCTCATGCTCCGCCCCTATTGGAAAAGGCGCATCTTAACGCGCTTTGCAGCATCAGCCGTGGCGCTGGGCTTTGCCTTGATGAGGACCGCTGCTGTGCTTACAATTCGCGCCCTTTCCACGTTGGGGCATCCGTCCCGATCACGCGGCCTGTCGTGGGGGCCGCCACTGACAGCGAGAAACAGCATGCCCAGCATCACCCTGCCCGACGGTTCCCGTCGCGAATTCGATCGTCCGGTGTCCATTGCCGAGGTCGCCGAAGACATCGGCTCGGGCCTGGCCAAGGCCGCGCTGGCCGGGCGCGTCAATGGCCAGCTTGTCGACACCTCACATGTGATCGAGGACGATGCCGAACTGGCCATCGTGACCACCCGGGATGAGGAAGGCCTGGATATCATCCGCCATTCCACCGCGCATCTGCTGGCCCATGCGGTAAAGCAGCTGTATCCCGAAGCTCAGGTCACCATCGGTCCGGTTATCGACGACGGCTTCTACTACGATTTCGCCTATTCGCGCCCGTTTACCCCGGATGATCTGGAGAAGATCGAAGCGCGCATGGCCGAACTGGCCGCCTCCGACTACAGCGTGGCTCGTGAACTCATGGCCCGCGATGAAGCGGTCGATTACTTCCGCGAGATGGGAGAGGAGTACAAGGCGGAAATCATCGCCTCGATCCCCACCGATGAAGACATCAGCCTGTACCGCCAGGATGACTTCGTTGACCTGTGCCGCGGCCCGCATGTGCCGTCCACCGGCAAGCTTGGCCATTTCAAACTGATGAAAGTGGCCGGCGCCTACTGGCGTGGCGATTCACGCAATGAAATGCTGCAGCGCATTTACGGCACGGCCTGGGCCGACAAAAAAGCGCTGAAGAAATACCTCAATCGTCTCGAAGAAGCGGCCAAGCGCGATCACCGCACGCTGGGCAAGCGCCTGGATCTGTTCCATTTTCAGGAAGAGGCGCCTGGCATGGTGTTCTGGCACGATCACGGCTGGCGGGTTTATGGCGTGATCGAAAACTACGTGCGCCAGCGCCTGCGCAAGGCCGGCTACCAAGAAGTTAAAACCCCGCAGGTGATCGACAAAGTGCTGTGGGAAAAGTCCGGTCACATGGACAAGTTCGCCAGTGGCATGTTCATGACCGCATCGGAAGATCGCGAATACGCGATCAAGCCGATGAACTGCCCGGCCCACATCCAGATCTACAACCAGGGGCTGAAGAGCTACCGCGACCTGCCCCTGCGCATGGCCGAGTTCGGTTCCTGTCACCGCAATGAGCTGTCCGGGTCCTTGCACGGCCTGATGCGCGTGCGCGGCTTTACCCAGGATGATGCGCATATTTTCTGCACCGAAGGCCAGATCGGGTCGGAAGTGGCCGAACTCATCGACCTGACCTTCGATGTGTACAAGGATTTCGGCTTCGAAAACGTCACCCTGGCGCTGTCGACCCGCCCGGAAGAGCGCGTGGGCAGCGACGAGCTGTGGGATCGCTCCGAGGCTGCGCTAAAAAGCTGCCTGGAATCCAAGGGCCTGGACTATCGCCTGCAGCCCGGCGAAGGCGCCTTTTACGGCCCCAAGATCGAGTTCACCTTGCGCGACTGCCTGGAGCGTGACTGGCAATGCGGCACCATCCAGCTGGACTTCTCCATGCCGGGCCGCCTGGATGCGCAATATGTCAACGAACACAGCGAGCGCGCGGTGCCGGTGATGATTCACCGCGCCATCCTGGGTTCCATGGAGCGCTTCATCGGCATACTGATCGAGCACCATGCCGGCGCCCTGCCCTTATGGCTTGCGCCCGAGCAGGTGGTGGTCGCCAATATCACCGATCGGCAGGCCGATTTTGCCAAATCCGTGGTCGAGCGCCTGACTCAGGCGGGTTTTCGCGCCCGCGCGGACTTGAGAAACGAGAAAATCGGCTTTAAAATCCGCGAGCTTTCAATTCAACGTATCCCGTACGTCGTCGTACTGGGGGACCGCGAAGTCGAAAATCATCAAGTGGCCGTGCGTGCGCGTGACGGAGCTGACCTTGGAACCATGTCGGTAGATGAGTTCCTTGACAGGCTGTCCGACGAGGCATCACGGCCTTAGTTCGTTTTTTACGGAGTCAAAAGCATCAGCTCAGAAAAACACGACCGGCGGAATAATGAAATCACCGCACGGGAGGTTCGGCTCGTCAGTGCCGACGGAGAGCAGTTGGGCGTCGTTTCGCTGGAAGAGGCGTTAGGAAAAGCAGCCGAAGCCGGTCTCGACCTGGTGGAAGTTGCACCGCAGGCCCGCCCGCCCGTCTGCAAATTGATGGATTACGGCAAGTACTTGTTCCAGAAGAACAAGACGCAGCAAGCCGCCCGCAAAAAACAGAAACAGATACAGGTCAAGGAAATCAAATTCCGCCCGAATACGGAGGAAGGTGATTACCAGACCAAACTGCGTCGCCTAGTGTCCTTTGTGGAGGATGGCGACAAGATCAAGGTGACAATGCGATTCCGTGGGCGAGAAATGGCCCATCAGGAAATCGGATTGAAACTCCTTGAACGTGTGAAACAGGACCTGGATGAATTGGCGCAGGTTGAGCAGATGCCGAAGATGGAAGGTCGGCAGATGGTCATGGTGATGGCGCCAAGGAAGTCCTGAAGTCCCGTATAAACCCTAGGAAGTCCAATGCCCAAAATGAAAACCAACCGTGGCGCAGCCAAGCGCTTTCGCCCGACGGCTAACGGTTTCAAGCGTGCACAAAGCCATAAGCGGCACATTCTGACCAAGAAGAACCGCAAGCGCGTGCGCAACTTGAACAAGAACGCGATGGTGTGCAAGTCCGACGTCGCCGCGGTCAAACAGATGTTGCCGAACCTGTAAATCAGCTCACCTGATTTGCTGCGGGCGCTGCCCGCATAGACGCACCAAGGCCACAGGCATTGCCTTGACGTCTGCTAACAACAACCTCATCAAAGGAAATAGAAAATGCCCCGAGTGAAACGTGGAGTGACCGCCAAAGCGCGGCACAAGAAAGTTTTAAAAGCCGCTAAAGGCTATTACGGCGCGCGCAGCCGGGCCTACAAAACCGCCCGCCAGGCGGTGTTCAAGGCCGGCCAGTACGCTTATCGCGATCGCCGTCAGAAAAAACGCCAGTTCCGTGCGCTGTGGATTGTGCGCATCAATGCTGCCTCCAAGGCCAACGGTCTGTCGTACAGCAAATTCATCAACGGTTTGAACAAAGCCGGTATCGCGCTGGATCGCAAGGTGCTTGCGGACCTGGCGCTGCATGATGCCGCGGCGTTTGCCGGCCTGGTCGAAAAAGCCAAAGCCGCACTCTGATCAAACCGCGCTGCGCGTTCGCGCTGCCGCGATGCTGTTCACAAGGGAAAGGCGGCCCGCCGTCTTTCCCTTTTTTATTGCTTGTCATCAGACCTCATCACCATGTCGAACACACACAGCCTGCGTGAAACCGCCCTGGCGGCCGTTGATGCCGCACAGGATCTCAAGGCGCTGGATGAGCTGCGCGTCCGCTATATGGGCAAAAAAGGCGAAGTCACCGCCCTGCTCCACGGCCTCAAGGATGCAACGCCTGACGAACGTAAAACGCTGGGCCAGGAGGTCAATCGCCTCAAGCAGGACCTGCAGGCGGCGATCAACGCGCGGCGCGACAAGCTGCAAGAGATTGCGCTGGCCGAGGCGCTGGAATCCGAGCGCATTGACATCAGCCTGCCGGGGCGTGGCGAAAGCACCGGCGGTGTTCACCCGCTGACGCTGATTCGTGAGCGCATGGTCGATATATTCGGCCGTGCCGGCTTCTCGGTGGCTGAAGGCCCCGAAATCGAAGATGACTATCACAATTTCGAAGCACTGAATTTCCCCCCGGATCATCCGGCGCGGGCCATGCACGATACGTTCTATGTCGATGGTGAGTCGCATTTGCTGCGCACCCACACCTCGCCGGTGCAGGTCCGTACGCTCAAGAACAGCACGCCGCCGGTCCGCATTGTTGCGCCGGGCCGGGTCTATCGTTGCGATTCTGATCGCACGCACAGCCCCATGTTCACTCAGCTTGAGGGCCTGTACGTAGCGCGCGATGTGAGC
>JASBUL010000078.1 GCA_030147945.1 Oceanococcus sp. | reverse complement strand
GGCGAGTTCGCGGGCGAGCATGAAGAGGCCTCCTGGGCGGTGGTGTGGTTGCCCAACGGGGGTGAAGGACCGAGCGAAAGCTATGTCAATCTGGTCCCGACCGCACAGGGCGGCACCCACGTCAACGGACTGCGTACCGGCCTGACCGAAGCACTGCGTGATTTTGCGGAAACCCGCAATCTGCTGCCACGTGGGGTGCGACTGGCTCCTGAGGATGTCTGGAGCGGGGTCAGCTATGTACTGTCGGTCAAACTTGAGGAACCGCAGTTTGCCGGTCAGACCAAGGAACGTCTGAGTTCGCGCGAATGTGCGCCGTTTGTATCCGGCGTTGTCAAGGACGCGACCAGCATGTGGCTGCATCGTCATCCGGAAACCGGCGACATCCTGGCCCAGTGGGTCATCAGTTGCGCCCAGAAACGCCTGCGTGCGGCCAAGAAAGTCACCCGCAAGCGTGTGGTCAGCGGGCCGGCCTTGCCGGGCAAGCTGGCCGACTGTGTGAGTGATGATCCGGCCCGCGGCGAATTGTTCCTGGTCGAGGGTGACTCGGCCGGCGGTAGCGCCAAGCAGGCGCGCGATCGCAACTTCCAGGCCATCCTGCCGCTGCGCGGCAAGATCATGAACACCTGGGAGGTCGACAGCGACACCGCCATGGGTTCGCAGGAGATTCACGATATTGCGGTGGCGCTGGGGGTGGATCTGGGCAGCGACAACCTGTCCGGCCTGCGCTACGGCAAGATCTGCATCCTGGCCGATGCCGACTCGGATGGCTTGCATATTGCGACCCTGCTGTGCGCCCTGTTCATGCAGCATTTCCGCCCGCTGGTGGCGGGTGGTCATGTCTACGTGGCGATGCCGCCGCTGTACCGTATCGATGTCGGCAAGCAGGTGTTTTACGCCCTGGACGAAGCCGAGCGGGCCGGTGTGCTGGATCGCATCCAGGCGGAAAAGCTCAAGGGCAAGATCAGCGTGACGCGCTTTAAAGGTCTGGGCGAGATGAATCCGCTGCAGCTGCGTGAAACCACCATGGCGCCGGATACCCGTCGGCTGGTGCGGCTGGAACTGGTCGATGAAGCTGGGGCATCAAGCATGCTCGACATGCTGCTGGCCAAGAAGCGCGCCTCGGACCGCAAGGCCTGGCTGGAAGCCAACGGCGACCGGGCGGATATAGAAGTTTAGGTGCGATTTTGCCTTGTAAGCTGTGTTTCGAAACTGTCAGAGGCCTGGATGGCCGATGACAAGCGATACATGGATGTACTTGAGCGAGTTTCGAAACACAGCTTGCAAGGCAGCTGAGTTGCACTGGAGTTGAACAACGATGGTTGATATCACTGACATGGAGGCTCCTGAGAGCCTGCCGCTTTCCCAGTTCGCCGAGCGCGCGTATCTGGATTACTCGATGTACGTCATCCTGGATCGCGCCTTGCCGCATCTGGGGGACGGGCTCAAACCGGTGCAGCGACGTATCGTCTATGCGATGTCCGAGCTGGGGCTGAGCGCCAGCGCCAAGCCCAAGAAGTCCGCCCGCACCGTCGGTGACGTCATCGGCAAATTCCATCCGCATGGCGATTCCGCGTGCTACGAAGCGATGGTGCTGATGGCGCAGGACTTCAGTTACCGCTACCCGCTGATTGACGGGCAGGGCAACTGGGGCGCACCGGACGATCCCAAATCGTTTGCGGCCATGCGTTACACCGAGGCCAAGCTGACCCGTTATTCCGAGGTTTTGCTGGCCGAGCTGGGTCAGGGCACGGTTGAGTGGCAGCCGAATTTCGACGGCACCCTGAAAGAGCCGTGCACGCTGCCGGCGCGTCTGCCCAATGTACTGCTCAATGGCACCACCGGTATTGCGGTGGGTATGGCCACCGACATTCCGCCGCACAATCTGCGCGAAGTGGCCAAGGCCTGTGTGGCCCTGCTGGACAATCCGCAGCTTGATGATGAGGCCCTGTTTACCCTCGTGCCGGGGCCGGATTTTCCGACCGGCGCCGAGCTGATTACGCCCGCTGCCGACATTCGCAAGATGTACCAGACCGGCAATGGCCAGGTTCGTCTGCGTGCCCGCTGGGAGCGCGACGACAACGGTGATGTGGTCATCACTGCGCTGCCGCACCAGGCCAGCGGTTCCAAGATTCTGGAGCAGATCGCGGCCCAGATGCGTAGCAAGAAGCTGCCGCTGGTCGAGGATCTGCGTGATGAGTCGGATCATGAAAATCCGACCCGCATCGTGGTTACGCCGCGTTCGCGCCGGGTTGATGCGGACGACCTGATGAGCCACCTGTTCGCCACCACCGACCTTGAGCGTTCCTACCGTATCAACATCAATGTGATCGGCCTGGATGGCCGTCCGGGGGTGCGTGGGCTGCGCGATCTGCTGGTGGACTGGCTGCAGTACCGCACCCAGACCGTGCGGCGCCGGCTGGAGTACCGCCTGGGTGTGGTCCGCGACCGCCTGCATATTCTTGACGGCCTGCTCATCGCCTTCCTCAACATCGATGAGGTCATCCACATCATCCGTACCGAGGACGATCCCAAGGCGGTGATGATGGAGCGCTTCGGGCTCAGTGACATTCAGGCCGAAGCGGTGCTCAACCTCAAGCTGCGTCATTTGATGCGCCTGGAGGAAATGAAAATCCGTGGCGAGCAGGATGAGCTGGCCAAGGAACGTGATCAGCTCGAGGCCTTGCTCGGCTCGGCCGCCAAGCTGAAGAAGCTGATTGCCAAGGAAATCACGGCCGACGCCGAAACCTATGGTGATGATCGGCGCACGCCGCTGGTCGAGCGCGAGCAGGCCAAGGCGATCGACGAAACCCAGATGATGCCGAGCGAGCCGATCACCGTTGTGCTGTCCAAGGCGGGCTGGATTCGCGCCGGCAAGGGCTACCAGGTTGATCCGCAAAGCCTCAACTACAAGGCCGGCGATGAGTTCATGGCGGCCGCTAGCGGGCGCACCGGCCAGCTGCTGTCGATCCTCGACTCCAGCGGGCGGGCTTACAGCGTGGCCTCACACGGCTTGCCATCGGCACGCAGTCTGGGCGAGCCGCTGACCGCACAGCTCAATCCAGCCGATGGCGCCACCTTCATCGGCCTCACGCTGGGGCCGGCGGAGCAACGTTACGTGCTGGCCAGTGACGCCGGATACGGCTTCATCGTCACCCAGGCTGACCTGCAGACCCGCAACCGCGCCGGCAAGGCCTGTCTGACGCTGCCCAAAGGTGCGGCTGTCCTGCCACCGCTCAAACTCACCGCGCAGCCCGAAGATCTGCGTCTGGCCATCATCAGCAATGTGGGTCGTCTGCTGATCCAGCCGTTGACTGAACTGCCCCAGTTGCCACGCGGCAAGGGCAACAAGCTGATCGGTCTGAAGGCCGGAGAAACGATTGCCCACTGGTGCCTGATGGGGCCTGGCCAGCAGCTCAAGCTGGACGCCGGCAAGCGCAGCTTTACGCTCAAGGCCGATGACATCGAACGCTTCTCCGGCAAACGCGCCAGCCGTGGTCAGGTGTTGCCGCGCGGTTTGCAGCGTGTGGATGAGCTGCAGGTGATCGGCGAAGAGATGAGCATCGGTGAGCCTGAACAGCCTTCCAGTGAAACGCCGCCAGCAGCTGACGCCGGGGATTGAACCGGGCGCAATCACCCCTATCTAAGGGAAGCTCCGATGTGATCGGGGCGTTGTCGACGCGGTCGTGATCACCGCGTCCTGATCATGTGTCCGAAGGGCTAGACCCAAATGAAAAGAATTGCACTGTTCCTGGTAACCAACATTGCGGTGCTCGTGGTGCTGAGCGTCGTGGCCTATATGCTGGGTGTGGATCGCTACATGACCCAGAACGGCCTGGACATGCGCGCGCTGCTGATCTTCTGCGCCATTTTCGGTATGGGTGGGGCGTTCATTTCACTGGCCATGTCCAAGACCATGGCCAAGATGGGTACCGGCGCGAAGGTCATTGACAAGCCCAGCAATTCGGCTGAGGCCTGGCTGCTGTCCACGGTTCAGCGCCAGGCCCGTCAGGCTGGTATCGGCATGCCGGAAGTCGCGGTTTACGACTCACCCGATGTCAACGCCTTTGCCACCGGCATGAACAAGAACAGCGCGCTGGTTGCGGTCAGCACCGGGCTTTTGCGCGGCATGACCCAGGATGAAATTGAAGCCGTGCTGGGGCATGAAGTCAGTCATGTTGCCAATGGCGACATGGTCACGCTGACCCTGATTCAGGGTGTGGTGAACACCTTTGTCATGTTTCTGGCGCGGGTCATCGGTTACGTGATTGATCGCGCGGTGTTCAAGAATGACCGAGGGACCGGGCTTGGGTATTTCGCCACCGTTATGGTCCTGCAGATCGTGTTTGGCATTCTGGCCAGTGCGATCGTGGCCTGGTTCTCGCGCTGGCGGGAATTCCACGCTGATGCGGGTGGCGCCAGTCTGGCCGGCAAGCGCAAGATGATTGCCGCCCTGGAGCGTTTGAAGAGCCGCGAGCCGGTCGCTCAGGGGGCTTTACCTGAGCAGCTCAGCGCCTTCGGTATCGCGCCCAATTTCGGCAGCGGCCTGAAGCGCATGTTCATGACGCATCCGCCGCTGGAAGAGCGCATCAAGGCCCTGCAGGAGGCGGATCAGATCATCCGCTAGGGCGTGGCGTCTGCGTTGTTATGGTCGTCTATGGCGTCTTTGATGGCTTTTGACAGCACCATCCCGGCAACGATCATCAGCGTGACGTAGCTCAGCAAACCGAGCCCGAGTGTTTTGCCCGGGTCGAGTTCGCGCTCATGATCCATCTCTGCGCGTTGTACTGAGGTGATCAAGCGCATGGGAATGTCCCACAATCGGCCGTCCGGAGCGATGCCCCGCAAGGTGTCGTTGCCGGCGCTGCGCACGGTCAGTTCCTGCGTGTCGTCAGACACCATCTCAACGATGACGTGATCACCTGGTTTGAGCGCGGATAAGGTGGTGTGTTCCATTCTTTCTACCGCCCGCGTGGTGGTGCAGCCGAGCAGGCAGAGTGTCAGCACGCAGGCCAGACGCAGGCCAGTATGCGTGTCGCCATGATGTTCCCCCAATCATGTGGGCCTTGTTGCCAAGCCCTGCTTTTGTGTCTATGTCACTGTACGGCAAAACCAGCCGATTCCGGACACGGCCTAAGCTTGGGCCTGAAACACGATCGGGGTGGGGCGGGCGATGGCATCGCCCTGTGCATAGTTGATGCCGATACCCTGAAGCACGCGCAGCAGTTCGGCGGAATTGACCTGCAAAGCCATGCTTTGCTTGCCCAGCGTATGGACAATACGGTGCAGTGATTCGGTGGCCAGGCGCTCCACCGGATCGCGATCCGCGCTGTGCGTCAGCGCCGGGTCGAAACGCACCAGCTGAACGGGCAGTTCGCGAATCAGCTTGTAGCTGGACGGGCGGGTCGAGACCCCGGACAGGCTCAGGCGACAACCGGCGCGGTGCATGGTGCGGCAGAAGTCACGTGCGCTGGACAAACGGGTGTGTACGTTGTTTTCGCTCAGGTCGAGACAGATCTTGCTCGGTGAGACGGCGCTGTCCTTGAAGTGCTCGATCATGAAATCGAGAAAGCGCGGCGACTGCATGCTGCTGACCGAGAGCGAAATGATGCAGAAGTCGATGCCCACGGTCAGTTCTGGATCCTTGATCAGGTGCTTGAACACCTGATCGATGGTCCAGCGGTCAAGTTGTTCGGCCAGATCATGGCGCTCTGCGACCGGCATGAATTTATCGGCCCCGGTCCAGAAGCCTTCGTCATCTTCCAGAGACATCAGGGTGCTGAACACATGCCCATCGTCGCTGTTGCGTTGCAGCGGGCGAATTTGCTGGGTGGACAGATGAAAGCGATCCTCGGCCAGGCCTTTCTTGATGTTGGTCAGCCAGTTGCGATCATCGCGGCGTTCGTCCTTGTCGGCCTGCGCCCGCCCGCTGGCGATACGGCCGCGGCCTTCGTTCTGAGCCTGCAGGCACAAGGCATCGGCCTGGCGCAGCACATCGGCCGGACGTCCGCTGTCCTTGTCGACCATGATCAGTCCGATGCTGACGCTGACATCGCGACGCTCTCCATGCCACTGGAAGCCCCAGCTCTGCACATCCGCGCTGAGCAGCTCGGCGGTGAGTTTGGCCGCGGCTGGATCGGCGCTGTCGAGTAGAACGGCGAATTTGTCGCTGTGCAGGCGGTAGGCCGGGTTGCCTTCGCCCACATCGCTCTGAATCAGACGGCCCAGCTGGCGCAAAAATTCGTCGCCACCCTCGCTGCCAAAGGCCTGGTTGATGTCCTGCATGTGGTCGACATCAAGGTAGAGCAGGGCGAAGGTGTTGGCCAGATTCTGGCGCGCTGATTCACAGCGCGAGGCCAGCTCGACATCGAAGGCCTGGCGGTTGAGCAGGCCGGTCAGCTTGTCACGCAACTCGCTGGCGATTTGTCCGGAACCGGCCAGCACGCTGCGTGCGTCGTTGAGAATGATGGCCACACCTTCGTTGGCGCCCCGCGCATCCCGCACCGGCGCGCTGCTCAGCTTGCAAGGCAGGTGATGGCCGCTGCGTGTTTTGAACATGACCGGGATGGCGCGGCCGGTGGGCGCAGCGGGTTGCAGGGCGCGCGTGGCTATTTGCGCCAGGCGCTGCTTGCCGCTGTGGTCGAGGATATGGAACACCTCATCAAAATCCAGCCCGCGTGCCTGGGCAAGGTTCCAGCCCGACAGCGTTTCCGCAGCGCCGTTGAGGTAGCGAATCTTGCCGTTGCCGTCGGTCATGGCGACCGCATCCGCCATGGCGTCGATCACCGCCCAGCCGGAATCGCTGTCTTCCACCCGTGGTTGACGCGTTTTGGCCTTGCGGGCTTCGACCCGGGACTTGCGCTGAGCGGCTTCCAGCAAGCGTCGTATATGGGCATGCCGTGCGTTGATCAGCTCGCCGATGACGCCGATTTCGTTGGCTGGCGTGGTGTCGACATGGGTGTCTTCGGCGGGCAGTCGAAGCTGCTGGATCAGGCGGTGTAGCGGGCTCACCACAACCCGACCGCTGAACGCGAACGAGAGCATCAGGGCCAACCCGATGGCGCCAGCCGTAACCCCTGCGCTGATCCATATGTCCAGCGACCAACCCGCGACCTGGGCCGGCTGGTACTGTCCGCTGAGCAATATCCCGATGCTGCCCAGGTTGCTGATATTGAGAGCGGTCTGGGTCAGTGCATCACCCTTGATCAGCAGGTCGCGTTGGTTTGTGGCGCTGTCATTTTCGGCATACAGCCGGGCGAGTATCTGTTCGGCCTGCAAATGCGACAGCTGGCGGCTGTTGTCGCTGAGTTCGGCAACAGCGCTGTCCCAGTTGCCCGCGCGCTGACGGGCGTCACCGATGCGCTGCTGTACTGCGTTGTGTAGCTGAACCGTGATGAGACCGAAGCGCTTGTCGTGTTGGGCCAGAGTGGGCAGGGTGTCGCTGTTTCTGAGTTCGATGCCTTCGGCGCTGAGGATTTGCTGGTCATGATCCAGCAGCACGTAGAAGGGAGACACGCGCGACAGTGCTGCCATGCTGCGTTCGAGGCGTGCGGGGTCGAGCACGATGGTGGTGGCACCCAGATAGCGGTCGTCGCGGCGTACAGCCATGGCGCAGGTGATCACCGCCTTGCGCAGGAACGGATCGGTGTAACGGTGGGTCCAGTAGCAGTCCGGCGTTTGCTGATAGCGCGTCGGTGTGTACCAGCTCTCGCCGTGGTAGCTGATATTGGCCGGATTGTTGTAATCGTCGTGAAAGCGCACTGTGCGGGTGTCCGCGTTCGGACTGAGCGTCCAGTACAGGCCGCTACGGACCTTCTCACGTTGAAACGCGCGCGGTTCCGGCCAGATGCCGGCGGCGATGATGGCGCTGTCCGACGGCAGCCGTTCAAGCAGCTGCTGGCCGAGCTGGCGCAGTTCCGTGTCACGGCCCCACAGCGCATTGGCCAGGGCGTTTAGTGCCTGGGCGACGTGCTCGGCATTGCGAATTCTGTCGCTCAGCTGATCGCGCAGGTTTTGTTGCTGCTGGGAAAACTGCGCTTGCGTGGTTTGGCGCAGCGGCTCAGCGACGGCCTGTTGATTGAGGGTCAGTGCGACGCTGCCAAAGATCAAGGTCAGCAGCAGGCTCAACAGCAACAGAGCGAAACGCAGGCTGTGGAGCCAGCGTACCGGTGTTTCTGCTATTGAGTTCGTACCCGGATTCATGCCTCAAGCGTAGCAAATTCAGCGGTTTGCAATAGCAAGTTTGTGTGCTGTCGGTGCGGACTCAGGCAAACAGGCGCGCGATTCTGTGCAAGCTGTCGATCAGACGGTCCACCTCATCCTCGGTGTTGTACAGGGCGAAAGAGGCCCGAACCGTGCCGGGCACACCAAACCGGGCCATCAGCGGCATGGCGCAATGGTGGCCGGTGCGCACCGCGATCCCGTTTTCGTCCAGCAAGGTGCCGATGTCCTGCGGGTGTGCGGTGTCCATGACGAAGGACACAATGGCGGCTTTGCGTGGCGCGGTGCCGATGATGCGCAGACCGTCCACACTGTTCAGGCCGTTGGTGGCCCGTTCCAGCAGGGCCTGCTCATGCGCGGCCACTGCAGCCAGATCCAGAGACTGCATGAAATCAACCGCAGCACCAGTGGCAATCGCATCAGCAATATTCGGTGTGCCGGCTTCAAAGCGATAGGGCAGCGCGTTCCAGGTACTTTCTTGTAGCGTCACCGTTTCGATCATGTCGCCGCCACCCTGCCAGGGCTGCGCCTGTTCGAGCACTTCGGTTTTGCCGTAGAGCACGCCGAAACCGGTGGGGCCGTACATCTTGTGCGCGGAGAAGGCCACGAAATCGGCGTCCAGCGCCTGCACGTCCAAGCTGTGGTGGGCCATCGCCTGTGCCGCATCGACCAGCACGCGGGCGCCGACCTTGTGGGCCAGGGTGATGATCTCAGCCACCGGATTGATGGTGCCGATGGCATTGGAGGCATCGCCGATGGCGACCAGCTTGGTGCGCGAGCTGAGCAGGCTTTGCAGGGCCGCCATGTCGAGTTCACCGGAGTCTTTCACCGGGGCGGCTTTGAGCACCGCGCCGGTTTCTTTGCAGACCAGCTGCCACGGCACGATGTTGGAGTGGTGCTCCAGCTCGGTGATGAGAATTTCATCGCCTTCACCAAGTTGATGTCGGGCCCAGCTGTAGGCCACCAGATTGATCGCTTCAGTGGTGCCGCGCGTGAAGATGACGTTCTCGCGCGAGGCGGCATTGATGAACTGCGCGATGCGGTCGCGCGCGCCCTCGTAATCACGCGTGGCACGCCCCGCCAGGGTGTGAACCGCGCGGTGTACGTTGGCGTTGTCCTGACGGTAGTAATCGAGCAGCGCCTCGATAACCGTATCGGGCTTTTGCGTCGTTGCGGCGTTGTCCAGGTAGGCCAGCGGCTGGCCATTGACCTGCTGCTGCAGGGCTGGAAAGCGCGCGCGCAGCGCATCAATCATGTGTGTCATGCCGGAGTTTGCAGGCTGAGATGATCGGCGAAGGCATCGCGGGTTTGATGACGCAGCGCCTCGTCAGGGATTTCACGCAATACGCGCTCGGCAAAGCTGAGCATCAGCAGGCGGCGAGCTTCGGCCCGGTTCAGGCCGCGGCTGCGCAGGTAGAACAGCGCCGCATCGTCCAGCCGTCCCACCGTGGAGCCATGCGCGCAGCGCACGTCATCGGCATAGATTTCCAGTTCAGGCTTGGCGTCGACTTCGGCTTTGTCACTGAGCAGCAGATTGCGCAGCAGCTGATCGGAATCGGTCTTCTGAGCGCCGCGTGCCACGTAGACCTTGCCGTTGAAGACTTGCCGGGCGCTGTCGCCAACGATGCCACGCGCACGCAGGCGGCTGATCGCATGGGCCGCCTCGTGACGCACCTCGACCTGATGATCCACATGCTGGCGATCGCCCAGGCCGGACAGGGCGTAGTAATGGCATTCCGCGCCCTGGCCCTCAAGGCCGAGCGTGCTGTGCAGGCGGCTCAGGCGGCCGCCCCATTCGATGTGGGTCTGGAACAGACGGGCATGGTTGGCCAGCCTGGCGTGCTGGCCGGCGATCAGCATCTGTGTTGCGGCGCAGTGCTGCAGGCGCACATGCTGGACCCGGGCGTTGGCACCCAGGTTCAGATTGAGTTGCTGGCTGGCCAGCCCGGCGCGTCCACCAACATGTTCCTCAATGATGGTGACTTCGCTGTTGTCCGGCACCTCGATGTCCAGGCTCAAGTGCGACAGCGCGTCCTGATCGCCGGCATGTGCGAAGACCAGATGGATGTGCTTGTCGGCGCTGCTCAGTGCAAGGCTGTGGCTTTCACTGCGGCTGTGCGTGATCAGGTCCTTGAGCGCGCTGCAGGTGCGCTGATCGGCCTTGTCGCTCGCTTGCGGGGCTTCGCCGTGCGACCAGGCCGCCTGAAACGCGCCATCCAGCCACACCAGGCGACGCGCGCAGTCGCCGTGCCACAAGGTGCGCGGGGCTTCTTCGGCCTGCGCAGGCGCAAGGCTGAATGCCTCGGGCATCAGCTTGCTCCAGGCCGCCAGGTCGGTGTACTTCCAGGCTTCCTGTTTGCGTGTGGGCCAGCGGATCGCGCTGGGTGCGATCTGCTCGCTCATGCCGACGCCTGCTGCTTGTCGGCGACCCAGGCGTAGCCTTTTTCTTCCAGCGTCAGGGCCAATTCGGGGCCGCCGGACTCGACGATGCGGCCACCAGCCAGAACGTGCACGTAATCCGGTTTGATGTGGTCAAGCAGGCGCTGATAGTGGGTGACCAGGACCACCGAACGCTCGGGCGAGCGCAGCGCATTGACACCGTCCGAGACGACCTTGAGGGCATCGATGTCGAGCCCGGAATCGGTTTCATCGAGGATGGCGAGCTTTGGTTCCAGCACCAGCATCTGCAGGATTTCGTTGCGCTTTTTTTCGCCGCCGGAAAAGCCTTCGTTGACGCCGCGTTGCAGCATGGCGTCAGAGACTTTCATGGTTTCCGCCGCTTTCTTGACCTTCTGCAACAATTCCAGCGGGGTGGCTTCGTCCTGGCCCTGGGCCTTGCGGCGTGCGTTGACGGCGGCTTTGAGCATGGTCATGTTGCTCACCCCGGGGATTTCCACCGGGTACTGAAAGCCAAGGAAAATGCCGGCGCAGGCGCGCTCTTCCGGATCCAGCTCAAGCAGGTCCTGGTCCTCGAAGCGGACGCTGCCACCGGTGATGTCATAGCTGTCACGACCGGCCAGGATGTTGGCCAGGGTGCTCTTGCCCGAGCCATTAGGACCCATGATGGCGTGAACTTCGCCGGGGCCGATGTTCAGGTTGATACCTTTGAGGATGTCCTTGTCCTGAACGTTGGCGGTGAGGTCTTCGATCTTCAGCATGTTGAATCTTTTTTCAGAGTTTCGTTTGGCGTTTGGGGCGGTTCTATTGTGAGATTTCGCGGAGAGGGTTTGAAAAAACACTTCAGCCGGCCTGATGCGGATTCGGGGCGTCAGCCCACCGCGCCCTCCAGTGACACGCTCAGCAGACGCTGGGCTTCCACCGCAAACTCCATGGGGAGTTCGCGGAACACGTCTTTGCAGAATCCATTGACGATCATGGACACCGCTTCTTCCTCGCCAATGCCTCGGGCGCGCAGGTAGAACAACTGATCGTCGCCGATCTTCGAGGTGGTCGCTTCGTGCTCACATTGTGCCGTGGAATGGCGGGTTTCAAGGTACGGCACGGTGTGCGCGCCGCACTGATCGCCGATCAGCAGGCTGTCACATTGGGTGTAGTTGCGTGCGCCTTCGGCGCGCGGCGAAACCTTGACCAGACCGCGGTAGGTCTGGTTGCCACGACCGGCCGAAATGCCTTTGGAAATGATGTGCGAGCGGGTGTTGCGGCCCAGGTGAACCATTTTGGTGCCGGTGTCGGCCTGCTGTTTGTGATGCGACAGCGCCACCGAGTAGAACTCGCCCACCGAGTTGTCGCCACGCAGCACGCAGCCGGGGTATTTCCAGGTCACCGAGGACCCGGTTTCGACCTGGGTCCAGGAGATCTTGGAGCTTTCGCCGCGGCAGTCGCCACGCTTGGTCACGAAGTTGTAGATCCCGCCTTTGCCGTCCTCGTCACCCGGGTACCAGTTCTGCACCGTGGAATATTTGATCTCGGCACGATCCAGCGCCACCAGTTCGACCACCGCCGCATGCAGCTGATTTTCATCGCGCATCGGTGCGGTGCAGCCTTCGAGATAGCTCACGTGGCTGTCGTCTTCGGCAATGATCAGGGTGCGCTCGAACTGACCGGTGTTGCGCTCATTGATGCGGAAGTAGGTCGACAGTTCCATCGGGCAGCGCACGCCCTTGGGGATGTAGACAAACGAACCGTCGGTGAACACGGCGGAGTTGAGTGCGGCAAAGTAATTGTCTTTGCGCGGTACCACCGAGCCGAGATACTTTTTGATCAGCTCGGGGTGCTTTTGAATGGCCTCTGAAATCGGGCAGAACAACACGCCGGCGTCGGCCAGCTTTTCCTGAAAGGTGGTGGCAACGGAGACACTGTCAAACACCATGTCGACCGCCACGCCGGCCAGTGCGGCGCGCTCGTGGACTGGAATGCCCAGTTTTTCGTACGTTTCGAGCAGCTTGGGATCGACCTCATCCAGGCTTTTGGGGCCGTCCTTCATGCTCTTGGGTGCGGAATAGTAGGAGATCGCCTGGTAGTCGATCGGCCCGTAGTCCACGTTGGCCCATTCCGGCTCGCGCATCTGCAGCCAGCCGCGATAAGCCTCCAGGCGCCATTCCAGCATCCATTCCGGTTCGTTTTTGCGTGCGGAGATGGCCCGCACCACATCCTCGTTGAGTCCGGGCGGCACCGTTTCCGATTCCAGATCGGTTACGAAGCCCTCGCGGTACTCGCGGCGGCGGATTAGCTGTTCAAGTTCTGTGGTCTCGGTCGACATAGCGTCCTCTTGCTGGGTCAGAGCCCCAGGTGGCTGGCCGGTCCTTGCAGTTCGGCCAGGCTCAATTGTTTCAGGCTGTTGATGATGGTGCTGTTGATCACCTGCCAGTGCGGGCGAATCTGGCAGTGCGATTGCAGCGAACAGCCTTCGTGACTGCTGCATTGGGTCAGCGCGATCGGCCCTTCGATGGCGCGCACAATGTCAGCAATTGAAATTTGCGACGGGTCGCGGCTCAGGCGGTAGCCACCGCTGGCGCCGCGCTCGGATTCGATCAGGCCTTCACGCGCCAGCACCTTGAGGGTTTTGCTCGCCATCGGTGCGCTGACGTGGGTGGCCTGGGCCAGCTCGCTCACGTTACAGACGCGCTGCGGCGCGCTCGCCATATGCGAGAGCAGCACCGTGGCGTAATCCGTCTGTTTGCTGAGTCGGAGCATATCGTACCCATTTGGTCCTATTTAGGCGGATAAAAAAGGCGCAAGTTCCTTTGCGCCTTTTCCAATGGCCTTGAAGGGCTGCTTTTACTGCACCACGCGCACTTCGACGCGGCGGTTTTCCCGACGACCGCCGATGGTGGTGTTCGGCTTCAAGGGCGCGTTGTCGCCATAACCCTTGGCCGCCAGCTGCGCAGCGCTGACACCGGCATTGATCAGGTACTCGCGCACGGCCTGGGCACGGCGCTGGGACAGATCAATGTTGTAGTACTCGTCGCCTTCGTCGCTGGTGTGGCCAGCGATTTCGATGGTGGCGTCGGGCATGGTTGAGATCACCTGAGCCACGTCATCCAGCACGGACTCGGCCTGGCCGGTCAACACGTCACTGTCGAACTCGAAGTTGACGTCGTTGAGGATGACCGAACGGTCCACGGCGCAGCCGTATTCGTCGACGGCCTCATCCAGGCGCGGCTGGCGGCAATCGGCCGGCGTCACGCTGCCGGCGTTGTTGCCAACGGCGCAACCGGTGGCGTCAACCACGGTGCCCAGCGGCGTGCCGGGGCACAGATCGGCATCGTCATTGACGCCATCGCTGTCGCTGTCAGCGCCCATCGGGTCGACCACGGCAACATTGTCGCCTTGCGGCGCAGCGGCCTGCGGCTTGGCGCCGAGCGGAATGCTGTAACCCAGGCGGAAGATCGGTTCGGCGAAGGCTTTCTTGCCGCCCAGACCGGCATCTTCGTTGAAGTGCAGGTCGGCGCGCAGTAAGGCTTCCAGGCGCACGCTGCCGTAAAAGGCAGGGATCATGGCGCCGATACCGCCAGCCAGGTTGGCGCTGAAGTAGTCATCACCCGGGCCGCCGTCGGCGTGCAGCACACCACCGCTCAGCAGGGTGAACAGGCCCGGCGTGTTGGGATCGAAGAACGTCAGCATGTTGACGTTAAGGTTGTAAAGGTCGGTGTTGCCGAGGCCCGCGTAACCCAGATCGAGTTCGTAGTTGCGGTTTTCGGAAACCGGCATACCCAGCGTCAGTGAGTAGCCGACATCCTCGTCCTCACCACGACCGGCGTCGGTGATGACGTAGGACGCGCCCGGTGAGATGTACAGTCGATCGTCATAATTGCCTGCTAAAGCTTGGCCGACGACCCCCCCAAAGAGTGCGACGGAGAGCAGAATGCGCATGTCCATTCCCTTGCTAATTATTGGCGTAAGTAAGCCGGGAATTATAGCGGAGTCAGTCTTTCTCGCCTACGGTGGCGTGGATTGTTCCATCGGCGAGCTGGATGGCAAGGCTGCTGCCGGCTGGGAGTGAGGCTTCACGCACGATACGGCCGTCGTGTCGGGTGATGCTGTAGCCGCGTGCCAGCACGTTGTGCGGCGACAGATCGCGCAAGCGCGCGTGGGCGTGATCCAGACGAGCACGCTGTTGTTGCATGTGGGCCATGAGCCCGCGCTGCAGGCGCAGCTGCAGCATCGACAGATGCTCGTTGTGCCGGGCCATGTGGCGGGCCGGCGAGTGGTCGCGCAGGGCGCGCTGTTCGGTGGCTAGCTGGCGGCGCGCGTTGTGCAGTCGATGTGTGATGGTGCGATGCAGGCGTTGCTGCAGATCATCCAGCCACTGGCTGCGTTCCTGCGCACGGCGTTGTGGCGAGAGCGCGCGCAGGCGCGCCTGCTGATGGCTGAGTTCACGCTGAGCCAGGCGCAGACGCTCGCGCAGCGTGCGTGTCAGCGCAGTGCGGGCGCGGGCCAGGGCACGTAGCCACTCGGTTTGATCACGGCTGAGCAGTTCTGCGGCGGCCGTCGGGGTGGCTGCACGTGCGTCGGCGACAAAATCGCTGATGCTGAAATCGACCTCATGACCCACTGCGCTGACAACCGGCAGTTCGGCCGCAGCGATCTGCCGGGCCAGGGTCTCGTCGTTGAAGGCTTGCAAATCTTCCAGGGCGCCGCCGCCGCGGGTTAGCAGGATGACGTCACACTCGCGGCGCGCCAGTGCCGTGTCGAGAGCCTGGCGAAGCGCGTTCGGGGCTTCGGCGCCCTGGACCAGGCTGGGGTAGACGATCACCCGCAACAGCGGATTGCGTCGGCGCAGGGTGCTCAGCACGTCGTGCAGTGCAGCCCCGGCGGGCGAGGTGATCACGCCAATGCAGCGCGGGTTGTCGGGCAGCGTTTTCTTGCGCGTCGCCTCGAACAGACCCTCGTCCTGGAGCTTGCGTTTGAGCTGTTCGAAGGCCGCATGCAGTGCGCCGGCCCCGGCGTCTTGAACATCCTCCACGATGAGCTGCAAATCGCCGCGCTGGGTGTAGATGGTGGGCTGGCCGCGCAGCAGCACGCGTTGCCCTTCAGCCGGCAATGGCTTGCCCATGTTGCGACTGCGAAAGCAGGCGCAACGGATCTGTGCGCGCGCATCCTTGAGGGTGAAATACCAGTGGCCCGATCGCGCGGCCACGAAATTGGAAATTTCCCCTTCCACCCATAACGGTGGAAAGTTCATCTCCAGCCCGTGCTTCAGGGTCTCAAGCAGCTCGTCGACCTGAAAAACACTGCGCGGCAGCGGTGGCGAATTGTCAGCAACGGGGGGCGTAAAACGGCTCATGCGGCGTATACTATCGGGCTTTATCTGATTCGGGAGCCGAGTATGCGTCTACAACAGGAAGCCTTGACCTTTGATGATGTCCTGTTGGTGCCTGCCTACTCTGAAGTGCTGCCCCGACAGGTGGATCTGAGCACCCAGCTGACACGCGACCTGCGCCTGAATATTCCGCTGATTTCCGCGGCCATGGACACCGTGACCGAAGGGCGTCTGGCTATTGCCCTGGCGCAAGAGGGTGGGATTGGCATCATTCACAAGAATATGTCGATCGAGCGCCACGCGGCGGAAGTGCGCATGGTCAAGAAATTCGAAGCCGGGGTGATCACCGATCCGATCACCGTGGCCCCCGATGCGACGATTGCCGATGTGATCGAGTTGACTCGTTCCAACAGCATTTCCGGCGTGCCGGTGGTGGACGGCGACGAGCTGGTTGGCATTGTGACCAGTCGGGACCTGCGATTCGAAACCGGCTACGGCAAACCCGTCAGTGAAGTCATGACGCCCAAGGCGCGTCTGGTGACGGTCAAGGAAGGCGCCAGCAAAGAAGAAGTGCAGGAATTGCTGCACCAGCATCGCATCGAGAAGGTGCTGGTGGTCAACGACGATTTCAAGTTGCGCGGCATGATCACGGTTAAGGACATACAGAAGTCGACCGATTTCCCCCACGCCAGCAAGGACACCCGTGAACGTTTGCTGGTCGGGGCTGCGGTGGGCACAGGTGCGGGCACCGAAGATCGCGTGGCCGCGCTGGTCGAAGCCGGGGTTGACGTGATCGTGGTGGACACCGCCCATGGGCATTCCAAGGGCGTGATTGACCGGGTCGCATGGGTCAAGAAGAACTATCCGGATCTGCAGGTGATCGGCGGCAATATCGCAACCGGCGATGCCGCTATTGCCTTGGCCGAGGCGGGTGCTGATGCGGTCAAGGTCGGCATTGGGCCTGGCTCGATTTGCACCACCCGCATCGTGGCCGGGGTGGGCGTGCCGCAGATCTCGGCGATCAGCAATGTGGCCCAGGCGCTGGAGGGGCGTGGCATTCCGCTGATTGCAGACGGTGGCGTGCGCTACTCGGGGGATGTGGCCAAAGCCATTGCTGCCGGGGCCTACAGTGTCATGGTCGGCAGTCTGCTGGCCGGTACGCGAGAAGCGCCGGGCGAAGTCGAGTTGTACCAGGGGCGCTCCTACAAGTCCTATCGCGGCATGGGCTCCATGGGCGCGATGTCGCAGTCGGAAGGGTCCAAGGATCGTTATTTCCAGGACACCACGGCGGAAGTCGAAAAGCTGGTGCCGGAAGGTATCGAAGGCCGCGTGCCCTACAAGGGCGCCTTGTCGGCCATCATCCATCAGCTGATCGGTGGTCTTCGGGCCTCGATGGGCTACACCGGCTGCGCCGGCATCCATGACATGCGCACGCGTGCCGAGTTTGTTCGCATCACCAGCGCCGGGGTCCGTGAAAGTCACGTTCATGACGTGTCGATCACCAAGGAAGCGCCCAATTACCGCACCGAATCCTGAAACGAGTAGAGCCATGCTGGATATCCATGCCGACCGAATCCTGATCCTGGATTACGGCTCTCAGTACACTCAGCTGATCGCGCGTCGTGTGCGCGAGGCCGGCGTGTATTGCGAAATTCTCCCGTGGGACGTGGATCCCGCGATGATCAGTGATTTCAAGGCCCGCGGCATCATCCTCTCCGGCGGCCCGGAATCGGTCACCGCCAGCAATGCACCGACGTTGCCGCAGGCTGTTTTGGCGGCTGATGTGCCGGTGCTGGGTATTTGCTACGGCATGCAGCTGCTGGCCCAGTCGCTGGGTGGCACGGTCGAGGGTGGGCACACCCAGGAGTTTGGCTACGCCGAAATTCGCGCCCGCGGCCACACCGCCTTGCTCAGGGACATCGAGGACCGTGTCAATGACGAAGGGCACGGCCTGCTGGATGTCTGGATGAGTCATGGTGATCGCGTGACCGCGTTGCCGGATGGCTTCAAGTTGATGGCCAGCACCGCCGACGTACCGATTGCCGGCATGGCTGATGCCGAGCGCAATATCTACGGTGTGCAGTTCCACCCGGAAGTCACCCACACGGCGCAGGGCCAGCGCATACTGGGCCGCTTCCTGCACGACATCTGTGGCTGCGGCAGCGCCTGGACCTCGGGCAACATCATTCACGATGCGACCGCCCGCGTACGCGAGCAGGTCGGCCAGGACAAAGTCCTGCTGGCACTGTCCGGCGGGGTTGATTCCTCGGTGGTGGCGGCCTTGCTGCACAAGGCGATCGGCGATCAGCTGGTCTGCGTGTTTGTCGACAACGGCTTGCTGCGCCTGAACGAAGGCGATCAGGTCATGAAGACCTTCGCCGATCATCTCGGGGTCAATGTCATCCGGGTCAATGCCCAGGAGCGCTTCATGACAGCCCTGGCGGGCGAGAGTGACCCGGAAGCCAAGCGCAAGATCATCGGTCGTCTGTTTATCGAGGTGTTCGATGAGGAAGCGGCCAAGCTCAGTGATGTGAAGTGGCTGGCGCAGGGCACGATCTACCCCGACGTGATCGAATCGGCCGGCGCCAGCACCGGCAAGGCCCATGTGATCAAGTCGCATCACAATGTTGGCGGATTGCCCGAACAGATGAAGCTCAAGCTGGTCGAGCCGCTGCGTGAGCTGTTCAAGGATGAAGTGCGTCGTCTCGGTCTGGAACTGGGATTGCCGCGCGAATCGGTGTTCCGCCATCCGTTCCCGGGGCCGGGGCTGGCTGTGCGCATGCTTGGCGAGGTCGACCCGCAAGCCGCTGACACCCTGCGTGTGGCGGATGACATTTTCATCAGCGAGCTGCGTGCCGCAGGTCTGTATGACCAGGTCAGCCAGGCTTTTGCCGTGTGGCTGCCGGTCAAATCGGTCGGCGTGACCGGCGATGGTCGGCGTTACGCGCCGGTGATTGCGCTGCGCGCCGTCGAAACCATCGACTTCATGACCGCGCGCTGGGCACATCTGCCGTACGAGTTTCTCGACAAGGTCTCGCGCCGCATCGTCAATGAAATTGAAGGCGTGAGCCGTGTGGTCTACGACGTGTCCGGCAAGCCGCCGGCCACGATCGAGTGGGAATAGAGCAGGATCAGTACTGGATGGCGCAGGCGCTGGAGCAGGCCCGCGCTGCCCAGGCGCTGGGTGAGGTTCCGGTCGGGGCCTTGCTGGTGGCCGATGATCAGCTGGTGGCTCAGGGGCATAACCAGCCGATCAGTGCACATGACTGTACGGCGCATGCCGAGATCGTCGCCCTGCGTGCTGCCGGCCAGGCGCTCGGCAATTACCGCCTTCCCGGGCTGACCTTGTACGTCACGCTGGAGCCGTGCGTCATGTGCGCCGGTGCCATCGTGCAGTCGCGGGTTGCCCGGGTGGTTTATGGCGCGGCGGACCCCAAGGCCGGCGCGGCCGGCTCGGTGTATGACGTGCTCAGTGCGCCGCGTCTGAATCATGCGGTGGCCTTGACCGCGGGCGTGCGTGAGGATGAATGCGCGAGCGTGTTGCGCGCGTTCTTCCGCGCGCGACGCTGAGGCTCGCGCTAGGGCCAGTCGCTCAGGGCGATGCCGACGCTCAGGCGCTCGTTGCTGTGGTTGTAGTCGATCAGGGTTTCGCCGTAACCGCTGAAGAACTCGACGTAACCTTTGAGGCGGGTGTTGATCGGGTAGGTGAAGGCGGCCGTGAGTGCGCCGCGATTATCGGCGCGCAGGTTGTTGCGCAGGCTCACCCGCACGGTCTTGTTGTCGATCACCCAGCCGACCGAAAACTGGCCATTGCCGATGTAGCGTTCGATGTCGGGGTTGTCATCGCCCTTGGGATCATCCGGTCCGTCTTTGGGGTCTTCGGGCAGGCGGTCCCACAGCACCAGATCGAGAAAGAAGCGCCGCCAGCGGGCTTCCACGCCGGTGTAGATCCGATTCCAGCTGCGTGACAGTGGCAGCGGCTGTCCGTTGGACTGGTGGCTGAAACCTGCACGCATGTTGATGTCGCGCAGCGGCCCCAGTTCCCAGTCGCCAAAGGTCGACACAAAGGCTTCGGGTTCATGATTGGTATCGCGAAACGGTGCGGACTTGTCGCGATTGAAGGCCTGCCAGAACGAGCGCCCGGTGTAGGCGAAATACAGATCCAGCGGCAATGACAGCGGCTCTTCCCAGATTGCCACCTTGAAGCTGAGCTGGAATTTGACCTCGAAGTTTTGCAGTTCGCTGTCGGACACGTTGAAGGGCGCGCCATGGGTGCGCCGCGACCAGCTCAGTGGCAGCAGAAAATTCGGCTTGTGCGGTGAGATCGCGTACGGATTGCGTCGCGCGGACAGCTCGAGATCGCGGCGCTGCGCCTGGGGCAGGGCTTCTGCCTCCAGTTCGACCGTAGAGACCTCGTCATTTTCATCCGCGCTGCTGGCGTTCGCCGAAGTGCTGGCGCCGATCAGCAACAGGCCACTACAGGCGACGCGCAGACACAGGCCGAGGCGCCGCATCAGAACATCTCGGAGGCGTCGGTTTCTTCGCTGGCCGCCGTGTCGTAGCGGTTGGCGATGTAGTCGCCGGTGATCATCTGGCGGTAGCTCATGCCCGGCCCGACCATCGGGTACACGCCGGCGTCGCGGTCGACCATGACTTCAAGAAATGCCGGGCCTTCAAAGGCCAGGAAGTCGGCGATCACGCCGGGCAGGTCGGCCTTGTTGTCGACCCGTTTGGCCCATTCGTAGCCGTCGGCTTCGGCCGCCTTGATGAAGTCTTTTTTATGCAGTGACTTGTCGGTGGCGGAGAAGCGGCTCTTGAAAAACAGCTTTTGCCACTGGCGCACCATGCCGTCGCCGATGTTGTTGAGCACCACCACCTTGACCGGCAGGCCATAGGTTGTAGCGGTTTCCAGCTCGCCGATGTTCATGCGGATGGAGGCGTCGCCGTCGATGTCGATGACCAGACGTTCGCGCTGGGCGAACTGGGCGCCAATGGCGGCCGGCAGGCCGAAGCCCATCGTGCCCATGCTGCCCGAGGTCAGCCACAGGCGCGGCTCGCGGAAGTCAAAGAACTGTGCCGCCCACATCTGGTGCTGGCCGACGCCGGTGCTGATGATGGCTTCGCCCTTGGTGATCTTGTTGATTTCCTCGATCACATGCTGCGGCTGTATGTCGTCACCGTCCGGCTTGTAGGCCATGGGGTGGGCGGCCTTGAGGGCTTTGAGGTGATCCGTCCACTCGGTGAAATCATGCGGCAGCGGGTTTTTCCGCGCGTAGTCGATCAGTGCCTGCAGGGCATTCTTGAGGATGCCGACGTGGTGCCAGTCGGTGGCCTTGACCTTGTCGATTTCCGAGTGGTCGATGTCGAAGTGGGCAATATGGCGGGCGTTGGCGGCAAACTCGTTGGGGTTGCCGGCCACGCGGTCATCGAAACGGGCGCCCAGGGCAATCAGGAAATCGCAATCATCCACCGCATAGTTGGCGTATGCCGTGCCGTGCATACCCAGCATGTGCATACACAGATCGTCGGTGGTGTCGAAAGCGCCCAGGCCCATCAGGGTGGTGACCACCGGGATTTTCAACTCGCGCGCCAGAGTGGCCAGCTCGGCTGAGGCTTCGCCATTGATAACGCCGCCGCCTGCGTAGATCAGCGGGCGGCGCGATTCCTTCAGCATGTCGAAGAAACGTACGCATTCCAGCTGCGACAGCTTGTTGCGTGACACCGCATGCATGCGCTGGCGGTATCCCGGCACCGGCAGGTAGCCGGAGCCCTGATATTCGCCTTCCCAGTTCTGGACGTCCTTGGGAATGTCGATCACCACCGGGCCGGGGCGACCGGTGCGGGCGATCTCGAAGGCGGTGCGCATGGTTTCTTCCAGACGCGCCGGGTCGGTGACCAGAAACACGTGTTTGGCAGCCGCGCCCATGATGTTGGCCACCGGCGCTTCCTGGAAGCCATCGGTGCCGATGGCGCCGGTCGGCACCTGGCCGCAGATCACCACGATCGGAATGGAATCGGCCATGCAATCACGCACCGGGGTCACGGTGTTGGTTGCGCCGGGTCCGGAGGTGACCAGGGCGACCCCGACCTTGCCGCTGGCACGCGCGTAGCCGGCGGCCATGAAGCCCGCGCCCTGCTCATTGGCAGGCACGATCAGCGGCATCGGGTCGCTGCCATCGGCCAGGCGATTGTCGTTGTTGTAACGGAAGATCGCGTCATAGCTGGGCAGAATGGCGCCTCCGCTGTAACCGAATACCGTGTCGACGCCTTCGTCTGCAAGCACCTGTACGACAATCTCTGCACCCGTCATGCGGGTTCCGGACAGGGGGTGCTTGGGGGCGGCTTCAGGGCCAAAATCTTCGGTCATGGGGATTTTCATGTTGCGCTGCACAGAACCGCGCATTCTAATGAATTTTCGACACGCAGATAAAGGCTTTTGTACGGCGCCTTGTGCATGTTGGTGGCCAGCCGAAGGCCTCAAGGCCCGAGTCCAGCTTGATTTTCGCCGCGCTGAGCAGTATGTTCGCGCCCCTTTTTTGCCGCTTGTTGCGATGCGACACATCATCTCTGTTCTGTTGGCCAACGAAGCTGGTGCGCTGTCACGCGTGGCCGGTCTGTTCTCCGCGCGTGGGTACAATATCGAGTCGCTGACCGTGGCGCCGACGCAGACGCCGTCGGTCTCGCGCCTGACGCTGACCACGACCGGGTCAGACGAGGTCATCGCGCAGATCAACAAGCAGTTGCAGAAGCTGGTCGATGTGGTCGATCTGGCGGACTGGACCGAAGGTGGCCACATCGAGCGCGAAATTCTGCTGCTCAAACTGAATGTGGCGGCGGAGGATGTCGAGTCGATCACCGCGCGTGCAGCCAAATATGGCGCCCAGGTGCTTGATGACATTCCCCATAGCCTGACCCTGGAATTCACCGGAACCAGTTCGGAACTGGATGATTTCGTTGCAGACATGACCCGCAGTGGTCAGATCCTCGAATTGGTACGTAGCGGCGTCAGCGCGATCGGCTGCGGTAACCAAACCCTGAAACTTCACGGATAAGACACATGAGCTTGAATATCTATTACGACAAAGACGCGGACCTTTCACTGATCCAGAGCCGCCAGGTCGTGATTCTTGGCTATGGCTCCCAGGGCCATGCCCATGCCCTCAATCTGAAAGAATCGGGAGTCTCGGTCACCGTTGGTCTGCGCGAAGGTTCGGCTTCGTGGGCCAAGGCTGAAGCCGCTGGCCTGAGCGTCAAGACGGTTGATGAGGCAGTCAAGCAGGGCGACCTGGTCATGATCCTGGTCCCCGACGAGCATCAGCTGGCGCTGTATCAGCAGATCGAATCCAGCCTCAAGCAGGGCGCCACCCTGGCGTTCGCCCACGGCTTCAACATCCATTTCGAACTGATCCAGCCGCGTGCGGATCTGGACGTGATCATGGTCGCGCCCAAAGGTCCGGGCCACCTGGTGCGTTCCACCTACACCCAGGGCGGCGGCGTGCCGAGCCTGATTGCCGTGCACCAGGATGCCTCCGGTCAGGCCCGCGACATCGCGCTGTCCTACGCCTCGGCCAACGGTGGCGGCCGTGCCGGTGTGATCGAAACCAACTTCCGTGAAGAAACTGAAACCGATCTGTTCGGTGAGCAGGCCGTGCTGTGCGGTGGCGCCAGTGCGCTGGTTCAGGCCGGTTTCGAAACCCTGACCGAAGCCGGTTATGCGCCGGAAATGGCCTACTTCGAGTGCCTGCATGAGCTCAAGCTGATCGTTGACCTGATGTACGAAGGCGGTATCGCCAACATGCGTTACTCGATCTCCAACACCGCGGAATACGGCGACATCAAGACCGGCCCGCGCATCATTACCGAAGAAACCAAGGCGGAAATGAAGCGCGTCCTGACCGATATTCAGGAAGGCAAGTTTGCGCGTGAGTTCATCGCGGAGAACCAGGCCGGCCAGCCGGTTCTGAAGGCTTCGCGTCGGCATGCTGCCGAGCATCAGATCGAGCAGGTTGGCAGCAAGCTGCGTTCGATGATGCCGTGGATCGCCGCCAACAAGCTGGTCGACAAGGACAAGAACTAAAACGTCCCCACGGCTTGCCAGAAAAGATTGAAAATGGGCTGACTTGTCAGCCCATTTTTTGTTTACGGGGTTTCGGCGCGCGCTCACCATGAAATACAGCACGTTCTTGCATGTGGCCAGGGAAGCCTGGGTTTTGCTTGTGCCGTTGGCCTTGATCGGGGTGTTGCTGTCGATGAGCATGACCTCGGCTTGGCCATGGGTGGTGGCCGGGGGGCTGTGTGCGCTGGTAGCGCTGTTGTCGCGCGATACCGACCGCATCGTGCCACCACAGGCGCTGGGCTTGGTGGTGCCAGTGGATGGCACCATTGTTCACCGCCGCGAGTGCCATGACCCTTATCTGGATCGCGCCGCCATTCGCCTGAGCATCCGCATCAATCGTTACGGCGTCTACCATCTGCGAGCACCCTGTGAGGGCACGCTGATGGAAATCAAAACCCCGCGCGGTGCGCGTCATGCGGAACAGGCCAGCTGGATTCGCACCGACGAGTTCGACGACATCGTGATGGTGGTCAGCGAGGGCAGTCTGCTGGGTCAGCGGCCCTGTAATGCGGGATTTGGCCAGCGGGTCGGGCAGGGGCGTCGCTGTGGCATGCGTCGTCTGGCCCGGCGCCTGGACCTGTACGTGCCGGTCAACAGCCGTATCGACGTGAAGCTGCAGCAAAAGGTTCGTGCCGGCAGCGATGTGCTGGCTACAATGGTGCACAACGCCTCCAACCTGGATGTGAGTTCCTGACATGGCTGAACCTGAAGTCAGCAAGCGTCGCCGCGGGATCTACCTGCTGCCCAACTTGTTCACCACCGCCACATTGTTCGGCGGTTTCTACGCCATCGTGGCGTCCATCAATGGCCGGTTTTCGATCGCGGCTGTGGCGGTCTTCGCCGCCATGTTCGCCGATGCGCTGGATGGTCGGGTTGCGCGCCTGACCAACACTCAGAGTGATTTCGGCAAGGAATACGACTCGCTGGCCGACTTGGTGACCTTCGGTCTAGCGGCGGCCCTGATGATTTACACCTGGTCGCTGAACACGCTGGATGGCGCCTTCTGGCTGGGCGGCAAGGTGGCCTGGCTGGTCGCCTTCATCTACGTGGCGGGCACCGCCCTGCGGCTGGCGCGTTTCAATGTGTATGTCGCGTCCGACGGAGATAAGGGCTACTTTTTCGGCCTGCCAAGCCCGACCGCCGCAGCGCTGGTGGTGGGTTTTGTGTGGGTGTGCGAGACCAGTGGCTTGAGCGGAGAAGTCATGGCCGTGCCGGCGCTGGTGATCACGCTGGCGGCTGCCTTGCTGATGGTCAGCAACGTGCCGTATCGCAGCTTCAAGGATTTGAAGTTGTCGGAAAAGGTACCGTTTGCCTACGTTTTGATCATGGTCAGTCTGTTCGTGCTGATCGCCATGGATCCGCCGCGCGTGCTGTTCGGGTTTGCGCTGGTCTACACCGTGTCCGGCCCGGTTCTGGCGCTCAGCCGCTGGCGACGTCGACGTTCGATCCCGTCAGATCAGGATCTGCCCGGAGACGAGTAGGTCGCCATGAGCTATACCCGCGCTCATCTGGCTGAACTGGGCCTGACCCTGTGGCGCTCTCGCGCGGCGTCCGCCGCCGAGGCAGCGCCTGTTGCAGACGTCGCCGAACAGCCAGCCGCAGCGCCCGAGCCTGAAGCGCGGCCGACGCCAGTGGTGCCCGCGCGCCCGCCGACTTCGCCCCCACAGGCCCAAGCAGCGGCTCAGCTCAGCGCAGATCGACGTGACGAAGAGGAAGCGGAGGCGGCGCGCCGGGCTGCTATCGCGCGCATGGACTGGGCGGCTCTGGAGGCCTACGTCAAATCGCAGTCGCGCGGTGATGCCCAGCAGGCCGTGTTTGGCGTGGGTGCACGTGATGCTCGCGTCATGGTCATCGGGGAAGCGCCCGGTGCCGAGGAGGACCGTCGCGGCGAACCTTTTGTAGGGCGCGCCGGCCAGTTGCTGGATCAGATGCTGGCCGCAATCGGTCTGTCGCGTCAGCGCGATGTGTACATCGCCAATATCTGCAAGTTCCGCCCGCCCAACAATCGCGACCCGCGTCCGGACGAGGTCGCGCAGGACATGCCCTACCTGCAACGCCAGATTGCTCTGGTACAGCCGGATCTGCTGATCGCGGTCGGGCGCATCGCGGCCCAGAATCTGCTGGGTTCGGAAGAGCCGATCGGGCGCATGCGCGGCAAGCCCCAGCATTTCGGAGATGCGCGCTTGCCGGTGGTGGTGACCTATCACCCGGCCTATTTGCTGCGCAGCCCGCGCGAAAAGGCCAAGGCCTGGGTCGACCTCAAACGCGCTCGTAGCCTGCTTACGGTGAACGCTTGACTGCGCCGGTGGCCTGGCGGGTGCGCGCCATGCAGGCCGACGATCTGGATGCGGTGACGTTCAATGAGAATGCGGCCTATCCGTTCCCCTGGAGCCGCGGCATTTTTGAAGACTGCCTGCAGTTCGGCTACCCCAGCTGGGTGGCGGAAAGTGAAAACGGCGACATCGCGGGTCACGCCGTGATGACCCTGGCAGTGGGTGAGGGGCACATTCTGAATGTCTGTGCGCACCCGCATTTTCAGGGTATGGGCTTGGGTCGTTGTCTGCTCAATACGTTGGTCGATCATGCCGAAGGGGAGGCCGCGCAGCGCATGTTTCTGGAGGTCCGGGCGTCCAACCACGCGGCGATCCAGCTGTATCGCTCCGCCGGCTTTGAAGAGGTCGGGGTGCGGCGTGGGTATTACCCGGATGACGAAGGCCGCGAGGACGCCGTGGTGCTGTGCCGGGAGCTGAAAACGCCTGTGGCATACTGAGGCGGTACGCCACCGGGGCGCGCGGCGAGCCACCTTCGCCGGAGTCAGGGCATGAAAATCAATTTGGGCGGCCTCCTCGGGCGCAGGAAGCCGGCACATCCGCCTTTGCGCCTGGGCTTTCTGCCGACTACGGATGCGGCGGTGTTGCTGGTTGCCCAGGCCCGCGGTTTTTTTCACGAGCAGGGTCTTGAGGTCAGCCTGGCGCGCCAGACCTCCTGGCAGCGCAGCCGCGACAAATTGGCCAGTGGTGAACTGCAGGCCGCGCATCTGCCGGGCACCGTGCCGCTGTGTGCGAGCCTGGGCATCGGCGGTCCGGTTCAGGCTTTGCGCACGGCTTTCGTGCTGTCGCTGGGCGGTTCCAGCTTTGGCTTGCATGCGCGCTGGTTGCAGGCCTTGCAGGATGCAGGCCTGGGACAGCAGCGGGTGACCCCCGCACAGTCCCTGCAGGCACTGGCCGTGCTGGTGGCGCAACGCCGCCAGGCCGGTTTGCCGCGTCTGCGTTTTGCTGTCAGCGACCGCTACAGCAATGGCAGTTATGACCTGCGTTATTGCCTGGCCAGCGTGGGGATCGACCCGCTGGAACACGTCGAACTGGTTGCGATCACGCCGGGGCGGGTGCTGCGCAGTTTGCGGGACGGCAATTATGACGGTGCCTGGCTGGATGAGCCGTGGGGCTCGCTGGCCGCGGCAGAAGGTCTGGTGTCACTGATGTTCAGTAAGCAGGCCTTCTGGAATCACAGTCTCGGCAAGGTGCTGGCTGTACAGGATGATTTTCTGCGCGAACATCCGCGTACCCACCGTGCACTGCTGCGTGCCCTGATGCAGGCGGCGGCCTGGCTTGAGAATCATCGCGAGGATGCGCTGCCTCTGCTCAGCGCGCGAGATGCGCTCAACGTGCCGGTGCAGGCCCTGGAAGTGCTGACCAAAGGCATCGATACCTTGGCTGGCGCGCAGCCGCGCGATCTGGTCTTTCAGTTCGGCGCGGCGAATTTTCCCTGGTATTCGCAGGCTGTCTGGTACCTGGGCCAGATCATCCGTTGGGGCGATTTCTCCGAGGTGCTGGATTTCAAGCGTGCGGCACAGGATGTTTATCTGCCCAGGCTTTATCGTGAAGCGGCGCGGGAGTTGAATGTGGCCTATCCCAATATTGGCTACAAGAACGAAGGCGAGCACGATCAGGACTGGGAGCTGGATGAGGCATCACACAAGTTGCTGATGGGCGCTGACCTGTTCTTCGACGGGCGCAGTTACCGCCCGCGCCAGACCATGAAATACCTCAATGGTCTGGACATCAGCCACATCCGTGCACCGCTGGACGCGATGTGGGCGATACGCTGATCAGCCTGCGCGCGACGGGAATGCACGGACCCGTTGGCGGAAACGTTTCAGCAGGGCCGGGTCGGTCTGCCGACTGGCATAGCGCAGGCGCACATACAGCTGACTGATACGCTCGGCGTCGCCAGCCAGTTTTGGTGCCTGGCGGGCAATACGCTGGCTCAGATCGATCGGGCCTTCGCTGGGTTGTGGTGCCAGTCCTGCGCGTTTGAGCTTGCCCAGGAAGCGCCGCCAGATGCGCTGCACAGGATCACGTTCCAGCTCGCTCTGATGAGCGCGGGCGACCAGCAGATTCACGATGAGCAGGCTGGACAGCGTGAGCACGGTCAGCGCAATGAGCAGGGCGCGCAGTCCCGACATGCCCAGCGCCGCCATGAGGTTTTGCTGCAGCTCCGGGCCGTAGGCCAGAACCCAGCGATTCCAGGCGGCATTGACCTGGTCCCAGCGCAGCTGCAGTTGCACCAGCGTGCCGCGGCTCAGGCGGGCCAGCCCCGGTATCGGCTCACCAGCCGGTAGCGCGCCGCCCAGGCCGAGTTCAACGCGCTCCGGCGCAACCGCCGCGGTGGGGTCGATGCGGACCCAGCCGCGACCGTCCAGCCACACCTCGCTCCAGGCATGGGCATCCGACTGGCGCACGATGTAGTAGTCGCCATTGCGTTCGGCGCCCTGATAGCCGGTGACCACGCGCGCCGGTATGCCTGCCGCACGCATCATGAAGGTGAAAGCGCTGGCGTAGTGCTCGCAAAAACCGCGGCGTGTTTCGAACACGAACTGATCGATGCTGTGCTGGTTCATCAGCAACGGCGGGCGCAGGGTGTAGTGGAAGGGCTGATCGGCGAAGTGTTGCAGGGCGGTGGCGATGATCGCCTGAGGCGCGTCGTCCTGTGCTTTCCAGCTCAGCACCATCTCACGGGTTTGCGGGTTGGAGGCCTGAGGCAGGGACAGCAGATGTTGCCGATAGCGCTCGCTGGCTTCGCTATCCACGTTGTAGCGCGTGCCTGAGGCGAGTCGGTAAAGCTTTTTGTCGATCACATCCCATTTGTGGCGCAGCACTAGGTCGCGGCCCATGCTGGTGCCTTCGGGCAGCGGGCCGCGTGGCAGATCCAGGGCCAGCAGCCAGCGTTTGCCGTGTGGCTCCAGTTGCATCTCGTAAACGGTGGGAGGGCCTTCGAACTCGATCTGCTCACGCATGGGCAAATCGCTGCCCGGGCCTGGCAGCCAGCTGCGACCATTGAAATATTCGAACACCGGGCCACGCCAGTACAGCTCGCTGCGTGGCGGTGCCTCGGCGTCAAAACGGACCCGGAAGGCCACCGCGTCCGACATGCCCAGCTCGCTGATCATGCCCGGTTCCATCGAATCGCTCAGGCCAGTCATGCCTGCACCGGCATCGGTGGGAATGCCCCAGAGTGGCCCGGGAATACGCGGAAACAGGACGAAAAAGATCAGCATCAGTGGCACGGCCTGCAGCATCAGCGTGCCTGACAAGCGCAGGTTACGTTTCAGCGGCAGGATGCCCTGCGGGTGGTTGACCTCGATGAGCACGCTGGTAATCGCCAGCGCGCCGGCAAACATCAGCAACAGCATGATCATTTCCTGACTGAACAGGAAATGGGTGATGAGCAGGAAATAACTGAGATAGATCACCACCAGATAATCACGCCGCGTGGTCATCTCGGTGAGTTTCATGGCCAGCATCACGACCAGCAGCGCGACCCCGGCGTGATGGCCATTGAGGGTCTGGTATTGGGTCCAGATGCCGACCAGGGCCAGGCCCGCCAGCAGATTGCGCAGCAGCGCACCCGGCATCGGCCAGGTCCGTTGGGCGGCCAGCGCGCGCCAGATGCCCATGGCGATCACCAGGGCGCTGGCCCACAGCGGCAGGCGCGGCAGATGGGGGGCGGCGATGAGGAACAACACCGCCAGGACGCGGTAGACCTTGGCCGCCGACAGGTGATCGCGAACGGCACTCATGTGGTGCCTCCGGGCGTGCCGAAGCGGGCCAGCTGTTCCAGGCATTGCTGCCGATGCGCCGCGCCGCGCGAGGGCTTGAGTTCAACGCCCGGCAGACGCAGGCCGTAAGCCTGATGGCCGGCTTCGGCATCGAGAACCCAGCGACACAGCTGTGACAAACGCCGCTCAGGATCACGCAGATCGCTGAGGCTGGACCAGTCCAGCCATAGCGATTCATCCATCGGATCGGCAAAAGTCTTGACCGTCAGACGCCCGGTATGACCGTAGCGTTTCCAGTGAATGGTGCGTGGCGCATCGCCGTACTGGTAGTCACGCAGATGGGAAAAATCATCGCGCCCGCGTTGCGCACCGGAGCGTTTGCCGCGTTCCCCGGCAACCGGCGGTATCGGGCGCGTGTGGGCAGCGGGTTTGGGGTAAACCAGATACTCGCTACTCAGGGTAATCCAGCTCCAGGCCTGGAACAGGCCCAGCGGGAATTCGGTGGCCACGGTGAAGCGCGGGACGCGGTAGACCCCGCGCGGCTGCGCGGGAATCTCGAACCCGCTCAGCACGTTCTCGTCCGCTTCGCAGTCCACTGCAGAGTCTGCGGACAGCGCCGATCGCTTGAGGCCGCAAAGCACGCTGTAGCGGGTTTTCTGTGTGCTGTGACTGAATTGCACCGGCACCCACACCGGGTCACCCGCGTGCACCGAGGGTATGCGCGGCACATGCACGTTCAGCTTGAGCAGATTGGCATTGGTGTGGTGCATGGCGACCATGCCCATGCCGCCGAGCAGAAAGGTCAGCGCAAAGGCCAGTGAGTTGCTGTAGTTCATGGCGCCGAGCAGCATGGCCAGCAGCATGAAGGCAAACACGTATCCCGGCCGGGTCGGCAGGATGTAGCAGCGCCCGCGACGGATGGTAACCGGTGGCGCTTGCGGCTTGTGCCGCGACACCACCCAGCTTTCGAAGCGCTGGTTGAGACGTTGGTACAGGGACACCTGATCGGCGCTGGGTCAGGGGATGGCGACGTCGGCGAGCAGCTCCTTGATCAGCGTCGCGACGCCGCTGTCGTCGCCGCTGTTGAGCTGCAGGCGATGACCGGCGACGTGCGGAAACACCGCCTGAACGTCTTCCGGCACCACCGCTTTGCGCCCATCGATCAGGGCCCAGGCCTGGGCTGCGCGCTTAAGGGCCAGGCCGGAGCGTGGTGACAGGCCCAGTGCGACACGCGCATGACTGCGGCTGGCATTGACCAGGGCCAGGATGTAGTCGATCAGTGCCGGGCTGGCGGTGATGCCGCCGACCTGAGACTGCAGATCCAGTACATCGCCATCGCTGAGCACGTTGCCCTGCTGCAGCAACAGTTCGCGGCGTGACTGGCCGAGCAGCAACTCTTTTTCAGCCTGATGCGAGGGGTAGCCCAGCGACAAACGCATCAGGAAGCGGTCGAGCTGCGATTCGGGCAGCGCAAAGGTGCCGATCTGATCCAGCGGATTTTGCGTGGCGATGACAAAAAACGGCTGCGGCAGCTTGCGTGTCTCGCCATCGCTGGTGACCTGGCCTTCTTCCATGGCCTCGAGCAGCGCACTTTGGGTTTTCGGGCTGGCGCGGTTGATTTCATCGGCCAGCAGCACCTGGCAGAACACCGGGCCGGGCTGGAAGCGGAACTGGCCGCTGTCCTTGTCGAACACCGACACGCCGCCAATGTCGGCCGGCAGCAGGTCGCTGGTGAACTGGATGCGGCGGTATTGCAGGCCGAGCAGGTGGGCCAGGGTCTGCGCCAGCGTGGTCTTGCCCACGCCGGGCACATCTTCGATTAGCAGGTGGCCTTGTGCCAGCAGGCAGCTCAAGGACAGTTTGAGGACATCCGGTTTGCCCAGGATGATTTCGCTGGCGGAGGTCAGTATCGACGCGATGCGGTCGCTCATGCGGCTCGGCAGGCTGTGGGTCAGCGCCCGATTGTGCGGTGGCCGGGCAGGCTTGTCCACGCTGCGGCTCGCGTCGGGGTGCCGCCAGTGGCATGATCACTGCATAAGACCTACACAATATTTCAGGACGGGAACGGTGCCGAATACCTCTACGCCATGGATGCACAAGCTGCGTGATCGCTATCGCCTTTACGAGGCCCAGCGTGCAATGGACAACGCGATCAATTACGACGAATGGCTGGAGGCTGCGACCGATTACGAGCATTTCAGCGGCGGGCACGAATGGCGCGAGACCGAAACCAGCAAGGACTACGACCACCAGCTGGTGCGTGAGCGTCTGGATACCATCCGTCGTCTGCGCTATCAGGACCGCCCCGATGACCTGATGTATGAATTGCGTCAGGGTTTGCATTGGAACTTGGGCAACTCGGGCAACCCGCTGCTCTACGGGGTCAGCCCGCTGGGCACCAAATATCTGATCGAGTCCTATCTGGACACAGTGACCGAAGCCCTGGACTGGATTGCCGAGCAGCCTGATTCCCGCATCCGCAAAGCGACCAAACGGTCATTCTTTTCCGATCTGGCTCAGAGCTACGGGCGTTCGGCACTGATGTTGTCCGGCGGTGCCACCATGGGGTTGTTCCACGTCGGTATTGTCCGCGCCCTGTATTTGCATGATTTGCTGCCGGACATCATGTCCGGCTCCAGTGCGGGATCGCTGGTCGGGGCCTGTGTCTCGGCGCGCACCCGGGAAGAGGCCCAGACCCTGATGGATCCGGACAACCTCTATCTGGATTTGTGGGGCCTGCTGTCGCCGCGCGACATGCGCCGCACCGGCGGCATCATGGATCAGAACAAGCTGCGCCGTGGTCTGTCGGAGAACCTGCCGGATGTGACCTTCGAAGAGGCCCATGCCCTGTCCGGCATCTCGATGAACATCACCGTGTCACCGGTGGCCGACAACCAGCCGGCACGCCTGCTCAACCATCTGACCTTCCCGCATCTGTACATGCGTGAGGCGGTGCTCGCATCCTGCGCTGTGCCGTTCCTGTTCCCGCCGGTGAAGCTGGCGACGCGTAACCTGCAAGGCAAACGCGAGCCGTACATGTCGTCACTGCGCTGGGCAGATGGCTCGCTGCAGAGCGACCTGCCGCGTATGCGCCTGCGTCGGTTGTTCAACGTCAATCATTTCATCGTCAGTCAGACCAACCCGCATGTGCTGCCGTTTCTGACCCAGCGCGAGCCGGATGAGGCGGGTCTGATGCACGGTGCTGGACGTCTGGCCCTGGGCGCGGCACGTCATCAGGCCCAGCTGGCGCTGAAGTTCACCCGTAACAATCTGCCGCACCCACTGAGTCGCCTGCGCCGCCACCTGGATCATGCCTCCGGCATTCTTGATCAGGACTACCGCGGCAACGTGACCATCCTGCCGAGCTTTGACATGAACAGCTACACGCGCGTGATCCGTAATCCGCGGATTCAGGACGTGCGTCGCATGATCATCCAAGGCGAGCGTGCAACCTGGCCCAAGCTGGCCATGATCCGCCATCAGACGGTGATCAGCCGGACGCTGGCCCTGTGCCTGGACAAGATCGAAAAGCGGCGCGTCAAACAGCACGCCGCCTGAGCGTATCGCGCCTACAGGGCGCGAATCTTGTCCTGCTGGGCTTTCAGCTCATTCAAGGTGCGGGCTTGCGCGTCAGCCTGCTGACGGGCTTTTTCGACAACCTCCGCGGGGGCTTTCTCGACGAAGCTCGGATTCTTCAGCCGCGCCGCTGCGCCGGCCAGTTCTTTTTCCAGCTTGGCGATCTGCTTGTCGAGTCGGGCCAGCTCCGCATCCTTGTCGATCAATCCGGCCATTGGCACCAGCAGTTTGAGTGAGCCGGCCACTGCCATGGCGCATTCCGGCGGGTTGTCGCCAGCCGGTTCGAGGCTGTTGATGCGGCCCAGTGCGTTCAACCATGGCCCCATTGAGGCCAGGCGTGACACATCGTCGGCACTTTCATCCTGGTACAACACGTCCAGCGGTTTGCCCGGCGCGATGTCCATTTCGCCGCGAATCTGGCGGATCCCAAGCAGGCATTGCTGCAACCAGGCGATGTCGGCCTCGGCGGCCGGATCGGCCTTGTTGGGGTCGGCCACCGGGTAGGGCTGATGCATGATGGTTTCGCCCTGCTTGCCGGCCAGCGGGCCAATACGCTGCCAGATCTCCTCGGTGATGTAGGGCATCAAGGGGTGCAGCAGGCGCAGCACCGTTTCCAGCACGCGCACCAGGGTCCGGGCGGTGCCACGGCGGGCGGCCGGATTGTCGGCATTGTTGATGACCGGCTTGGTCAGTTCCAGATACCAGTCGCAGAAATGGTGCCACACGAATTCATGCAGTTCCGCGGCGATCAGGTCGAAGCGATAGCCCGCGTAATGGCGATTGACGGTCGCTTCGGTGTGCTGCAGCTTGGAAATGATCCAGCGGTCGGCGACACCGGTTTCGATCTCGCCGTCGTCTGACAGGTCGATGCCTTCGACGGTCATGTCCACATAGCGCGCGGCATTCCACAACTTGTTGCAGAAATTCTTGTAGCCGGCCAGTCGCTGGGTGTCGAAGCGGATGTCACGCCCGGTCGAAGCCAGCGCGGCAAAGTAGAAGCGCAGCGCATCGGTGCCGTGTTGCGGAATGCCCTCGGGGAAGTCCTTGCGTGTCTGCTTGGCGATCTTTTCCGCCATCTTGGGCTGCATCAAGCCGGCCGTGCGCTTGTCCAGCAGGGCATCCAGGGTAATCCCGTCGACCACATCCAGCGGATCGATCACATTGCCCTTGGACTTGGACATCTTGGCCCCGGAGGCGTCGCGCACCAGGCCGTGCACATACACCTCGCGGAATGGCACATCGTCCATGAACTTCAGGCCCATCATGATCATGCGGGCAACCCAGAAGAAGATGATGTCGAAACCGGTGACCAGCACGCTGGTCGGGTAATGCTTGGCCAGTTCAGCGGTATTGGCCGGCCAGCCCAGGGTCGAGAACGGCCACAGTGCGGAGGAAAACCAGGTGTCGAGCACGTCCTCGTCCTGACGCAGCGCAAGACCGGCATCCAGCTGATGCTTTTCACGCACTTCGTCTTCGTTGCGCCCGACGTAGATGTTGCCGGCGTCGTCATACCAGGCAGGGATGCGATGGCCCCACCAGATCTGACGCGAAATGCACCAGTCCTGAATGTTGCGCATCCACTCGAAGTAGGTCTTGGACCAGTTCTCCGGCACGAAACGAATGCGTCCGGACTCCACCGCTTCAATGGCCGGCTCAGCCAGGGGCTGGGCTTTGACGAACCATTGGTCGGTCAGATACGGCTCCAGCACCTGATGGGTGCGGTCGCCGCACAACACCATCAGGCGATGGTCATCGACCTTGTCGAGCAGGCCCAGGGCATCGAGATCGGCGACTACGGCCTTGCGCGCATCGAAACGATCCATGCCGCGATATTTCTCGGGCACATCGTCGTTGAGGCTGGCGTCGTCGTTGAGAATATTGATCAGCGGCAGGCCATGACGCTGGCCCATCTCGTAGTCATTGAAGTCGTGTGCCGGGGTGATCTTGACCACCCCGGTGCCGAATTCACGATCGACGTAATCATCGCCAATCACCGGAATCTCGCGTCCGACCAGGGGCAGCGTGATGGTTTTGCCGATCAGATGCTGATAGCGCTCGTCGTCCGGGTGCACCGCCACGGCGCTGTCGCCAAGCATGGTCTCCGGTCGGGTGGTGGCAACCGTGAGATGGCCGGAGCCGTCACTCAGCGGGTAGCGGAAGTGCCACAGATGACCGTTTTCTTCCTGCGATTCGACTTCCAGATCCGACACCGCAGTCTTGAGAACCGGATCCCAGTTGACCAGACGCTGGCCGCGGTAGATCAGGCCTTCTTCGTGCAGCTTGACGAACACCTCGGTGACCGCCTCGGACAGGCCTTCGTCCATGGTGAAGCGTTCGCGCTCCCAGTCCACCGAGGCGCCCATGCGGCGCAGTTGGCGGGTGATGTTGCCACCGGACTCGGCTTTCCATTCCCAGATCTTTTCGATGAAGGCATCGCGGCCAAGATCGTGGCGGCTGGTGCCTTCAGCGGCCAGGCGTCGTTCCACCACCATCTGGGTGGCGATGCCGGCGTGGTCGGTGCCCGGCTGCCACAGCGTGGCGTGGCCTTGCATGCGGTGATAACGGGTCAGCGCATCCATGATCGTGTCCTGGAAGGCATGCCCCATGTGCAGGCTGCCGGTCACGTTCGGCGGCGGGATCATGATGCAGTACGCATCACCCTCCATGCCCATGCGGAAGTATCCGTTGTCCTCCCACTGGGTGTACCAGCGGGATTCGATCTCGGCGGGATCGTAGTTCTTGTCCATGCGAAAGCAGCGTTGCTGTGACCGGGAAAAAGCCGGCCATTATAAGGGGCAGGGGGCGTCGGGTCAGGCGCCGATCTGATGAGTTTCGAGCTCGTAGCCGCGGCTGCGGTAGAAAGCGTAGCGCTGACGTGCGGCTGCCTTCTCGTTTGCATCACCGGCGACGATTTCCAGCGCACGTTCGAAGCTGGAAAAAAAGTCGGGTGGCTGGGGCTGGCCCAGGTCCAGATTGAGCAGCACATCACGCTGGGCCGGCAGTTGTGCACCCATGCCCAGCACGATCGGTGAGGTGTTGTCCTCGTGCTCCAGGTCATGTGGCACGAAGCTGCCCTGTTTGAATGTCCACAGGCGCTCATTGAAAACCTGCCCGACCTGGGCGTCGGGCAGGTTGACATAAGCCATCTGCGATTGGCTGTGGATGCGCTCGAGCAGACGGCATGCGAAATCATGCACGTCCGCATCCGGCGCGTTCAGCACATAGAAGCTGACGCGGGTCACGAAGCCTTGTTGAACAGGTATTGCATCAACATCGGCACCGGGCGGCCGGTACCCAGCTTGCGCGCATTCCACGCGGTGCCGGCGATATCCAGGTGGGCCCAGGTCGCTTTACGTGTGAAGCGGTGCAGGAACGAGGCGGCGGTGATCGCGCCGGCGCCCGGCCCACCCACGTTGGCCACATCGGCAACCGCACTTTTCAGCTGGTTCTGGTATTCCTCCCACAGTGGCATCTGCCAGGCCCGGTCGGCCGTGCTCTGGCCGGCGGCAAGCAGTTCGTCGGCCAGCTGCTGGTTGTTGGCGAACAGCCCGGTGGCCTGATCACCCAGCGCTACCACACAGGCGCCGGTCAGCGTGGCCATGTCGATGATCACCTCCGGGTCGTAGTTTTCCTGTGTGTAGGTCAGCGCATCGCACAGAATCAGACGCCCTTCGGCATCGGTGTTGATCACCTCGATGCTGATCCCGGCCATGCTCTTGACCACATCGCCAGGTTTGTTGGCATCGCCGTCGGGCAGGTTTTCCGAAGCCGGCACAACGCCCAGCACATTGATGTTCGGCTGGGCTTCGATCAGGGCTTGGAACACGCCGAACACGGTGGCCCCGCCGCACATGTCGAACTTCATCTCTTCCATCTTGGCCGCAGGCTTGAGGCTGATGCCGCCGGCATCGAACGTCAGGCCCTTGCCGACCAGAGCGACCGGCTTGTCACCTTTCTTGCCGCCCTTGTATTCCATGATGATCAGCTTGGCCGGCTGGCGGCTGCCGCGTGAGACCGACAGCAGCGCCCCCATGCCCAGTTTGGCCATGTCTTTTTCTTCCAGCACCGTGCAGCTCAAGTTCTTCTGGCCTTTGGCCATGTCCTGGGCCAGTGCCGCGAGGTCTGAGGGGGTGCACAGGTTGCCCGGGCGGTTGCCCAGGTCCATGGTCAGCTTGACGCCGGCAGCGGTGGCTGTGGCCTGGGCCAGTGCGGCATCCAGTGCGGCGCTGCGCGCAGCCACGGCCAGGGTCATGCTTTTGAGCTTGCTGGCCGGGGCTTTCTTGATTAGCAATTCGTCGAAGCGGTAAAACGCGGCTGCGCTGGCCAGCACGCCCTGGCGCACGGCGAAACTTTCATCCATGCCCTGGACGCTGAGCAGCGAAAGCGTGTTGTAACAGTCCTTGCCGCCGAGTTTGCTGAGCGCCTGAGCGGCGCTGGTCAGCGCTTGGGTGTAACGGGTGGCATTAAAGTCTGTGCTCTTGCCCAGTCCTACAAGCAAAATGCGCTCGCACGCTACGCCCTGCGACTTGTGCAGCAGCAGGGTCTGACCGACACGACCATCCATGTCGCCGCTGCCCAGCATCTCGGTGAGCAGGCCGTCGGTGGCTTGATCCACCGCTTGTGCCGGTTCGGACAGCTTGCGGCGCTCGAAGACACCGAGGACAAGGCAGGCGGTGCGCTGCTTGTCTGCAGCGCCGGCTTTGATTTGATATTTCATGCTGATGCGGCTCAGAAGTGTGTGCTGATGATAGCTCAGTGGGCCCGGCAGGGCTTGGCTGAACACACTGCAAAAGCACAGATATACACCTGTGTATGGTTATTGCCGGGCAAACCGCGTGGTAAGCATGGGACCTGCGGTCCGGCAGATTTGCGCACATCAGTTGTTGCGGCCAGTTCCCCGCAGGTGTGAGCAGCGGATACCATGTGGCTTTGCTTAGAGTTGGAGTCGGGCTTGTCCAAGCGCATTCTGGAGCGCTACCTGCTGGCGGAAGCGGCACGTACCTGGGCCGCGGTCACCGCGGTGCTGATGGCGGTGATGCTGAGTACCCGCTTCGCACGTTTTCTGGGCGAGGCGGCCAAAGGCAGCATCCCGCCCGAGCTGCTGTGGAAGGTGGTGCTGCTGTCGAGCCTGCAATATCTGACCATCCTGATTCCGATTTCGCTGCTGCTCGGGGCCATGCTGAGTCTGGGGCGGATGTACCGCGACAGTGAGATCGCCGCCATGCACGCCTGCGGCGTGGGCCTGGGACGCATGTACCGTCCGTTCTTGCATCTCGGATTGATGCTGGCGCTTGTGACCGCATTGCTGAGCCTGTGGCTCAGTCCCAGTGCCGGTCGCACGGTTGATTTTCTGACCAAGAAGGCGGCTCAGGATCTGAAGTTCGGGGTGCTGGAGCCGGGGCGTTTTCGTGAGCTACCCAATGATGGCGGGGTGTTCTACATCGAGTCGGTGTCGGATGACCGCAGCGAGATCCGCGGCGTGTTTGCGCGTTTGCTCAGCGAGCGTGGCGAAAGCGTGATCACCGCGCCGCGCGGTGTACAGCGCACCGATCCCATAACCGGCGCACGCAACATCGTGTTGCTGGATGGTTATCGGGTGGATGGCGCGGCCGGCCAGGCCGATTTTCGAATCACACGCTTTGATGAGCACGGGGTGACCATCGATCCGCCTGATTTCGTCTATCGCTCAAGCAAGCAGGCGACCAAGCCGAGCATGGCTTTGCTGGGTTCGGCTGATCCACGAGATCAGGCGGAGCTGCAGTGGCGCCTGTCATCGCCGCTGGCGGTGCTGTTGCTGGCGCTGCTGGCAGTGCCTTTGTCGCGTATCGAGGCGCGGGCCGGGCGCTACAGCAAAGTGGCCATGGGCATCGTCATCTACATCGTTTATTTCAATTTGCTGGGCATTGCGCAGGCGTGGCTGGAGTCCGGCAAGTTGCCGGCCTGGATCGGCCTGTGGTGGGTCCACCTGGTGCTGGCGTTGGCGATACTGCGCCTGTACGCCGTGCGCGGCGGCTGGATTGAACGGCTCAAGGTGCAGCGCGCATGAAGATACTGGACGCGCACATCCGCAATGCCTTGCTGGGCATGTCGGTGATCGTTGCTCTGGCGCTGACCGGCATCAGCGGTTTTGTGACCCTGGTCGAGGAGCTTGATGACCTGGGGCAGGGCGATTACAGCCTGCAACTGGTGGCGCTGGTCACCTTGCTCAAAATGCCTCAGCTGCTTTATGAAATGTTTCCGCTGGTGGTCTTGTTGGGCACCATACTTGGGCTTGGCGCCTTGGCTGCGGCGGGTGAACTGGTGGTCATGCAGGCGGCTGGCGTTTCGGTCTACCGGGTGGCCTGGTCGGCCGGCAAGGCTGGCCTGGCGCTGGGCTTGCTGGTTCTGGCCATGGGCGAGTTCGCCGTGCCGGTGGCCAAGCAGGCGGCCGATAATATTTCCACCAGTGCACGTTTCGGTGATGGGCGTGTATCGAGTGCCGCGGTGTGGCTGCGCCAGGGGGAGCAGTACATTCGTATCGGGCGCTTGCCGCAGGACACGGTGGCTGAAGACATCCAGGTTCTGCATGTGAATCAGAACGACAGTCGTTTGATTCAGACCGTGGCCATGGCGCGTGCGGAATTTGCCGATGGTGAGTGGCAGGCCATGGATTTGCGCGAGACATTGCTGGATTACGGCAGTGTGCGCATTCGTGAGCGAGACGCCGCCGAATGGGTTGTGGATCTAGATCCGGAGGTGCTCCAGCTGTTCGTGTTACGTGCCGACAGCCTGTCCCTGCGAGGCCTGTTTCAGTACATCCGTTATCTCGACAGCAACGGGCTGGACAACACGGCGCCGCAGTACGCGCTGTGGCGCAAGCTGGCCACACCTTTGACCGTCATGGTCATGGTCATTCTGGCCGTGCCGTTTGTGATCGGTCCCTTGCGTGACACCGGCGCCGGTCAGCGCTTGTTCGTTGGCGTGATGCTGGGTATCGCGTTTTACGTGCTCAACGAAGTCGCCGGCAGTCTCGGTCAGGTCTACGACTGGCCTGCAGCGCTGGCGGCATTGACGCCCACGGCCTTGCTGGCCTGTCTTGCAGCCTGGCGCCTGCGCGCCGCGGTGAGCCGCTGAACACATCCCCCCAAACAAGGGGTATCGCCGAACCAGCCCTCAGGGAATAGTTCCCGCGTTGGAGAATTCTCTGTTTCATCCGGACTCACTGGGGGCTTTCATGAAGAAATTGATGGGCGCGGCACTGATCACCACGCTGTTCAGCGGCTGCATATTTGAAGATGACAACCTGGTCATCACCGATCTGACCAGCAACACCACACCCACGCCTGCGGCGACCGCGACACCGGCGCCGAGCGCCACCGCTACGCCGGGAGCGAGTGCGACGCCGAGCCCGAGCTCTTCGCCGGCCGCGACGCCCACGCCGACGGCGACACCTGGTGGGCCGGTGGTCAGCAGCAGTCCCACGCCCAGCCCGAGCAGTGCGCCGACACCGACGCCGACGGCAAGCGCAACGCCCACACCCAGTGCCACGCCCACGCCGACACCGTCGTCCGGTACGGCCAAAGCCTGCTTCAAGCCCGTCTTGCTGACCCCGGGGAGCAGCTACAGCTGGACCCTCAAGCGCGATGACAACAGTGTCACCGTAACCGATGATCGCAGCGTGACCAGCGGTACTTTCAACGGTCAGTCGGCGACCAAGACGGTGTCCAACATGACCACCTCGAATGGTTCGCCGTCCAGCACCGACACTTACCAGACCATGGATGAAGCGGCCAGCCTGATCAACGTGCTGGGCACCGAAACCACGTCACCTGCGGCCGTCACGATCACCTTTGATCCGTCCTACGAACTGCGCTTCAACCTGCAGCCGGGTGAGTCCTATGACCAGACCTACCGGCAGCACATCAACAGCTTCGGTTTCGCCATGTCGCAGGATGTTTCCATGACACGCACGTTCCTGGGCATCAAATCCGTCAGCGTGCCCGGTGGCACATTCCAGGCCTGCCACTTCAAGCAGGAAACGAGCATCGATGGCGGGGCCGCAGAGCCTGTCGAAACCTGGGTGGATACGGCCAGTGGGCTGGTGGTCCAGCAGCTCAATTCGGACGGGACGCGTGATCAATTGACCGAAGGTGAGGTCAACGGCGATCCGGTTCCCTAGGCTGCACGCTTAAGCATCCGCTGCAGAGGCGCCCGTGATCACCACGGGCGCTTTTTTTGCGCGCTTATAAGCGCTTCCCCGCATTTGGGGGGTATCTGAAAGGCCAGCGCTGGATCACGCTTGAGTTCATCTTTCCAGGAGGGATTCATGATGATGACGTTGCCGATTTCTGCCCGTTGCAGCGCCCTGTTCGGCGTGCTGGCGGCCTCCCTGTGCATGACCGGCTGTGGGGGCAGTAGCGGGGCTGGTCCTGCGCAGGAGCGTTTTATCAGCGGTGTTGTGGCCACCGGCGCGCCGCTCAGTTCTGCGGATGTATTGATCAAGGGGGCCAATGGCCAGGAAGCCGTTGCCATTGCCGACGCGAATGGACTTTTTGATGCCGAGGTCAGCAACCTGACACCACCGCTGATCCTGCGGGCTGTGCTGGGTGATACGCAGCTGTTCTCTTATGATGAGGACGGTGACGGCGTAGCCAATATTCACGATCTGACCGATCTGGCCCTGCGTCTGGCTGCCGAGCAGAACGATCTGGCCGCCTTGTTCGACACCTGGGTCAGCGTCCGACCAGGGGCGAGCAGCGTCAGCAGCGCGCTCAACACGATCAACGCGCAGTTCGCTGCGCTGTACGACGAAGCGGGCGTAGACAGCGGTTTCAATTTCTTCAGCACTTCGTTCAGCACCGACCATCAGGGTTTTGATGGCGTGCTCGATCAGGTGGAAGAGGTGGTCAATTGCACCAGCGTGGATGACAGCTACAGCTGCCAGATCGCCTATGCCGATGGCTCGTCCAGCGTGATCACTTTCAATCCGCCTGCACAGGGCGGCGGTGGTGAGTTTGCCGTGCCGGATGGTTCGACCTGGCGCTTGATGATCAGTGGCACGGTCAACGGACAAGCGTTCAATGAAACTATCGATGTGTCGACCAGCGAAGTGCCGGTGGGCGACGGCAGTGGTCAGGTTTATGCCGGTGATCTGTCGGAAGCCTACACCGAGGGTTTTCAGCAAGCGTGCACCGGCGGTTTCGATGGTGATGTCAACGTCAGCGAGTTCACCTACACCACGTCCGGCAGTGGCGAAGTTGGTACTAAGGCGGTGGTGAGTTACGCCTTCTCCATTAATGGCACC
>JASBUL010000069.1 GCA_030147945.1 Oceanococcus sp. | reverse complement strand
ACGGCACCCGCAAGCTCGGTGATCACGAACAGCCACAGCACCACCGGGGCGGCCTTGAAACACAGATAAAAAACCAGCACTGCGGCCACCGCCACACGACCCCATTGATCCATACGCACGATCAGGGGCTGCGGATGCATCCAGCGCAGACCGTTCCAAAGAACACCCAGCACACCGGCCAGATTGCAGAACACCAGGGTCAGCGTCGAGAACGGCAGCCACTGCGACGGTGAGCCAAGCACACCGAATCCGGACAACAAAAAGGCGAGCACATATTCGGACAGCAGCGGCACGGCCAAAAGGCCGGTGACGACAAGATCGAACAGTGCGAAAGCGCGTACACCACGCCAACTTTCGTCGCGCATCGAATCACCTGAGCGTTGTAAAAGCTCAGTCTAACGCGAGTTCAAGCGTGGCCATCAAGCTCCGGGATTCTGAAACCAGGGCCCACTCACGCAGTAGGTCACCCCGGCGAAGCCGGTGGTGGCATTGGCGCCGGGACCACGCTGCGAACTGAAATAAAAATGCTGGCCATCGGGTGAAAACGCCGGCCCGGTCACCTCGCTGCCTTCCTGACCCGCCAGTTCGATCAAAGGCAGGATGCGCTCATCCGGCGTGATCGCAACCGCCTGCTGGTTAGCCTCGCTCTTGTCCTCAACCACGATCATGTCACCGCCCGGTGTAATCACGATGTTGTCGACCGAGTCCAGAATCGGGTTCTCGTACTCGTCATCGTCATACAGGCAGGCAAGCGTTTGCGCGACGGGGTCATGGGCCCAGATGCGGCGATCGCCCTTGGTCCCGAAGTAGATGATGCCGTCGTGATACCAGATGCCTTCGCCGCCCTTGAATGGCGTACTCTCTGGCGCCTGCGCGCGGGTTGGCGTGAACAGCTCCAGACTGCCGTCGATCGCCGCCAGCAGATCCGTCACCGGGGTCAGCGGGATCAAGGACAAATCAACCGGATTGGGGTTGGGCACATCCAGCCAGTCCACCGCAACAGGTGCAAAACGACCCGGTTCAAAAACCACATCGTCCAGCACGCGCATGACCTGCAACCGCCCGGACGACAGATCGGGACGAGCGCCGATATTGGGTGTATCCGGCACAAATCGGTAGAAACGGCCATCGCCCTTGTCTTCCGTTTGGTAGACGATGTTGGTGGCCGGATCGACCGCCGCCGCCTCATGCGAGAACATGCCCAGTGCCGGCAAGGGGCGCGCTGCCTCGACACCCCAGGGATCACACTCCCAGATCAGACCGAGGTCGTATTCCTCGCCCGACATCCAGGTCTTCCACGGAGTGACACCGCCACCACAGTTGATGCGGGTGAGCAGATCCGTGGTGATGCCATAGCCATCGACAATCTCGCCGGCCGCATCAAATCGCAGCGCGCTGACACCACCCGGCAGGAACTCACGGTTGGAGACGTAAATCCAGCCGCCGTCTTCGGTTGCGTAGGTTGCACCACCATCCGGGTCGGTGTGCCAGCGCAAGCTGGTGCCGGCCACCGTCTGGCCGGCCTGGGCGATCACCCGCGCGGTAAAGCCCTGCGGAATTCGCAGGCCGATATCCAACGGCTCGCCCAGCGGGCCAATGTCACCCAGACGACCATGCAGCCCCGGCGCAGGTCCGCCACCGCCCAGCGGACCACCGGAATTGCAGCCAGTCAGGACACGCGCCAGCGCGAAATAGGCGGCGCCATGCGCGCCAGCTGCAAGAAAGCCGCGCCGCGTCAGCGCGCTCGACCCACCGGAAGAAGTGCGTTTGATAGTCATCTTTGCGAGCTTAAGTCTTGCCGGTTACGCCCACGTGACAGTGCGCCAGCGCAGGTGCCGGCCATCACCCCATCGGACGAAGCTTGAAGGCTTCTCGCCACCTAACCTGCCGGGCATAGCAAAACCCGCGACAACCGGTCAGGAGTGAGTCATCAGCCGTCTTGAGTATCACGCGCTGCGCGTGGCAGAAGTGATCGAGGAAACCGCCGACGCGCGCTCGGTGGTCTTCGATGTGCCCAGCGAACTGCGCGACAGCTTTGCCTACAAACCGGGCCAGTTCGTGACCCTGCATGTGCCGCACGGCGACAAGAATCTGCCGCGCTGCTATTCCGCATCAAGCTCGCCACATCTGGACGAACCGCTGCGCGTGACCATCAAGCGGGTGGTCGACGGCCGCGCCTCCAACTGGATCTGCGATCACCTCGCCGCCGGCGACACGCTTGAGGTGGCCGCACCGGCCGGAATTTTCTGCCCGCGCGATCTGGACGGCGAATTTCTGCTGTTCGCAGGCGGTTCAGGCATCACCCCGGTGCTGTCGATCCTGCGCAGTGTGCTGCTGGCCGGACGTGGACATGTTCGCTTGATCTACGCCAACCGTGACGAACGCTCGGTGATTTTCGCCGAGGAACTGGCCCGCCTGTCGCGCGAGCATCCGCAACGTTTGCAGATTGTGCACTGGCTGGACAGCGTGCAGGGCATTCCCTCGCAGGCCCAGCTGGCCAGCCTGACCCAGGGTTGGGAAAACGCGGAATGTTTTGTGTGCGGCCCGGCCATTTTCATGGATGCCACAGCAGCCGCTCTGCATGACGCGGGCTATACGCGCAACAAGGTGCACATCGAACGCTTCGTGTCGTTGCCTGATGATGCCGACACGCCGCCTGCCGAAGCCCTCGGCAGCGCAGACGCGGCCAGCGTGACCATCAACGTCAAACTGGATGGCGAAACGCACACCGTCGAAGGCAAGCAGGGCGCGCTGTTGCTCGACACCCTGGAAGAGGCCGGGCTGGATGCGCCCTACTCCTGTCGCGCGGGGGCTTGCGCCGCATGCATGTGTCATCTGGATGCCGGCGAGGTCGAGCTGGCCCAGAACCAGGTGCTCGACCAGAACGATCTTGAGCAGGGCTGGGTGCTGGGCTGCCAGGCCATCCTGCGCTCGGACAAGATCAGCGTGTCCTACCCCGAATAATCCGGACGTTTTCTTGCCATGAGTTTTCGCCACCCCACATCTCCCGCGGCCTGGAACCACATCGTGGCCAGCCAGCCGCAGCACTGCGCCATGATCGCCGAGGACGGCCGACGCTGGACCTTCGCGGAACTCGATCTGGCGCGTATTGACGCCGCACGCGCGCTCATCGCCAGCGGTATCAAGGCCGGCGACCGGGTCTCGATCTGGGCCCAGAACAACGCCGAATGGGTGATCGCCGGGCTTGCTATTCACAGCATTGGCGCGGCTCTGGTGCCGATCAACACACGCATGAAAGGCGCCGAAGCCGGCTACATTCTGGACAAGAGCCAGGCCAAGCTGCTGCTGTGCACCGGGGATTTTCTGGGCCAGCATTATCCCAGTCTGCTTGGTGAGCACCGCCCGGCCAGCCTCAGCGACATTATCGTGATGTGCAGTGCGCGCGAAGGCGACACCGACTGGGCCAGTTTCATCCAGCGCGGCGCCGCGATCAGCAGCGACGAGGTCGCACAGCGTAGCGCTGCGCTGTCCGCCGACAGCGTGATGGACATCATGTTCACCTCCGGGACCACTGGCAAACCCAAAGGGGTCATCACCCACCACGGCCAAAACCTCAAAGTGGTCGCCGAGTGGTGTGATCGCATGGCCTTGTCGCCTCGCGACAACTATCTGATTGCCAACCCGTTTTTCCACGCCTTTGGGTACAAGGTCGGGTGGCTTGGGGGGCTGCTGTGCGGCTGCACCATCCTGCCGCACGCGATCTTCGATGCCGCCGGCATCATCGCCCGCATCGCTGAGCATCAGGTTTCGGTCCTGCCCGGCCCGCCGACCATCTTCATCAGTCTGCTGGATGACCCGGCGCTGTCTGGCGGCGATTTTTCATCCCTGCGCGCCACCATTACCGGTGCTGCGGCGGTTGCCCCCTCGCTGATCGAACGTGTGCGCAAGGACCTGGGTTTCGACATCGTGCTGACCGGCTACGGCCTGACCGAGACCTGCGGCATCGTGTCCCTGTGTGATCCGGGCGATTCCGCCGAGACCATCGTCAGCACCTGCGGCAAACCGGTGCCCGAGACCGAGGTGCGCATTGTTGATAGCGACAACCAGCCGGTCGCGCAGGGCGAAACCGGCGAGATTGTGGTGCGCGGTTACAACGTCATGCAGGGCTACCTCGACAACCCTGCGGCCACCGCCGAGGCGATCGATGCCGACGGCTGGTTCCACACCGGCGATGTCGGTCTGCTCGATGCCTCCGGCTACATTCGCATCACCGACCGGCTCAAGGACATGTACATCTGCGGCGGCTTCAACTGCTACCCGGCAGAGATCGAAAACATCATGGCCGGCCACCCGGCGATCAGCCAGGTTGCCGTGGTCGGCGTGCCGGATGCGCGCATGGGTGAAGTCGGCAAAGCCTTCGTGGTGGCCAAACCGGGCCAGCGTATCGATGAAGCAGAACTGATCAGTTGGTGCCGCGACAACATGGCTAACTACAAGGCCCCGCGGAGCATTGAGCAAATCGAGGCTTTGCCCATGAACGCTTCGGGCAAGGTTATGAAATTCGAACTGCGCACAGGGTCTTGAGCGCACTGTTGAGCTGGGTCTTTGAGGCTGTTTTAAAGCAACTATAAAGACGTTGCGCCGGCAGCACTCATGGCGACTGCGAGCAATCCGTCAGGACGACGGATTGAGACTCGCCAAGACAGGATGTCTTGTCGAGTCGACCGCACAAAGCCATGCGGGCTGGCGGGCACCGCGAAGCGGCGCAAGGTCAGGTGCTTTAAAACAGCCTCAAAGACCCACGCCCCACCCAGGAGACAAAAATGAATATTGAACTGAACGATGTTGTGGCCGTGGTCACCGGCGCCTCACGTGGCGCCGGCAAAGGCATAGCCGAAGCGCTCGGCGCGCTGGGCGCGACGGTCTACGTCACCGGGCGTAGCAAGCAGGAGGGCGATGCGCCCCTGCCCGGCACCATTTACGCCACCGCCGAAGCCATCGATGCAGCCGGCGGCACC
>JASBUL010000054.1 GCA_030147945.1 Oceanococcus sp. | reverse complement strand
ATCGGTGAATGCCTACAGATAAAGTCAGAATATTCTGTCGTTGGTGTAGTGAGATATGAACAAGGATCCGAACGTGCAGCCCAGACCGCGCCCCCAGCCACCCGAAAAACCCCTGCCGGGTGATTGCTGTGACAGCGGCTGTGTGGACTGCATCTTCGATCAATACAGCGACGCGCTGCGCGCCTACGAGCGGGCCGTGGCGGCCTGGGAGCGGGAGCAGGCTGGGGAGACACCGCGCGACTGAGTGCAGGCTTGGTCTGTGTCGTCATCTGCCGTTCATGCGCGCTCGCTAGACTGGTGGATTAACGATTACATGCGTCGAGGATAAAGGGGAAACCATGGGGAAAGCGCGTCGCAATCGCAATCAGGCCAACGGGCTTGATCGTCGTTCGGTACTCAAGGGTTTGGCTACGCTGGGGGCGGCGCCGGCCTTGAGTGCATGCGGTGAGGCCGGGCGTCAGTTGTCCGGGCCGGCGCCACAGGTGGATGCGGATGTGGCGGTGAGCTTCATCCACGGGGTGGCGTCGGGCGATCCTTGGGACGACTCGGTGGTGCTGTGGACACGCATTACGCCGGCCGAGGACACCGATGAAATTCCGGTGGCCTGGGAGATCGCTCGCGACGAGGCGATGACCGACATTGTGGGCTCGGGCGTTTTCGTAACCGACGCGGGCCGCGACTACACGGTCAAGGTGGTGGCGACGCAGCTGGAACCCTGGACGCGCTACTGGTATCGCTTTCGCTGCGGTGAGGTGGTGTCGATGCTGGGGCGCACCAAAACCGCGCCGCGCGCCGAGCTTGCTCTGGATCAGCTGCGCTTCGCCTTTTCGTCCTGTGCCTGGTATTCCATGGGCTATTTCAATGCCTACCGGGGCATTGCCGAGCGCGATGATCTGGATGTGGTGTTCACGCTGGGCGACTACATCTACGAGTACGGCGGTGACGAGTTGCTCTCCACGCCGTTCGCGCTGGGGCGCTACATGGCGCCGGGGCATGAGATTGTCTCGTTGCAGGACTATCGCACCCGCCATGCGCTGTACAAGACCGACCCCGATCTGCAGGCCGCGCATGCGGCGCACCCGTGGATCTGCACCTGGGATGATCACGAGTCGACCAACAACAGCTATGCCGATGGTGCCGACAACCACACCGAAGGCGAAGAGGGCAGCTGGACCGAGCGCAAGCGCACAGCGATGCAGGTCTACTTCGAGTGGTTGCCGGTGCGAGAGGAATACAACCCCAATACGCATCCCGATGCGTTCTTGTACCGGCGTTTGCAGTACGGCGATCTGGTTGAGTTCTTCGTGCTCGAATCGCGTCTGGAAGGGCGTTCGGTGCAGGCAGAAAATGCCGAAGAAGCGGCTGATCCGCAGCGCTACATGATCAGCCCGCAGCAGGAGCAATGGCTGATTGAGGGCATGCGTGAAAGCACCGCACGGTGGAAGGTGGTGGCGCAGCAAACCATGATGTCGCAGCTGTTCATCGCCCCGGGTGTGCCGTATGGCTATGACGCCTGGGATGGTTACGTGGCCCAGCGCAATCGCCTGTTTGAGGCCTTCGCCGAGATTGACGATGTTGTGGTGATCACCGGCGACATTCACACCTCATTCTGCAACGAGCTCACCGCTGACCCGCGCGACATGGCCTATCAGCCCGGTGTGAGCGGTTCGGTGGGGGTTGAGTTCGTGTGCCCCTCGATCAGCTCGCAAGGTTTGCCGCTGGCCGTGGTCAACGTGCTGCAGCTGTACAACCGGCACATGCGCCAAGCCGTGGGTGATCTGGAAATTGGCCACGGCTACGTGGTGATGACGGCCACCCCGCAGCGTTGCGAGGCGGCCTACCGCTACATGGTGTCGGTGCGCACGCCGCTCAAACTGGAGCTGCCCGGGCCAGTGTGGGGTGTGAACAGCGGCGAGAAAACCCTGACTCGCAGTTGAGGCTATCCAGACGACCTAATTTCGCTCCCCTGCATCTGAACGTCGAGCAGGTGCGTAGAAGGTGTTGATGAGCTTTCTCATCAACAACCTCTAAGGGGAGATTTATGATTGCCAGTACGATTCGACGTCCTATTGCGGCGGGCTTTAGTGTTGCCGCATTGGCTGTGGCATTAAGTACACCAGCCTTTGCCGATGCGACACCCGACTGCAATGTGGGTGCGGCGACAAATTCAGTGGAGTGTGGTGAAGGCGCTTCGGCGAGCGCTTCCGGCGCAACTGCGGTAGGCGCAGGGGCTGTCGCAAGTGCTGCTGATGCAGTGGCTGTAGGTGGTGACAATGATGGCGCCAATCCGGCGACGGCGTCGGCACCATCCACCGTAGCGGTTGGCGGTGAAAGCGACGCGACAACGCCAGGCGCGACCGCCTTGGGGTGGCAAGCACAGGCGACAGGTGCCATGGGTACGGCAGTCGGGCATCAGACTACGGCCTCAGGTGATCAAAGCTTCGCAGGCGGTGAAGACGCAATCGCGTCCGGAACCAACGCGATTGCGATCGGTAACACGGCGGTGGCCGAAGGTGGTGATTCAATCGCAATCGGTGGTAACCGTGGCGCTAGCAATGGTGTGGCAACCATCGCCACAGGCCCCTCGACAACTGCGGTCGGCGGTCAGTCCCTGGCCAGTGGTCCGGGGGCGACAGCATTCGGTTGGCGCTCGGCCGCGGATGGCGAACGCTCGACGGCGCTGGGGCACCTGGCAACTGCTACCGGCGTACGCACAACGGCGATAGGCGAGAATGCGGACGCGCAGTCAGATTTTTCGACGGCGATTGGCAATGAATCCATTGCTAACGGCGTTGACGCGCTGGCTGTTGGCGATAGCGCGTTTGCGGCGGGTAACTCGACAACAGCAGTGGGCGGAGAAAGCATCGCCAATACCCCCGGGTCGACTGCGCTGGGTTGGCAGGCTCAAGCTACCGGAGCGATGGGCACAGCGGTGGGGCATCAAACGACGGCTTCGGGTGATCAGAGCTTCGCCGGGGGTGAAGACGCCGTGGCCTCTGGCAGCAATGCCATCGCTATTGGCAATGCCGCCATAGCAGAGGGTGGGGATTCGATCGCCATCGGCGGCAATCGCGATGGTGCGAATGGTGTTGCGACCCTCGCCACTGGACCCTCCACAACGGTGGTAGGCGGCCAGGCACTGGCAAGTGGTCCTGGCGCTACAGCGTTTGGCTGGCGTTCGTCCGCCTCGGCTGAACGAGCCACTGCGCTGGGTCACCTTGCCAATGCGAGCGGCGTGCGATCGGTTGCGGTCGGTGAAGCTGCAGCGGCAGGGGGTGAGCGGGCGATTGCGGTCGGTGACTTGTCCAGCGCAAACTTCGACAACTCCGTTGCTATTGGGGCCGGCGTGGAAGCCAGTCGTGCCAATGAGGTAGCGATTGGTAATGCAGCCAACACCTATCGGTTCTCCGGCATCACATCGTCAGCCAGTCGGGCCGCGCAGTCTGGGCCTGTGCAACTTGTCACTTCGGATGCACTGGGTAATCTTGCGACCGCGGACATGGAGGACTTTTTTGACGAGCAAATGGATGAGACGCGGGCTGGTATCGCGCTGGGGCTCGCACTGGACACACCGATGATTCCCTCCGGCAAGACCTTCGCCATGAGCGTTGGCGGTGGCCATTACGATGGCCAGAGTGCGCTTTCGCTGGCAACCAGTTTCCGCGCGTCAAATAATCTTGTGTTCTCGGCAGGTGTGGGTTCCGGCCTTGATGCTGGTGAGTTCGGTGGTCGAATTGGTGCTCAGATTGCTTGGTAATAGCGATCGGGTGTGGCGGCGGGTCTTAAGACTCGCCGCTATCCTCCTGCTGTGCAGCCCGCTTGCTTTGTCTGCGGCTCCCCGGGTGCCCGACGACGAGGTTCTGGCGCGATTGGTGTGGTCGACGATGATTGCGGTAGACAACGCCAATCGCACAGGCAATTACGCGGTGCTGTACGCCCTGGGGTCGCCCGGCTTTCAGTCGCGTCATAGCCAGAAGGATCTGGCCCAGATTTTTGCCGGACTTCGCGAGCGACGTATCGATGTGGGCAGGGCTGTTCTGGTTGCACCGACGTATCACATACCGCCGGCGATTACGGCGCAAGGCCAGCTTCGATTGCGTGGCGGCTTTGAATACCGACCCCGCGCTATACGTTTTGACGTGCTCTTCGACCTGGTCGATGGGGGTTGGCAAATCGCAGCCTTGTCCGTGGCGGAGATGGACGCAACCACGCGATAAAAGCCCAGTACCTGATCTGCAGCTGAGTCAGGCGGCGGGGCGCAACTGCGTGCGCGATTTGATGCGGCCCCAGCGGGCGGCCCGTGGCAAGCGTTTTTCCAGCCACTCGGGCAGGCCTTCAAGACCGAGTACATTGCTTTCGTGCTCGCCCTCGGCCATGAACTCACGCGTGCCCATGATGTAGTCGAACCAGGGGCGGGTGACACACCAGTTGGCACTGGGGTTGCGGCCCATGTGGTGATCGTAATGCCAGCGCAGGTGCTGTTTGCCCCACAGCGGGTCTAGGTGCGATTTCTTGTGCACCCGGTAGTAGTTGGCGGCGCTGTACCACAGCGTGCCGACATAGAACGGCGCCAGCGGAAACAGCGGCGCCACCGCCGCCGAGCTGGCAATTAGGGCCCAGGCTTCCTTGCCTTGGGCATGCATGCCGAGGGGGAAGCGGCGGTAGCTGGGATCGTAGTAGTCATTGCGTCGCACGGCGCCGTGGTGCTCATGAAAATGGAATGACCAGAAGGTCCCGCGTGTCTTGCCCATGCCGTGCAGGACATGTTTGTGCACTACCCATTCCACCGCGTTGGCGGTGATCAGGCCCAGTGGTATGCCGATCATGCTTGCCCCTTTTGTCGTGATCCAAGTTGTTGCAGCAGGTGTTCAATGGCCTGGCCACCCAGAGCCACATGGGCCGCAGCGTGGTCTTGCGCCGCCTGGCTGTCGCCCTGGCGGATGGCCTGGGCCAGAGCCTTGAGGCCGGCGATGTCGCGAAATTCTGCGCACATCACAGCGGTCAGCAGCGGGCGAATGGCTGCGTAGGTGGCCTCCAGCGAGTTGAAGGCTAGGCGGTACGCAATGTTGCCGCTGCCATCGATCACCTCGCGCCAGTAATCCAGCGCCAGTACCTGCAGCCGTGCGTCGTCAGCGGCAGCGGCCTGCATGCGTTCGAGCAGCTCGTCGAGTCTGTTGGCCAGCGCGCTGTGGGCTTGCTGCGCGGCGGCAGCGGCGATGGTCGGGGCCAGGCTTTGGCGCAGGCTGAGGATGCCGCGCGCAACTTCGGTGTTGATCTGGCCGCTGGCCTTGACCAGCAGGCTGGGCAGCATTTCCAGTCCGGCCTCGCGTCGCCAGTCCAGGACCTGGGTCGCGCCGCCATGGCGCACCGCAATCAGGCGCGCCTGCTGCAAGCGTTTGAGGGCCTCACGCACGGCGCCACGGTTAACCCCGAGCAGCTCGGTCAGGACACGCTCCGAGGGCAGCTCCTCGCCGGCACTCAGTTCGTCGCTGAGGATACGGTCGCGCAGCTGAGCGTAAACCGCCTCGGACAGGGAACGCTTTTCCACGGTTTGAAACACGGCAGACTCCAGTCATCTGATCAACTGATCATACCAGTTGTTGTGAAGCTGTCCACACACGATCATCCTGGCCTCACCGCTTAGCGCGGGGTCCAGTAGCGCTGCATCTCCAGATAGGTGAACGAGGCCGACCAGGTGATCATGAGCAGCCCGACTACTGATTCCACTCCGACCAGAATGCGGATCGCGCCGTGTGGCACCAGATCGCCATAGCCCAGTGTGGAATAGGTGGTGGCTGACAGGTACACCGCATCCATCAGGCTCAATGCCGGGTGACCACCGGAAATACCGCCGAGGCTGGGAAAGTGTGTGGCCATGTGGATGCCCAGGCCGAAAATGCCGATTTCGATCAGATGCAGGACCAGCAGCAAGGCAATCAGCACCAGCATGCGCAGGCGTGCAGGCACGTGGCGCCAGCGTGGCAAGGCGTTGTTCAGCGCGTTCAGTCCCTCGTAGTGCAGGGTGACCGTTATGGCGACGACGCCCAGAGTCAGCAACATGGCTGTGGTGTGCGCGGACAACATCACAAGATCATCCACAAGGCAGTGAGGTGTCAGTCTATTGGATCGTCTGCGGGTTCGCTGCGGCTTGATCCAGATCAATGCACCGTGGGCTTGCGCGTCTCATCCTGAGGCCCATGCCTCCAGTTGGAGTCCCACTGCGATCGGGAGAGACGATCATGAAAAGCCTGTCCAAAATCGTTCTGGCCAGCGAGTTTTCCGCCACCTGCGAATGTGCGCGCGAACACGCCCAGGCGCTGGCGCGGCGCAGCGGTGCTGAGTTGCACGTGGTGCATGTGCAGGTGCTGCACGGCGATCAGTTCGGCTGGGCCGGTATTCCTGACATCAAAGCGGTGGAGCGCGCCATGGATCAGATGTCGGATACGCGCATGGCCCGTTTCGTCAGCCCTTTGGAGGGTGCCGTCACTCAGGTTGTGATGCGTGACATCAGCGCCTCACCGGCGATCCTGCGTTATGCCGCCGAACAGCAGGCTGATCTGGTGATCATGGGCACCCATTCGCGCAAGGGCGTGGACCGGCTGTTCATGGGCAGCGTGGCGAGTGAAGTCATACGCCGCAGTGAGGTGCCCGTGCTGGCGGTCGGGCCTGAACAGCACTGGCCTGAAGAGGGCTACCGTCATCTGCTGGCCGCGGTCGATTTTTCCGAGTCCTCTGATGGCGCGCTGAGACAGGCGCGCGAGATGGCCCACGGCCGGGATGCCGATCTGATCGCCCAGCATGTGGTGGATGATCGCAGCCTGCCACCCTATTTTCAGGGTGATTTCATAGAGCCGCAGCGCGAAAGCGCCCGTCTGGCCATGCAGCAGTTGCTGCGCCCGCTGGATGCGCCGCCGCGTATCGACGCGGTGATCAGCACCGGCAAACCGGCCCAGCGTCTGGCTGAGGCGGCGCGTGAGCGCGGCGTTGATCTGATCGTGGTCGGCGATGCCGGGCTGTCTGCGGTGGACCGGTTTTTCCTCGGCAGTACCGCAGACCGCTTGCTGCGGATCTCACCATGCCCTGTGCTGGTTCATCGTGGCGACATCATTGGCAACCTCTAAAGCGCCGGTCCAGGCTGCCGAGCTTGAGCTGGCACAGCGGGCTCTGAGCGGCGCGGATGCTGCGCATCTGGCCGAACTGGCCGAGCGCGTGCTGCTTGAGCCGTCCGCGCATTCCGCTGACACACCGTCGATGTTCATTACCGATCCGGACGGTCTGATCTTGTGGGTCAACGCGGCCTTTACCCAGCTCACCGGGTATACCCCCGCTCAGGCGGTCGGACGCAATGCGCGATTGCTCAGCAGCGGCGAGCAAGGTCGGCGCTTCTACCGGCGCATGTGGGAATGCATCCGCAGCGGGCAGGTGTGGACGGCGGAGACCGTGGATTGCGATCGCTACGGTTTCCGTTATGTGATCGAACAGCGCATTTTTCCGCTGATGCGCGACGGCGTCATCACGCATTATCTGTCCGTGCACCGTGAGGCCGCCGAGCAGCGCGTTCAGCGTCTTGAGGCTGAGCGTCGCCGGGTGATCGACCCTTCCACCGGTCTGCTGACCGCCACCGCCTTTCTCGATCGGATCGGTGATCGCGTGCGTCAGGCCGAGACGGCCAACCGCCACTTCGCCGTGATCAGCCTGCAGCTCAGCCCGCAGCAGCTTGATGTGGCGACCTGCGCGCGATCGCTCCAGGCTGCCCTCGGGCGAGCCGACTGCGCCGGCCATTTTGGTGATGGTCACATCGGTTTGCTGATCAATGATCAGGACAGCGCCGAGGCCGTCTGTGCCTGGCTCGGTCAGCTGCTCGCGCCTCTGTGCCAAAGGTGCGCCTGGCAGGCCGGGGTGGCGATCTATCCGCTGCACGCCGAGCGCGCCGACCGGCTGTGGCGCATCGCCGATGACAATGTGCCCTGACTGATCAAGAATAGTCAGCCGTTTACGCGCTGATACAAACCATGCAGCAGCTTGCCGCTCGCTACACCGCCCTGATGGACGCGGCGATTGATGCCATCGTGCTGATTGATCAACAGGGCCTGATTGTGGATGCCAATCCGGCAACCTCGCGCCTGTTTGGCTATGCCAGGGCGGACTTGATCGGGCGCAACGTGTCCTGCCTCATGCCGGAGCCCTACCGTGCCGAACACGATGGTTATCTGGAGCGTTACCTGGACGAGGGGCAGCCGCGCATCATCGGCATCGGGCGTGAGGTGCTGGCGCAGCGTTGTGACGGCAGCGTGTTCCCCATCGATCTCGCGGTGGGCGAGATTCGCAGTGAGCACAGCTCGGGTTTTGTCGGGTTCATCCGCGATCTGACCACCCGAAAAGCCATCGAAGCCAAGCTGGCTGCCCGTGAAAAAGAGCTGGTGCAGCAGCGCGAGCGCATTGCCGAGGTCGGTCAGCAGGGCATGCTGGCGGAGCTGGCCAGCGGCATTTCGCACGAGATCAATCAGCCGCTGGCCGCCATTTCAACCTACGCCCAGGCCTGCCGCCGCCTGGCCGCTGATCCGGTGGCCAATGCCAGCGTGATCGTGCAGACCCTGGAAAAGATCAATCAGCAGGCGGAGCGTGCCGGCAAGGTGGTGCAGAGCATGCGCAGGCTGGTGCGCCATCAAGGCATCGAAGCGCACACCGTGGCCATCAACGGCTTGCTGGCCGAGGTCGAGTCTTTGCTGGCGCTGGATCCGCACAAACTCAACATCAGCTGTGAGCTGGATACAAGCAACCCCTGCGTGCAGGGCGACGAAACCCAGCTGCAGCAGGTGCTGGTCAATCTGGTGCGCAATGCCTACGAGGCCAGTGCGGCCATGCCGCACACGGTGCAGGTCGAGCTGCGCAGTCGGGCCCTGAGTCGAGACTGGGTCGAGGTCGCGGTGCTTGATCGCGGCGACGGCATTCCCGAACATCTGAGCGGGCAGGTTTTCAGTCCGTTCGTGACCGGGCGTGAGGATGGCCTTGGACTGGGGCTGTCGATCAGCAAATCGATTATTGATGCACACGGCGGCGATCTCAGCTGCCGCGCCCGCGAAGGCGGCGGCACATGCTTTACCATGCTGCTGCCACGGGCCGGGGAGGGCGCATGATCCAGGGACAGGTTTTCATCATCGACGACGACGAGGCGGTGCGCGATGCCATGGTGCTGCTGATGCAGTCGATCGGGCTCAAGGCCGTGGCCTATGCCGATGCGCAGGCATTTCTGGATGCCGCCCATGATCAGCATCCGGCCTGTCTGATTCTTGATGTACGCATGCCCGGCATGAGCGGTCTGCAACTGGCCCGCGATGCCCGCGTGCGCCGTGAGGCCTGGCCGATTATTTTCGTGACCGGCCATGGTGATGTGCCCATGGCGGTCGAGGCTATGCGCGAGGGCGCGTTCGATTTTCTGCAGAAGCCGTTTCGTGAGGAAACCCTGATCCAGCGCGTACAGCGTGCCATCGAGCAGGATCACAACGATCAGGTTGCCGCCTCGGAGCGTGAAGAAATCGAGGAGCGCATCAAGGATCTGACCCCGCGTGAGCGGGAAATCCTGCAGCGTATCGTGGATGGTGAATCGAACAAGGTGATCGCCATCGAACTGGGCATCAGCGCACGCACCGTGGAGCTGCACCGGGCCAATGTCATGGACAAGATGCAGGCCCGCTCACTGGCCCATTTGCTGCGCCAGGTCTTGAGCGTGACTGCGGCGCTTACCAGGCCGGACTAGGTAGTTTCCACAGCGTGCTTCGCGGTTGCCCGTGGGGCGGGCTGTGGATTGTTCGCGCCGCGCGCTGCGGTAACTCCGAATAGTGCGCCACGGCGGCATCACGCATTCTGATCCCACACATCAATGCGGTGATTCGGATGTCGGCTCAACACGCCTGTGACAACTGTGGTTTGCATGCCCTGTGCGACGGTCAGCGCCCGGCTATGGCGCGCCCCAACGTGCAGCAGCGCCGTGCACCGCTGGCCGCTGGCGACTACCTGAACTGGGAAGGTGAGCGTGCCACCACGCTTTATGCGGTGCGGCGCGGTGTGCTGAAAAGCATGAGCATCGACAGCGATGGCAACGAACGGGTGCGCGCCTTCCACATGCCGGGTGAACTCATCGGCCTGGATGCCCTGCACAGCGGTCGCCATCTGAGCAGCGTGGAAAGCCTCACCGAAAGCGATATCTGCGAGCTGTCCTTTGCCGGGCTGGAGCAGGCGCTGGCCGTCGAACCGGCTTTGCGCCGGCGCATGCTTGAGGTGTTCAGCGTGAATCTGGCGGCTGCGCTCAATCTGGGCGGTGATTTCACCGCCGATCAGCGCATCGCCGCTTTCTTGCTTGATATGGCCGGGCGCCAGAACGCGACCGGTCCCCGCGATGTCATCCGCTTCGACATGAGCCGGCGCGACATCGCCAACTATCTGCGCCTGGTGACCGAAACGGTCAGCCGTGTGCTCACCCGCATGCGCAATGCCGGGGTCATCAACGTCAACCGTCGCGAGCTGTCCATACTGGATTTCGCGGCTCTGACACGCATGGCCGGCCCGCTTGCGCAGACCTGCAACAACGCCAGCCAGCACAGGAGGGCAGCCTGATGACTCAAACCAATCTGGACACGACCAAGGTCGATATCGAAGCGTTCTACGATGCCGCGTCCGGCACCGTCACCTATGTGGTCGCGGACCGGCCCAGCGGCCAGGCCGTGGTCATCGACCCGGTGCTCGATTTCGACCCCGATTCCGGGCGCGTGCACAGCAGCAGTGTGCAGACCCTGGTGGCATATCTGCGCGAGCACAAGCTGAGCCTGCGCTGGATACTTGAAACCCACGCGCATGCCGATCATCTCAGCGGTGCCCAGGCACTGAAACATGAGATGGGCGGAGATGTGGCCATCGGCGCCAACATCCGCCAGGTTCAGGACCGCTTCGGCAAGCTGTTCGACATGAGCGAAGACAACTGGGCGCATGACGGCGGTTTTGATCGTCTGCTGTCGGATTGTGAGCGCCTGCCGCTGGGCGAGCATGACATCGAAGTGCTGTTCACCCCCGGCCATACGCCGGCCTGTGTCAGCTATCGCATTGATGACGCGGTGTTCGTTGGCGACACCCTGTTCATGCCGGATGCGGGTACGGCCCGGGCCGACTTCCCGGGTGGTGATGCGCGGCAGCTGTATCGCTCTATCCATCGCCTGCTGGCCTTGCCGCCGGATACGCGCCTGTTCATGTGTCACGACTATGGTCTGGAGTCGCGCGGGCCGGCCTGGCAAACCACCGTCGCTGAAGAGTTGGAACGAAACACCATGATTGGCGACGGCATCAGTGAAGAGGCTTTTGTAGCCATGCGCGAGGCGCGCGATGCCACCTTGCGGGCGCCGGCACGTATTCTGCCGTCCTTGCAGGTCAACATCCGGGCCGGGCAGTTGCCGCCACCGCATGCCAACGGCATGAGCTATCTGAGCATTCCGATCAATGCCCTGGGTGGTGGCTGAACGTCGCATGTGAAAGCATCCGGTCTGGTGCCGCAGCGTTCGCGTTGCGGCGCTGAGCATGCCGCAACAGGAGGAGAAGACCCATGGACAAAACTCAGCTGGTTGCGCTGTTTCAGTGGATGGCGCTGATCAACATCGGCATTCTGCTGTTCAGCACCGTGCTGCTGATCGCGCTGCGTGATTTTGTGGCGCAGACCCACGCCAGCCTGTTCGGCATCAAACCGGAGCAGGTCACCTTTGCGGCCTATCTTTGGCTGGGCACCTACAAGATTTTGCTCATCGTCTTCTGCGTTGTGCCGTACCTGGCTTTGCGTCTGATCTGAATCAGCGGCGCGTCGTTGTTCGTGCCGTCGGGATCAGGAATACTTGCCGCTCCGGCGAACATGCCGGGCGCGCCCGGGATTCCGTTCTCACGCGCGCCAATAACGATCAAGCCGCAATGACGGCAGAACCTTGTACGGGACAGGCAAACATGACGACACGGGGCGCAGGCCAGGCATGGGCACGGCTGGGTATTGTGGGTTTTGCTGCGGCGCTGATGGCCTGCGGCGCGGGTGGAGAGCGCACGGCGCAGGGCGGTGATACACCGACACCCACAGCGGACCCCAACTACAGCTGTACGGCGGCCCCGGCGGAAAACCCCTGGCTTGCGCGCACCAATCTGAACTTCTCGCATCGCGGTGGCGCTCTGGAATTCCCGGAAAACACCCTGTATGCCTATCAGCGCTCGCTGGATGTGGGCGCCGATGTGCTCGAGATGGACGTTTACGAGACCGCCGATGGCGAGCTGGTGGTGATTCATGACGCCAGCGTGGATCGCACCACCAATGGCAGCGGCAGCGTATCCGCCTACACCCTGGCCGACATCCAGGCACTGGATGCTGCCTACTGGTTCGTGCCGGGACGCGGTGCGGTGGCGGATGGGCAGGACGCCGAGTACATCTTCCGTGGTGTTGCGACGGGCGAAAAGGCAGCGCCGGCCGGTTTCACGGCGGCGGATTTCCGCGTGCCGACACTGGCTGAAACGCTGGATCGTTTCCCCGATGCCCTGATCAATATCGAGCTCAAACCGGATCCGGATTCGACCGGCAGCTACGAGGCCAAGGTGGCCCAGCTGCTGATCGAGCGCCAGCGTGATGATGACGTGATCGTGGCTTCGTTTATCGATATTCCGGCGCTGTTGTTCAAACCGCAGGCGCCATGTGTTTCAACCTCGTTCCCCACCGGGCAGGCGGCGGCGTATGTGGTCGCCAGTCAGGGCCCGTTGCCGATGCCGCCACTGTCCGTGCACCACGCCTTTCAGGTGCCGCCGGAGCTGGGAATACCGGTTGTGACCCAGGACTTTGTGGATGATGCCCATGCCGCCGGTGTGGCCGTGCACGTGTGGACCATCAACGCATGTCAGGACATGGTGGATCTGCTCGCGCTGGGCGTGGATGCGGTGATGACCGATCGCCCGCAATTGCTGGAACAGGTCCTGGCTCAGCCCGAAGATGCGCGCGATTGCGGGTTGCTTGTGGACTATCAGCCGGAGCTCTAGTCCGCGCGGTAACGGGTGCGTTACCGCTCGCCATCCAGTGTCCGACTCATGAACACGCTGAATGGATCGAGCGTGTAATCAGCGAACGGCCCGCAGGTATCAAAGCCGAACTTTCGGTAAAGCTGTTGCGCAGGCTTGAAGGCTGCCGCCGAGCCCGTTTCCAGACTTAGCCTGCGGTACCCTCGACGGGTGGCCTCGGCAATGATGTGTTGCAGGAGCTGGGCCGCTACGCCCTGCCGCAGATAGGCAGCTGCCGTGCGCATGGTTTTGATTTCGCCATGCCCGGAATCCAGCGCTTTCAGCGCTCCGCAACCGGCCAGGTGTGCGCCGTCCCAGGCGCACCAGAAGCTGATCTGTGGCGCGGCCAACTCATCCACCTGCAGCGCGTGAATGCTCTCAGCAGGCGAATGGTCCGCCATGCTGCTCAGATGTTCATGCAGCAATGCCAGCACGGCAGGGTGGGTCAGGTCGCCGGGCAGAATGTTCAGGTGCGGGGTCATGCTGAAGGTGATGAATATTCAAAGCCGCATAGTGTGGCAAAAGCGGCGGTAGGAGTGAGCTCTGTGGTCATTGCCGGTTGATCACTGCAAATTGACATACAACCATATGGTTGTAAGAATGCCCACATGGATGCCGCACTTGAAGATCGTACAGATGCCTTGTTTCGCGCTCTGGCGGACCGAACCCGCCGGGACATCTTGCGGCGCTCGCTGGTGCAGGAGTATTCGGTGTCAGCGCTGGCCAGCTTCTACAACATGAGTTTTGCAGCAGTGCAGAAACATGTGGCGGTGCTGGAAAACGCGGGCCTGCTGGTCAAGCGTCGCCGTGGTCGTGAAGCGCTGGCCCATGGGCGGGTCGAGGCGGTTCGGTCCGCGGCGATGCTGCTCGATGAACTCGAAGAACTGTGGCGGGGACGTGTCGCCAGAATCGATGATCTGCTGGCTCAGGATGACAACACGCCCAGCTGAAGCCACAACCTACAAACCCGGAGAGACTCACCATGCCTGTCGTTAACGTTTCGCACGATCTTGAAACCCTGACCCTGAGCATCACCGCCGAATTCGCCGCACCTGTTCAACGCATCTGGGCGCTTTACGCGGATCCCCGGCAACTCGAGCGCGTGTGGGGGCCACCTTCGCATCCGGCAACCTTTGTTGACCATTGCCTCAAGGTAGGCGCCAAAACCACCTATTACATGACCGGCCCGGAGGGCGAAAAGTATTACGGCTATTGGGTTTTGACCAAGGTCGATGAACCCCACGGCTTCGAGTTTGATGACGGCTTTGCCAACGCCGAGTTCGAGCCGAACCTGGATATGCCGGTCTCTAAGAATGTGTACCGTTTCGAGGCCATCGCATCCGGCACCCGCGCAACCTACATTGGCACCTATGCGAGCAGAGAAGGGCTTGAGCAGGTCCTGGCCATGGGCATTGTTGAGGGCGCAACCTCGGCCATCAACCAGATCGACGCGCTGGTGTCCGGCTAGCTTGTGCTCAGGCGGTAAAGCGTTTGTCCTTGATGTACAGATCGTAGGCGTTGTTGCCGCGCAGGTTGCGCTTTTCCATCTCGAAAAGCTCAGTGGTCTCGATCAAGGTGCTGAGTTTGCGATAACCGTAGTTGCGCGAGTCAAATGAGCTTTGATTGGCAATATGCGCGCCTACGGCGGCGATGTTGGCCCAGCCGTTGTCGTCGGATACCGCCTCGACAGCACCGCGCAGCAGGTTGATGAGCTTGGTGTCCTGATTCAGCTGCTGCCGGGTTTTCTTTTCCTTGGACGGCGGTTTGCTGCTGTCCTTGGATTCTGCGCCGTTGGAGGGCACAGCCAGCGCTTCCAGAAACACGAACTTGTCGCACGCGGCCTGAAGAGAGCCAGGGGTTTTCTTCTCCCCGAAGCCGTAGACCACCAGACCGGATTCGCGGATGCGTGTGGCCAGCTTGGTGAAATCCGAATCACTGGTGACCAGACAGAAGCCATCAAACTTCTCGGTGTACAGAAGGTCCATGGCGTCGATGATCATCGACGAATCGGTAGAGTTCTTCCCGGTGGTGTAGCTGAACTGCTGCATGGGACTGATGGCGTACTCATGCAGCATCGCTTTCCACGATGACAGCTGCGGCGTGGTCCAGTCGCCATAGGCACGCTTCACGCTCGCGGCGCCGTACTTGGCCACCTCCTGAACCAGGGCCTCGCACAGGGCAGGGCTTATGTTGTCGGCATCGATAAGCACAGCCAGCTTCTTTCGAACTTCCATTGCGTGTCACCCCTCCTGCTGATTGCGCCGCACATTGGCCGACGCGGCTGTCATGCTAGCGCGCCAGAACCGCGGCGTGAATTGACCGGGCTGGCGCCAATCCTTGGGCCAGCACAGCAGGTAGGCTGCGGTGGCGATGTCAAAGCCAAGGCAGAATATGCCGTAACCCAGCGGAATGTCGCTTGCGGCCAGCCCGTGAATGCTGGTGCCGTAGAAGCTGTGTGCGATGTCCCACAGGCCATGGGCGACATATCCGCACGCAAGCGTGCGGGCCGAGAACAGGCCCAGGATGGCGAGCGCCGCAAAGCCGGCAATGGCCCAGAGCTCGGTGCGCCAGGCGGCGGTTTCAACCTGAAACCAGCCTGCGAAGCCGGTGTAGAAGGCGGCGATGCCGATGAGCAGCAGCGACCAGAAAAACTGTTCGTAGCGGCCGTGAAACATGCGCCGGGCGACATAAGCGAACGCCCCGGCAGCGGCCACGCCGACAGCCAAAAACAGCATGATCATCATGATGCCGCCAGCAAGCTGAGCGGCGCCTGGATCGTTGAACAGTGTTTGCAGCAAAGGCTCGGTCATGGCGTGTTCGTCAGGTCTGCGCCGGCCACCCGATCAGCACGGCATTCACCGTGCATGGCAGCTGTCTCAATAGGCTGGCGTTCCTTCATTCAGGCGGCGGATAGCGGTCGAAGCAGGGCAGTTCGTGCGCCGTCTCCATCCAGCTCAGCCGTTCTGCGACCTGAATGTGGATGCGCGCGGGCACCTCCTCCGGCTGATCATAGGTGGCGCTCTGTATGTCAATCAGGCCCGGCAGCATCTGGGCGTTGGCATAGAACAAGCCGGTGCCGCAGTCCGCACAGAATGACCGTCGCCCATGTGCGGATGAGGCGTAGACCTTGGGCGTGCCCGCCGTGATGGTCAAAGCGCTCTCTGCGTACATGGTCCAGCCCACCATCGGTGCGCCGGCATGTTTACGACAATCTGAACAATGGCAAAGCGCGTGAGTGTAAGGCTCGCCTTCCACGTCATAACGGATTGCACCGCAATGACATCCGCCTGAAATTTTCATGCTTTGTGTCTCCGCTGGCTGGTTGATACCCAAAGGCTGTGCGAAAGCGGGGTGTGCTCGAATCGACGCCGGTTTCCCTGCGGACTAGGTTTTGATCCGAGCAAAATCGCCAACGCCCTTGCACCAATAGAGTAGGCCAAAACAGGCCGCTACGAGAGGCACAGCCAGGCCGAACTCGTCAGCAAGCCAGGGCGTCACATCCGGCTGTTGAGTGATACGGCCAGGCCCCCAGTGCCAGCCGAGCGAGCCGATGTCTCGGCCACAAGCAAGACAGGTGAGGCGGCGAAAGCGGGGAGCAGGTCAAGCGTCAACGGCATTGATCTATCAGGCGACTTTCCGCCCAGTGATGCTGTAGACAATCGGAACATCGTTTCCCTTGTGGCTTAGATAGAAGCGGCCCGGTTCACGCTCAACCATACCCTTGAAACAGTTGTATGGGCTAAACGGAAACTCGCTTACTCGCTCAATCTGAATGCCAACACCAACCAATGCGTTGATGACGCTGGACATTGGATGTGCCCACGTTGCCAGCCTGGCTATCGCATCAGCACCGTTTTCGGTGTAAGTACCTTCTTCCTCCACATCAGGTTGCTGTTGGGTGAAATATGAATACCCCGCTAATAGATCATAAATGGGATGAAATTCCGCGATATAAAAGCGGCCACCAACGGCGAGATTTGAAGCAATGACCTGAGCCCATGGGTTGAGATCAGGCAACCAGCAAACGGCGCCGTAAGAGGTAAATACGATGTCGTATGGGGCTGAGCCTGAGCGCTGGAACGAATAAACGTCAGTGCACACGAACTCTGAGTTCAACTTTAGTTCTTGAGTCAGCTCCCGGGCCTTTTTGATGGCAACCGGTGATAGATCAACGCCGGTGCAAGTGGCGCCCATGCGAGCCCATGACAGCGTGTCCATGCCAAAGTGACATTGAAGGTGCAGCAAAGATTTACCGCTCACATCTCCAAGTTCTGCCATTTCGATTTCACGAAGAGACGTTTCACCCGCCAGGAAGCTCGGCAGGTCATAAAACTTGGAATCGAAATGGGTTGCCGCACGTCTGTCCCAAGCGACGCGGTTCATCTCTAAGTAATCAGTTGCCATTGCCCTAGGTTGACCGCCGGTCTTTTTCTGAGCCCTTCAATTCATGCAGCGTGAAGCCTGGGGCATCCATGACTTCGGCGGTCGTGGCGGTATCCAGGATCCCAAACGTCACCTGCAGAGATTTGTTAGGTGTGTGCTGGATTGTACAGAAAAGTGTACATATAATGTACGGAATACCGTACAGGCCGTGAGACAACAACATGGAAAGCATTAGCTACACCTCCGCTCGAAGCAACCTGGCCAAAACTATGGAAAAGGTTTGCAATGACCATGCACCAGTAGCCATTACCCGAAAAGGTGAAGGCGCCGTTGTAATGATGTCCATGGAAGACTACCAAGCCCTGGAAGAAACCGCATACTTGCTCCGTAGCCCCAAGAACATGCGCAGATTGCTGACTGCAATTAACGAACTGGAAGCTGGAAGCGGAACAGCCCGGGAACTGGTTGAATGAAGCTGGTTTTCTCCGCGCAAGCTTGGGAAGACTACCTTTACTGGCAACAGACGGACAAAAAGACGCTCAAGCGAATAAACGCACTGATTAAAGATGCGGTGAGAAGTCCGTTTGAAGGAATTGGGAAGCCTGAGCCACTGAAACACGCCCTTGCTGGATATTGGTCTCGGCGTATCAACGAAGCTGACAGATTC
>JASBUL010000051.1 GCA_030147945.1 Oceanococcus sp. | reverse complement strand
CTGCGCCGGCTCGGCGCAGACCAGCGCGGCGGCCATATGCGCCAACACGCCTGTCTGAGCGGCCTGCGACAGCTCAGGCGCTGGCGCCGCGCCACACCAGGCCGTTAGCGCCGGGCTGTGGCCGCTGCCGGGTTGCCACGGGGCAAGACGCGGCGCCTGCGGACCCGCATACCGCTGGTCAACCACCACACACAGCGGGGATGCCTCACTGCGTTCAAAGCTGTGGGCCAAGGCCGCCACAGCGGTGTGGCTCAGCTCACTGCCCGCGCGAACGGCAAACTGCATCTGCACTTCCGCAAGCGCATGCATCTCCTCACGTCGGGCCACATGCGGCAAACCGGGGTGCGTTCGCGGACCACACAAGGCCACCCGCTGTGGCGGATGCGACTGCGCTCGCAGCGATGCCAGGGTGCGCTCGAGCATCTGCACCGTGGTGCGTTCATCGGTGATGACCCAGGCCTGCGCACGCAGGCGCGGCGGGTCTTTGCGCAGGGTCTGCGCAATCACCGCATCCATGGCTTCGAGATAGCGCGCATGATCCTGCCCCAGTCCGCGGCCCACGCGCGGCGGCCGACGCCGCCAGCGCAACAGCCACCAGCCCCAACGCAAGCCAGCAAACACGCGCGGACAATGCACCCGCAACGGCACCAGCACACGCTCGATCAGCGCGGCCAAAAGCGGCTCCAACGGGTGGCGGGGAATCGATCAGACCTGCTCATCGAACAAGGATAAACGTAGAATTAGCGGCATGTTACGTCGTTCCCGCCTGCGTGCCGTGGTCCTGGCCATCCTGCAACTGTTGCCAGCGCGGCATCGCCCCGCGATGCAGCGATGGCTGCTGCGTGCGCGCCAGCGCCTGGCCCCGATGACCCGCCATCAGATCAACCTGATCCGTGATTCCGGCTTATGGGACGAAAATTGGTTTTCCCGTCATCACCCGCAGCTGGCCACCGACGGCAATCCGTTGCGCACCTTCGTGCGTCAAGGCGCGGCGCAAGCCCTGCAGCCGCACCCGCTGTTCGACAGCCGCTGGTACCTGGACAACAACCCGGACGTGGCCGCCATCGGGGTCAACCCGCTGTTTCATTACCTGACCAGCGGACACCGCGAGGGGCGCCAGCCCAACCCGCTGTTCAGCGATCACTGGTATCGCGACCGCAACCCCGATATCGCCGCCTTCGAGGCGTCGGCGCTGCAGCACTATGCACGCTTTGGCGATGCCGAAGGACGCGACCCGCACCCGCTGCTCAAGACCACGTGGTACCGCGAGCAGCACCGGGATCTGAGCCCGCATGCCACGGTACTGGCGCACTATCTGGCCTTGGGCGAGCACAACGACCTCAAGCCCAACGCCTGGTTTGATCCGGCCCACTACCGCAAGCAGCTGAGCGGCTACGACGGCCCCAGCCTGTTGCAGCATTTTGTCGCCGTTGGCGCCGATGCCGGGCTCGACCCATGCGCCGAGTTCTCGCTCCACGAATACTGCGAGAATCACCCCGAAGTGGCCGACCGCGGCATCAATCCGCTGATCGATTTTCTCGACTCGGGACGTGCCCGCCAGCGCAGCGGTGCCGCCCAGCCATTGAGCGCCGAACAATGGTGGCAGCTGTTCGGACGCCTGACTACCCAGGAACAGCGTCTTCTGCGCGCCGTGCAGAACTCACCGGAACGCCCGCGTGTGGCACTGGTGCACGCCGCCGGGCAAGCGCCGCAGGTGATCCGCTCACAGGCCCGCGAGTCGGCGCTGGACCTGCAGCTGTGCAGCTATGCCGAAGCCGCGAACTTGGCCGAGGTCGATGCATTGCTGTGGCTGGAACAGGCGGATTGCGTCTACGAGGACGCGCTCGCTCTGGGCCTGTGCTGGCTGCAGCGCGATCCGGCCGCCAGCGTGTACTTTGATGAGCGCATCAGCACCGACGGCGAGCACGCCGAAACGCTGGATTTCAAACCCGACTGGAGCCCTGCCCGGGCGCGCAGCGGCGCCCTGCAAGTCGCCGCCCTGATGATGCGACCGCACAACCCACTGGCCCGGCAGTTGATACAGCAGCAGCCCAGCACGCTGCGCAACTGCCTTGAACAGGCCAAGCCGGCTCATCTCCCCTTCATTGGGCTGCAGCGCAAGCCGAAGCCCCGCACAGTAGCCCCGCGCACGCCGCGCACTCAGCAGCCGCAGGTCAGCATCATCATCCCGACCCGTGATCAGCTTGAGTACCTGCGCACCTGCATCGAAGGCATCCGCAACCAGACGCAGTACCCGGCCTGGGACATCGTGCTGATCGACAACGGCAGCCAAGATCCTGAAGCCCTGGCCTATCTGGCCGAGCTGGGCGAAGACCGCCGCATCACGGTCAAACGCTGGGATCGACCGTTCAACTATTCCGAGCTGTGCAATGTGGGCGCGCGCCTGTCCCAGGGCGAGCTGCTGTGCATGCTCAACAACGACATCGAAATCAGCCAGCCGGACTGGCTGGACCGCCTGGTCGATGAGGCCTGTGAACCCGACTGCGGCGCCGTCGGGGCCATGTTGCTGTATCCCGATGGACGCATCCAGAGCGCCGGTGTGCTGATGGGCCCCGGCGGCGTTGCCGCCAACCGCTTTGCCACCGTGGCGCCGCAGCGCGTCCCCGCCGGGGCGCTGGATCATGTGCATGAAGTCAGCGCCGTGGCTGGCGCCTGCCTGCTCACCCGCAAGGACATCTACCTGCAGCTGGGCGGCCTCGACGAGCGCAATCTGCGTGTCGCGTTCAATGATGTGGACTACTGCCTGCGCCTGCGCGAGCACGGTCTGTATTGCCGCCTCGAACCACGCGTGCAGCTGATCCACCATGAGTCGGTGTCACTCAAGGACCATTCACGCGGACGCGGTGACGACTTTGCCCGCGAAGTGGCCTGGATGCAGTCACGCTGGGCCAATGTTATCGCTCGCGACCCCTTTCACAACCTCAACCTCAGTCTCAGCAAATTCCGCCCGCTCACGCCCTATCCGGGCAACCGCCGCGCCGCCCTGTGGCCGCTGCTGGGCATCGAAACAGGCCACGCCCCCAGCCCGGCCGGCCTGCACCCACCGCTGCGCTGGTATGTGGATGACAATCAGCAGCGCGTGACCGAGGTACGCCAAGCCCAGCGCGCGATCGAACTGGACGCGCCGGGCACCCAAGCCGGGCTGGCGGTGCTGATACTGACCAAGGACCGGCCCGAGTACATCGTGCCGCTGACCCGCGCGCTGATCGCGGCGGAGCCGGCCTTTGCCGCCCGCGGCCTGACCCTGCGCATCATCATCGGCGACACCGGCAGCCAGGATCCGGCGGTGCTAGAGCTGTACCGCAGCCTGCCGGCGTGTTGCCACCTGGTCAGCGGCCTGGCCTATCAGTTCTCACGCTGCAACAACCAGTTGCTTGCACAGGCCCGGGATCTCGACACCGTGCTGTTCCTGAACAACGACATCGCCTTCGACGATGCGGCCGATGCACTGCTGCAGCTGCGCAGCGCCGTGCATGCCGAGCCGGGCATCGGCATCGTTGGCGCCCTGTTGCAGTTCCCGGACGGCACGGTCCAGCACCAGGGCATCGCCGCCTTCGAACAAGGCCCATTGCGCGGCTTTGTTCACCACCCCGGCGCACATGCCCCGACCACACTCAAACCGGGCGAGCAGCACACCTGCCTGGCCGTAACCGGCGCCCTGCTGATGGCGCGCAGTGATGCGCTGCAGGTGACCGGCGGCTTTGATGAAAGCTACGCCGCCGAGTGCCAGGACGTGGATCTATGCCTGGCCGCAGCACGCGGCGGCTTTGCCAGCGCGGTCAAGCATGTTGGGCGCATCATTCATTTCGAAAATGGCACGCGCGAGATCGGCGAAGAAAACTGGGCTGACCGGCGCCGTCTGATGCGCCGCTGGCACAACTGGATCGAGGCCCACTGGCTATGATGCCGCACATCCTGTTCCTGACCGTACGCATGCAGCCCGGCTTCGGTGTTGCTGTGGTCATCGAGGAGATCAGTCGGCGTCTGATCGCGCGCGGCGTCAGTGTCAGCGTGGGCTGCCAGGAGATGAGCGGGGATTTCGGCACGCTACCGGTTCGCCGGGTGGCGGCAGACAGCAAGCAACTGAGTGCTTTGGTCGAGAAGCTCGGCGCAAGCCATGTCATCGCCCATGCCTCACCGTATTTCGAAGTCCTGCCGACGCTGCGTGGTGTCAGCACCTGGGCCTGGGAGCATGGCGATCCGGACCCGGATTTCTTCAGTCGCTCGCGCAGCGAACGTCAGGCCCAGATCCAGCGCAAGAAAACCGCGGTCTACCCCAATCTCGACGGGGTCATCGCCATTTCCGATTTCATCCGCGACCAGATTGGCTGGCCGGCCGCCCAGGTCATACGCAATGGCTGGGAACATGTGCTCAAAAGCGACACCACGACCACCCAGGACATCACGCTTTCAGCCCAGGCGGGGCAACTCAAGGTGGGTTGCCTGATGCGCCTGGGGCGCGGGGAGGAACGCTACAAGGGTGGCGAGTTGTATCGCGCACTGGCCCGCAACTGCACGCAAGCGCACTTCAGTCTGATGGGGCGCGGTGACGCCGAAGACGAAGCCCGCTACGCCGCCGCAGGCATCCAAGTCTTTCGCAATGCCAGCGATGCCGAGCGCGAGGCCTATCTGCGTGAAATCGACGTGTTTGTCTCGCCATCGCTGTGGGAAGGTTGCAACCTGCCGCTGCTGGAAGCGCAGGCTCAGGGTACCGCCAGCCTTTCTTTTGACACCGGCGCACATCCTGAATTTGGCGCCCTGGTATGCGGCAGCGTGGGCGAAATGAGCCGCCTGATCCAGCACTGGCAGGATCAGCGCGATGCCCTTGAGGCCGAGTCACGGCGCATTCAGCACTGGGTCAGAAGCCGCCTGAGCTGGGACGACGCGGTGGATGCTCTGATGCACACCCTGCTCAGCCCATGAGTGCGCCTGTGCAAGCCGCCAATTGGTTAGAATGCGCGCGATGAACAGCGCTGTATCCTCGTCAGCCAAGACCCGCCGGACAGGCCTGCTGGTGCTGGGCATGCACCGCAGCGGGACCTCCGCCACCACACGCTGGCTGAATCTGCTGGGGGCCAGCCTGCCGGGCAATCTGATGGAGGCCCTGGCCGACAACAACGCCGAAGGTTTCTGGGAGTCGCGCGATGTCTGCCTGCTCAACGATGAACTGCTGCAGACTTCCGGTTCATGCTGGGATGACTGGCGCAATCTCGACCAGCACCCACCTCCGGCAAGTACGCTAGAAACATGGCGCAAGCAAGCCGGCGCTCAACTGCGTGAGGATTTCGAGCAGTCTTCGCTGTTCGTGCTCAAGGACCCACGCATCTGCCGCCTGCTGCCCCAGTGGCAGCCGGTTTTCGAGCAATTCGACACCGACATCCGCTGCGTGCTGCCGTTGCGTCACCCGCTGGAAGTGGCCCGCTCGCTAACCCGGCGCGATGGTTTTCATCGTGACAAAGCCTGCCTGCTGTGGCTGCGCCATGTGCTGGATGCCGAGTATCACAGCCGCGGCCTGCCCCGTGTGTGGCTGGATTACGCCGCGCTGCTGGACAACTGGGAGCGCGCGCTGGCGCAGCTCAACCAGACCCTCGACCTGGAGCTGGCGCCGGCAGATGAAGCCATCCGCGGGCAGATCAACGCTTTCCTCAACCCGGCCCACCAGCATCAGAAAGCCGACGACACGGCGCTGGAGCAGGAACCGGGCCTTGATCCTGACATCAAGCGCACCTGGGCTGCGCTCAAACGTCTGATCGAACGACCAGACGATGAGCAGGCACTGCGCGCGCTGGACGACATCCGTGCTGCGCTCAATGCTGCCGATGCACGCTACGGTCACGCTTTTGGCGATGAACTGCGCCAGCGCATGGCACTCAAGAAGAAGCACGCCGAAGAAGCTCACCAACTGCGCGAACAACTGGCGGAACGGGCCAGCAAAGTGCTGTCACTGGAAACGCTGGCCGCACAACGGCGTGCGGAGATCGGCGAGGTTCAGGCCAAACTCAAGGATCGGGTCGAAAAGGTTCAGTCTCTGGAGCAGCTGGCCAAGCAGCGGCTTGAGACGTTGCGAACCACACGGGCTTCGTTGGAAAACCGCATCGCGAAAGTTGAAGAGCTACGCGATGCGCTAAAAGCAAACAAACTAGATACCGACTCATTGCGTCAACAGTTGCAAGAACGGGCGCGCAAAATCGACCGTCTTGAGCAGGTCGCTCTGGAACGTCGAGAGGCGCTTGCGCAACAGCGGCGCCGAGAGAAGCATCTGCAAAGTCAGTTGCACAAGCTGCAGGATGCGCACGCCCAGCAAGGCGCCGCATTGCAGCAGGCCGAGCAGACCGGCCGCCAGCAACAAGCGGCTCTGAAGCAGCTGCGCGAGCAGCATAAAGCGTTGCAAGCCAAGCAACGTGAAAGCCAGCGCCGCGAAGCCATCACCACCCTGCTGCAACGCCGCGGCAGCACCTACCGCGCGCTGGACTTCGCCCAGGATGCGCTGCCCCCGCGGCGTTATTGCGGAATCAAGCTCAGCCTGCGCCAACGCCGCGCGCTGCGCACCCAAACCCGCCAGCTGCTGGCCAGCGGGCTGTTTGATCTGCCCTGGTATCTGGACACCCAGCCCGACCTGATCGAAGCCGCCGCCCATCCGGTTTGGCATTGGCTGCTGGTCGGCTGGCGCGAAGGCCGTTCGCCACATTGGCTGTTCGACCCGCACTGGTATCTGCAACAAAACCCCGATGTGGCCGCCAGCGGAAGCAACCCACTGTTGCACTACCTCACAGCGGGCCATCAGGAAGACCGCGCGCCCAGCGCGCTGTTCAACCCCGCCTGGTATGGCGCGCAGGGCCCGGCGCTCAAGCCCGGGCAATCGGCGCTGGAACACTATCTGCGCGAGGGACAGTTCCAGGGCCTGAGCCCCAATCGGTACTTCGACGGCGCCTGGTATCTCAACCACAACCCGGATGTGGCGGACGCCGGCCTGGGCGCACTGGACCACTATCTGAGCCTGGGCTGGCGCGAAGGCCGCGATCCCTCACCACTGCTGTGGAATGACTGGTATCTGGCCAGCAACCCGGATGTACGCGAAGCGCAGATCAACCCGCTGCGTCATTTCGTCGAGCACGGCCAGTTCGAAGGCCGGGATCCCAATCCTGTGTGCTCAGCCGATCACTACTGGCGCCAGCTGGCTCGCGGCAAATCCGATGCCCCCGACCCTCTTGGCCACTACCTGCACAGCGGCTGGCAAGCAGGTCTGGACCCGTCCGCCTGGTTCGACACCGACTGGTATCTGGCCCGCAACCCGGATGTGCGCGAGGCAGGCGCCAACCCGCTGATGCATTTTCTGTATCACGGCCTGGATGAGGGGCGCGATCCGGGGCCGGCCTTCAATTCCAGCTGGTATCTCAACGAGTACCCCGATGTGGCAGAGAACGCGGCCTGCGCGTTCCGGCATTACCTCGAATACGGCCGCCAGGAAGGGCGTGCACCACGCGCCCCTGCACCACAGATCGAGCCGGCGCGTTGCCCCATCACAATCAGCAGCCAGCCTGGCGAGCGACATATCAACCCGGACTGGCCGCATGTGCTGGTCTGCGCACATGCCGCCCATGGTCAGTTGTTCGGCGGCGAGCGCAGCTTCATCGACATCCTCGCCCTGCTCGCCGAGCTGCCTTACAACGTGCATGTGGTGGTGCCCAGCGCCAACCCGGATTATCTTGCCCAGCTGGCCCCGCTAAGCTGCCACACCGCGCATATTCCTTATCGCTACTGGCGCCGCGGCGAAGCACCGCAGAGCGCCGCCATCGACGGCCTCAAGGCCTACATGATCCGGCACAAGATCACGCTGGTTCATGTCAACACCATCGTCGTGCGCGAGCCGCTGATCGCGGCGCGTGAACTGGGCATACCGTGTGCCACACATGTGCGCGAAAGCGTGCACGACGACAGCTGGCTGAGTCGCATGGTGGGCCTGACGCCGGATCAAATCGTGGCCAAGGTCACCGCACAATCCGATTGCATCATTGCCAACTCGCGTCACAGCGCAGCCGAATTCGACAAGCCCGGCGCCACCTTCGTGGTGCCCAACACCTTCGACATGCAGGCCCTGGACCTGCCCAACCAGCGCGCCGCAGATGGCACGCTCAGCGTGGGCTTGATCAGCAGCAACATCGCCAAAAAAGGCCTGGAGGACTTCGCCCTGCTCGCCACCGCCTGCGCCGAGCATCTGCCACAGCTGCGTTTCAAGCTGATCGGCCCGGACAACGACGAAGTCGCCGCGCTGCGGGCGCGCCAGCAAGCGGGCGAACTGGGCGACAACCTGGAGTTTGTCGGTTATCAGGACTCACCGCAGGAAGCCCTGGCCCAGGTCAATGTGGTGATGAACCTGTCGCATTTTGCCGAGTCCTTCGGGCGCACGGTGGCCGAGGGTCTGACCGCCCGCCGTCCAGTCATTGTTTACGACCTGGGCGCGGCCAAGGATCTGGTTAGCCCTGGCGAGAACGGCTGGGTGATTCGTCACGGCCACTGGCGCGATGCGATTGAGCCGCTGGAACAGCTGTGCACGACCGCGGGCCTGCTTGAGCGTATGGGTGAAGCCGGGCGCCAGGCCATGCAGATGCGTTACGGGCGCGAGATCGGCGTACAGGCCCTGCAAACGGCCTACCAGCATCTGCAGCAGACCCATGAACCACCGGCCTGGCCTCGTGTTCTGCCGGCGCCGCGTTTCAATCCGCCGCAGGCGCCCGCCCCTTTGCGTCTGGCATATTTCTGCTGGCATTTCCCGGTGCCATCAGAAACCTTTGTCCTCAACGAGTTGCGCGAGCTGGTCGCCGCCGGGGTCGATGTCACGGTGTTCTGTCGCCAGTCGCCACATGCCGACTTCAAACCTGATTTCGAGATCAGCTGGCAACGCGTGAGCAGCCCGCAGGAGCTGGCCGAACAGTTGCGCGCTCATGCCCGCACTCTGGTGCACGCCCATTTCACCTACCCGACCGTGACCGACATGGTCTGGCCTGCCTGCGAGCAGGCCGATGTGCCGTTCAGCTTCATTGCCCACGCGCAGGACATCTTCAAATACGACAATGATCGCCTCAACCGGGTCGGTGAAATCGCCCGCGCACCGCTGTGCAAGGCGGTTTTCACCCTGGGGCGCTTCCACCGCGACTTCCTGCTGGCCCGCGGCGTACCGGCCGAAAAGCTGCACATCAATCCCAACAGCATCGACACCACCCGCTTCCGCTATCGCCCGCCGCGCCTGCGTCCGCACGGCGAGCCGTTGCAGGTCTGCGCCATTCACCGTCTGACCGAGAAAAAGGGCCTGCACGATCTGATCCGCGCAGCCGAGCTGCTGCGTGATGAGGCGGTGCAGATCAACATGTACGGCTATGGCGATGAAGAGCCGCGCCTGCGTGACCTGATTGCCGAGCTGGGCCTGAGCAGCTGTCGTCTGCACGGCGCCTTGAATGGCTACGGCGAGATTGTTGATGTGCTGGATCAGCACGACCTGTTCGCCTGCCCTTCGGTGCGCACCGCCAGCGGCGACATGGACGGTATTCCCACGGTGCTGCTGGAATCCATGGCCACCGGCACCCCGGTGTTGACCACCCAGATCGCGAGCATTCCCGACCTGGTCCAGGACGGCGTAACCGGGCTGATGGTCAACGCCAATGATCCACAGTCACTGGCCGACGGCATACGCCGCTTCGCCGGACTCGACAGCGAGCAGATCCTCGGACTCAGCGTGAACGGCCGCAACGCGGTGTTGCGCCGGCATGACAACCGTAGACTGACCCGCAACCTGTTGCGCCAGTGGCGTGACGAGGTGATCGATATCGTCATCGTCAGCTGGAACAACGTGGCCGAGCTCGAGGCCATCGTGGCGCACCTGTTCGCGCACACCCGCAGCAACTTCCACCTGAGCATCTGCGACAACGCCAGCGAGCCCGATGTGGTGGCGTTCCTGTTCGACCTGCAGCGCAAGCGCGACAACGTCAGCGTGATCCATCGCGGCGACAACACCTTTGTTGGTCCCGGCACCAACAGCGCCGCCGACCAGGGCCGGGCGCCCTACGTGATCTATGTCTGCGGCAAGGAAGGCTTTGCCCTGGCCGATGGCTGGGAAAGCGACATGGCCGACTACATGGATGCTCACCCGGAGGTAGGCCTGGCCGGTTCAACTGGCTACAGCCCGACCTACCTGACCGGTGCGCAATTGCCAGATGGCATTGCCAAATTTGCCGATTTCCGCAATCAGGATTTCGCCCAACAGCATCCTGAGCGCATCTTCAAGCACGTCCAGGGCGGACTGTTCATCATGCGCCGGGCCATGTACGACGAGATCGGCGGCTTCAGTGAACAGGTACCGCACAGCTATACCGACGTGGAGTACAGCTACTACGCGGAAAGCCGCGGCTGGAAGCTGGGTCAGATCGACAGCGTGCTGGCGCTGTTTAACAAAACCGTGCCCAACATCTGGTCGCGTGTGGATGAACACATCAAGGTGATCCATCCGCCTAGACTGGTCGACCTACCGCGCCTGCATGCCATCAGCCAACGCGAGATCCATGTCTGCAACATCTGCGAATGGTCCGCACCGCGCTATCTCAACCCGGATTACCACAGCTGCCCAAATTGTGGCGCACAGCCGGCGCACCGCAGCCTTTACCGCTATCTGGCGGAAGGCATGCTCACCTACCGCCGCCTGCCAGCGCTGTGGATCAACCCGCACCCCTGTCTGGAGACGTTCTGGAGCAAATCGTTTCAGGGCCGGCGCCTGAATCACGGCGAGATCACCGGCGAACTGGATCAGAAAGGCCAGCTGGACACCGCAACGGATGCGCTGTCGCTCGTGGTGATCCAGGACTGCGCGGTACTCGACCATCCGTCGGCTTGCGCCGAACTGGCCCGAGTCCTGAGCCCTCAGGGCGAGCTGGTGCTGATACTTGGCGAGCATGGCAATGCTCTGGCGCACTGGTCACAACAGCTCGGTGCACATGGTCTGACACAAGCCGACGAGGCCCTCTACGCCAGCGAAACGGTGTGCTACGACACCCGTCGCATGCTGGTTTTTCGTGCCGACACCACCACGCACTAAATGAACGATCTGACCCCCTGCCCCAATCTCATCATCATGGGCGCTCAGAAGTCCGGCACCACCAGCCTGCATGAGTACCTAAAGGTGCATCCGGACATTTTCATGTCCAGCCCGATCAAGGAGCCCGGCCTGTTCCTGGGTGAAGAGCGCGCTCGTACATTCTGGAACACAGCCGGGCAGCCCATCGCCTCGCTGCACGAACTGCTGCACGAACGCATGCTGCAGGGCTATCAGGGTGAGCGCTGGTTCGGTGATGGATCCACCCACTACACCATCGGACAACGCAGCCGCGCGTGGGACATTCCGCAGCGCATGCAGGCCGCCAACCCGGACATGCGCTTCATCTACATATTGCGCAACCCGGTCGAACGCATACTCTCCAACTATCATCACAGCCGCTCAAAGGGCCGTTGCCAAGGTGCCCTCACGGACTTTTTGGCAAGCAAAGAAGGGCCGGGGTCAATATTGACCAGCCGCTATTGGTATCAGCTTGAGGCCTATCTGGAGGTATTCCCACCTGAGCAGTTTCACCTGATCATCTTCGAAGAGTTTCTTGAACAACCGCAGCAAAGCATGGCTGCAATCTGGGATTTTCTCGAGCTCTCGGCGCCGCCGGCTGAACCTGCATTCGTAGCTCATAACACGGGCAAACGAGAGAGCCCGAAGGTTAATTATCAGTCGGAAAGCCTAGATCGCGTTCTCACTGTATTGAACAATGATGTGGCTCAACTGGAACGCTGGCTTGGTCGAAACATCTCCGTTTGGTCATCCATGAGCTTTGCAAAATGATCCCGCCAATCGTGCATTTATGCTGGGCACAAGGCGAGCAGAAAGCGCCCGACATCGTCAGACTTTGTATTCGGATGTGGCGTGAGTTGAATCCCTCTGCCGACATCAGAGTTTATGACGAGAGTGATCTCGATCACCGGCTCAAAGGTGACATCCCTGCGCCTGTGTATTCAAACCTGAAAGTTCAATTCAAGACAGATTTGCTGCGCACCAAACTACTGGCCACAGAAGGCGGCATATGGGCTGATGCATCATGTTTACCGGTTATGCCATTGGATTGTTGGCTGCCCACTGATGATGAGTTCGACTTCTCTGCCCCGCGCAGTCCACGAATAGGGCGGACCGTCAGCAACTGGTTCATGCTGGCACGCAGGGACAGTCAACTCATGAACTCGCAGTACGACGCCCTCCGTCGTTACTGGCGCACGCCGAAACACCTGCTGCCTCAAAACCCCAACGCCATAGCAGAGATCGAGAAGAACTGGCGACTGTTCATTTCAGATGAGTATGCCCATACATTGCGGATTGCTCCATATTTCCTCTGGCATTATCACTTTACCCAAATGCTCGAAACTGACGACACCGCGCGTCAGCTTTTCAACGCCAGTCCTGTGCTGATAGAACACCGCAAAGCGTCTTTTGTGAACTCTTTTGCTGTAGCTGCCGCAAATGGCTCTCCCCGCCCCCTCAAAAAGTTGGCTCATTTTCTCAGTACAAGCGATTGCCCGGTACAGAAGATCAATTGGCGGGTCGATTTCGACTTTCCAAACGACATGATGCGGCGCACCCTGCTTGATCGCGCCCGCAACACGGCAGCACCCGCAAGCGCTGTCACCAAAAAATCCGAGTCAGGTCTGCTGACGCGCATCGGTAGGGTTCTACGCCCCGGTCAAAATGGCATCAACCATCGCGCGGAAGTGTGTCCGCAAGAGCTGTCTTACATCGTCAGCGGCGTGCCCCGCAGCGGGACCAGCGCGTTCGCCCGCAGTCTCAATCTTCACCCGAAGTTGTTCTGCGGCATCGAGTGCTTTCCGATCACCTACGACTACGCCGGCTTCGCCGCGCCGCAAAGTTTTCTGGCGCTGGCCGATGCTGACACGCGCACACGGGCGCAGAACAACTCGCTCGAGGCGCTTAACAACAAGCTGGCCTCCGGCAACCCACCGGCCCTGTATGGCAACAAGCTGCCGCGCTATTACTTTTGCCTGTGGCGTCTGCAGCGCGAGAACATGCAGCCGCAGATTCTGCACCTGTATCGCGACCCGATCGCCACCGCGCATTCCTGGGATCGACGCGCAGCCAATCCCAAAGACAGCCTGTGGCAGCGCGGCCAGATCGGCCTGTTTGCGGTAGCGGAATGCTTTATTGCGCTGCTGCGCCTGGCGCAGCTGGACCAGCCGATCTGCCTGATCAGTCACACGCGCTATTTTTCCACTGACCCGAACGACTACGCCCGGGTTCTCAAGGTCCTTGGCGTGCGTCCGGACAAAACCGCAGAGGCCAGCTTTCGCGCCGAGTACTTCCAGCGCAAGGCGGTGGCCGAGCAGACACCTCCAGATTGGGCCGCAGACATTGATGTGGAGGGGCTGAGCGCCTGGGTCAACGCGCTTGCCGCTGCGCCACAGACGCACCTTTCTGAGCCGGCGATTGCACAGGCTCTGACTCAACGCTGGACGGATGCCATGCCGCATGTCACCCGCCACCTGGTGCAGGCCGCGGCGACCAACACCGATGTGCGCGCTTACGCGGACAACTGGCTCAACATCCTCAAGCATCATCTGAACAAGGATTGTCCGGCGACCTACAGCGCGCTCACGCCCATGCTGGACGCACTCAGCGAAGCCGCCCTCACCCATGGCTGAGTTCAATCACGGCGTCCTCGACGAAATCCGCGACAACACGCTGGTAGGCTGGGCATCGTATGGTCCCGAGGACCAGCGGCCACCACTGCTCGAACTGCTCATCGACGGTCAGCCGGTCGCGCAGTGTGAAGGCACGCTCAACCGTCCCGGCGTCAAGCAGCGCGGCCTGCATCCCAGCGGGCGCTGCGGCTTCAATTTCTCGCTCGATCTGATCCCCGAAACGCTGCGCAACGAAACCCAGATCGTCAGCGTGCGGCTGATTCAGCCCGGACAGGCGCCGATCGAACTGCGCAACAGCCCCAAAGCCCTGGTTTGGAATACCCACTACGACATTCCGGCGGTCAAAAAGCTGTTCTTCATGCACATCGCCAAAGCGGCGGGAACCAGCGCCAATCACATGATGGCCGGGCTGTACTCACCGCTGAGTGGCATCACCCATATCGAAACCCAGTTCAGGGACTGGCCGAGCGGGCATGCGCGCCAGTTCGACTTCGTATCCGGGCATATCGAAGCCCCGGTGGCCAGCAAGCTGGGCCTGAAGAACCATGTCTGGGTCACCCTGTTCCGCAAACCCAAACCGCATCTGTTTTCACACATCAACTGGTTGCGCCATATCGGCTCGGACCCGGACAGCGAATTCCACAAGGCCCACTCCGGCAAAGTCCGCGAGCTGGCCCTGCGGCTGGCAGCGGTCGAGCCGGGTGACAACGCGGCGCTGAGCGCCGCCCTGGATGACCAGGATCCAACCGTACGCACCCTGTTCGACAATCGTCAGACCCGTTATCTGCTGCCGCGCAACACCAGCCATGTGAATGACAGCAGCATGGCCCGTGCATTCAAGCAGTTGGACGCCTTCGATCTGGTCGGTGCGGTCGAGCAGATCGAGGTTTTCAACCGGGAGCTGAAAACGTTGCTGGGCACCGAGGAAAGCACCGCACTGCCCAGCCTGAACCGGGCACCGAGCGAAAACCCGCTGCGCCTGGAAGACTTCGATGAGGAACTGATACTACCGTTCATCCGCCACGATCGAGAGATCTACAAGGATGTTTTGCGCCGAGTCCGTCAGCGGCGCGGCCTGCAGGACACCGGCAAGAAGCACGAACTGGCCCGCCAGCCCAAACCGCACGCCTATCTGCTGCCGCAGCTTCAGCCGCTAGATACCGCCACACACCCCAGTCGGCAACCCTGCTCAACGCTGACCCCCGCAACCAGCACGGCACAGAAAACACTGATCGTGCTGGGTGTTTCACGCGGCGGCACCTCCATGGTTGCCGGTCTGCTCAGCCTGCTCGGCGTCAGCATGGGCGAAACCTTGTCGGCTGGCAGCCACGAAGACCCGGCTTTTCATACCCGCGATGTCGCCGCGCTGCGCAAGCTTGTAGACCAGCGCAATGCTCAGCACGATCTGTGGGGCTGGAAGTATCCGCACACGCTGGACTACCTGGGCAAAATTCACGGGCAACTGCGCAACCCTCATTTCGTGGTGATCTACCGGGATGCGATGAGCGTGGCTCAAGCCTTCCAGCGCGCCGACGGCACCGATCTGAAAATCGCCCTGAAAGATGCGCAGCGGCGATACGACAAGCTGACCCGCTTCTGCCTCGATTGCGAGGACCCGCTGATGACCATCTCCTACGAGAAAGCCATCAACAACCCCAACGCCCTGCTGCGTGAGCTGGCGCGCTTCTGCGGTGTGAGCATGAGCCTGGAACTCAAAGCGCGCTGCTTGCAGTTCATCGAGCCCGGCCGCTATGTGGCCCTGCAATTTGCAGGATCCAAAGCATGATCCGCAGCTGGCGTCGACCTCAGCTCAGTGTGGTGGTGGTCATACACAATATGGCCCGAGAAGCGCCACGCACGCTGTATTCACTGTCGACTCGTTATCAGCGCGGGGTGCAGGCCCACGACTACGAGGTGATTGTGGTCGACAGCGGTTCCACACCGGCATTTCCGGCCAACCAGTTGCAGGACCTTGCCGGCCAGTTTCGGCTGCTGCGAGTCAGCCCGGATGCGCCAACCCCATGTCAGGCCATGAACACCGGCATTCGGGCCGCGCGCGGACGCTACGTGGCCTGCGCCATCGACGGCGCGCGTATTCTTTCGCCCGGCATTGTGAACGCCACGCTGAAGCTGCTCGCAGCCATGCCCAATGCTCTGGTTTGCACGCTGGGCATGCATCTGGGGCCCAAACTGCAAACGCTGTCGATCAGCGAGGGCTACAACCAGGGCGTTGAAGACCAGATGCTGGATGACACAGACTGGATGCAGGATGGTTATCGCCTGTTCGACATCTCGGTCCCGGCCGGCTCATCACGCGGCGGCTTCCTGCAACCGATCAACGAGAGTAATTTCTTCACCCTGGCGCGCGAGCGCCTGCTGCAACTGGGCGGATTCGACGAACGCTTTCGATGCTCCGGTGGCGGCCTGGTCAACCTGGACATGCACAACCGCATGCTGGAACAAGCGGATATCGAACCTGTGATGCTGCTGGGCGAAGCCACTTTTCATCAGTTTCACGGCGGCGTTTCAACCAATGTACCCGCCGCCCGTCATCCGCTGGCCGAATACAAGGCCGAATACCGCCAGCTGCGCGGTCACGACTATGCGCCGGTGCAGCGCGAGATGAGCTACTTCGGGCGTGTTACGCCGGCCTCACGGCGCTTTCTCGATTGCTCTAACGCGCCCTGAGCCCGAACACTTCATCAACGTAACCAGCCCGCAACCAGTTGCGGTTGCGCTGTAACGGCACGAAATCGGTGTGTGCCTCAACCATGGCCCGCACTGCGGCGCGCTCGCCTTGCACCGGATCGGGACGCGGCGCCTCCTGATTGAGGCTGAAGAAGTAGTCCGCGCAGCCGGCCATGCCTTCAAGATAGCGCTGGGTCGCATCACGCGCGATCTCCGGCATGGAGTCGATGTTGAGCACGGCATCGTAACCCTGTTGCAAGGTCGGCTCGTAGGCCCAGGGTGGCAGCACTTCCAGCGCCGGACCAGCCGGCTCGCCCAGTAACCGAACCTTGTCGGCCCCGACACTGGCCATCAGGAAATAGCCTTGCGCCACATTGATCTCGGGCAGATCAAAAATGCTGTATCGCGCCATGCCCAGATGAGCAGCCAGGTATGCCGTGTGGCCGATGCCCGCACCGATTTCGGCTACGCGCAGCTGCGCAACCTCGCGTCGTGCGTGCAGGGCGAAGAAACGACGCAGCTGATCCAGCGCATAAGCCGGCATCAGACTGCGCAGATGACACGGCGCGTGCTGCGGAGCGAGCACGAACATGCCGTCAAACAGCGCCGGCAGCGTCACCGGCATACCCAGGGCACGCTCCAGTTCTGTGCACAATTGGGCCACGTCGGTGAAGGCGGGGCGCTGCCACTCACCCTGCTCGGGGCAGCGCTCACGCAGCAAGCCCAGGCTCTCGGCAAAACCCGCTAGATGGTCGGCCAGCCAGATTGCGCGCTCACGCTGTTGCTCGGGCTGATCATGCAAGGCTTGCCACGCGGCGCTCCCCTGGAAATAACCATGCCCGCCGCCCTGGCGCGGAAGCGCCTGCAAATAAGCCGCCAGCGCGGTCGCATCGCCGGCGCGGATCAACTCCAGCATGTCGCCATAGTGGCGCTCGACAAACTGGCGCCAGACATCATTGGGGCGAAAGTCCGCCGGGCATTCTTGCTCGGCACGGTGGTAGGCATCGATCAGCCGCTGAGCAGCCACCGGGTCCAGACTTACCGTGCTGGATGTGAAGCCGAAGCTGCTCACGGCTTCGATGTCGGCCAGCCAGGGGCGACGGGCCAGAATATGGGTCAATAGCGGGGACTGGGTCATCTGCGTATTATCCCGCAATCCTATTGTTCAAACCGGGTGTGATGAGCAGTCTCCCCCAACCGATCGTCAATTTCATGATTGTGGGTGCCCAGAAAGCCGGCACCACAACCTTGTGGAGTTATCTGGACGATCACCCCGACACCTGCATGGCCTGGGGGCGTGAGGTTCATCTGTTTGATCTTATGGACACGCCCTATGTTCAGCGCGAACGCCTGGATCAGTTCTACGCCGGATATTTTCAGCATTTTAACGGCGAAGCGCTGCGCGGCGAATCCACACCCGCCTATCTGTTTCATCCCACAGCGCTGACAGAAATTCGGCGTTACAACCCGGACATGAAGCTGATTGTGCTGCTGCGTGACCCGATAGAACGCGCCCTGTCGCACTATGCCATGGAGCGGGCTCAGGGCCACGAGCGCTGGCCACTGTGGCTGGCCCTTGTGCTTGAGGCGCCGCGTCTGTGGTGGCACCGTCTGACGCCGGGACCGCGCATCCGCCCGATGTTCTACTCCTACGCCAGCCGCGGGCTGTATCGGCGTCAGCTACGCCGCGTGTTCGCGCTGTTCAGGCGCGAGCAGGTGCTGATTGTGGATTCACGTGAGCTGCAGGAGAAACACATCGAGACACTGCAGCGGGTGTACCGCTTCCTGGGGCTGCACGAAATGACCCCAGAGCCAGCACCGCGGCGACGCTTCGTGACCCGCGACAAGGTTCAGCCGGGTCTGATCAGCCGCCTGTGGCTATCGCTGCGGCTGGGCCGCGAAAGGCGCTGGTATCAGCGCGGACGTTTCGATCAGCTCTGAGCGCGACCGCCACGTTGCTGCGTGATATCACGCAGCAATGCGCTGAACACACTGACAAACCATTCACCGCGCGCCTCAGGGCCGTAGCAAGCCAGAGCGTGCGCACGCGCCCTGCGCGCGCAATCGCGACGCAAGGCCGGCTGCTCAATGAGCTGTATCAGTAGACGCTGCCACTGCCCGCTATCGCGGGCAATAAAGCCGGTTTGGCCTTCAATGATGGCATCACACATGGGCGGCGTGGCCGAGGCTATTGTGGTCACGCCGACCGCGGCCGCTTCGAAATACTTCAGCTCGCTTTTGCAGTCGCAAAACGGATTGTCACGCTGTAGCGGTGCGAGGTTGATATCAAAGCGAGCCAGTTCCGCTGGCAAAACATCAAAATCAACCAGCGGGCGTCGTTCAATCTGCCCATGGACTGCCTCAAGCTCCGGGAATTCGCCCAGATCAAGATGCCCCAGCACGCACAGGCGCGCCTTGGGGTAACGCGCCAACACCGCAGCCAGTGCCTGTGCGACTTCGGCGAAGTCCTTCTGGTGGGTCGGCGTGCCGCTGGCATAGCCGATGCGAATCAGCTCGTCCGGTCTGTGGTCCGGCATGAACTCCAGACGATCAGGCGTCAATCCGTTGGGCACGACCTTAACCTGCGGATGTACGCTCGCGGCGCGCGCGGCCAGAGGCTGCGTGGTCACAATCACCGCATCACACTGCTGCATGGCATGAGCATAAAGCGACGCGCCATTGACCCACTGTGCGGCCTGATCGCTGCGCACACGCATGTAGTCGAAATAGCGGGGCGTCATCAGCTTGCTATCAAACACCGCATCATCAATGTCATAGATCAGCGGCACGGCGCTGCGTTTACAGCGCAAGACCAAATCATTCAGGTGAGCATCTGCACGCGTGCGGAACATCACCACAGCCCGGGTATCCGGAGCAAGCGCCACGTGCTCAGCCGCACTGACCACATCCACCCGCATGCCACGTTCACGCACGCTGCGCGCTGAATGTTCAACGCGATAGATATGGCCCCGGCTGCCAGGCGCACCGCTCAGAAAGATCACATGGCCGGTCAAATGTTCAGGCGCCAGGCACGCGTGCTGGTACGCGCGAAGCAGTTGCGGTGCGTAGAGATCGGGCTGCTCTGGTGGAGGAAGGCGATGTCGGAGTGAAGCGAAACGCTGCTGCACCTGCATAAATGCATTCCGAAGCTGGTCGAACCTGGCTTCGCAATCAGCTAATCCAAGCAGCTCCTGGCCAAGTTCGGCCTGGGCGGCGTCTGCGATCGCCGTATTTCCAGCGCGAGCGGCGTTGCGCACCAGAGCGCAAGGCGCATCGTCGTCTGGCCACCAAGGCCGCAGCAATGCCTTCATTGGATCAAGATGACCCGCCAGCATCTGCTGATACGTTTGCTGTTGGCGATTCAGGCCACGGCTGTAGCGCTCTGCCCACAGGACATGACGCCACCACAACAAGTCACTACGTTCGGCTTGAACGATCGCTGCAGGCCGAAAGGCCGGGACCTTTGCACGAGCCGCCAGAGAGCGAGCAACTTCACTCGCATCGCGCTGCACCAGTAACACGCGCAGGTCCACACGGTGAGCCAGGGCCGCGTCACGCCACACCGGGAAAGTGAGGCACAGCCTCGGATCTTTCAGAACCAGTCGTGGGTTGTGGCGCAACCAAAGGCCCACAAGCCGCTTTACGCGGCGCTGCCAGCGGTCAAACACCTGCTGACGAGCGTGTTCCTCCACCGGTCGGTCGTCAGACCAATGGCGGTTCAGCTCAGCCAGTATGCGATTGTTGGCCCGGACCAGGGCGCGCGGCTCTGAATAGCCTTCGGGGTTATCGTCTGTTGCGCGAAGTGCCTGGCCTGGAACCTGGAACCCGCAGGCCTGAACCATGCGGGTTGCCAGAGAGGTGCCGCTGCGGTGCATACCGAGTACGCAGACCACAGTCGGTGGGTACGCCATTACGCCGCGATCAAATCGCTATGTTCTTAACGTGGCTCAACGTACCACCATAAACCATCGGATTTTATCCAAGCTCCCTTAGATATGGTGGAAATTTCAAGAGGTGCGCCCCCGAACCCCGATGTTTCAGCCCAAACCACAACGTTAGCTTTAGCGGCGGAATCATCCTCGTCAATTTCAATTGACTCAATTTCTATGCGTTTCCGTTGAATCTGACCAGCGTACTGACCCTGAAGATGACGCAGATCGTAGGTTGCGCGATAGGTCGGCGTGGCAAAACTGTATACAGCTGCCATATCCATTTTTATCAATGCCTCCCAACGCTCTGTTATGCGTGTTCGCAATTGCTCTTCGCTCGTCATGCCTGCATAGGCTTGACTGGCTTGACCTTTCGAATCGACGGAATCGCTGGAGCTAAAACAGCCCTGTGTTGAAGCAAGACTGATTGCGACCAAAATGAAAGCTATATATTTCATCTGTATCGTGGGTTCTGAATTTTCGGACTATCGCGTCTATTTTTCGGACTTTTGTTCAATGAGGTTCTCTATCACGTTGTTCAGCGCGTCGAGGTTCATTGTTTCCAATTTTGGATAAGCATCTGATCTCAGTTTCTCCAGTTCGCTATTCAAAATGTCCTGTTTTTTCTTTTCCATGATACGTTCCCGCACTTCTTCATAAGGAATTTGCTGAGATGGAATCAATTCCAACAGTTTGATCAGGTGGGTACCAAACTTGGTCTTAAACGGTTCGGATACCTCACCTTCGGTGACCAGGGCAAACGCTTCTTTTTCGAACGCTCTGACCAGCTTTCCATCCGGAACAATGGATTCTGGTAATTCACCTCCGTTCTCTGCAGTGCCCTTATCATCGGAGTAAGCCCTTGCGAGCTCGGCAAAATCTTTGCCGTTCGCGAGGGCTTCTTGAATGCTCTTTAAGCGCTCGTCCACTGTTGGAATGTCACAAGGGCAGGCTGAATGATCCGCCAGTAGAATGTGTGCAACACGCCTGCGCTGCTCAACCTGAAAAGCTTTCTCATGTCGCAGATAGTACTCTCGGGCGAGCTTGTCGAGTTGTTCTTCTGACGGGTACGTCAGAGTGTTTTCAACATGATCAACCAGCGCGGTAATAAGTATCTTTCGCGTAGCGCGTTCAATGCGTTCTCGCACCAAATCATGCTCTTCGAGTCCGATGCTTTGAGCATAGTCAGCAAGCACGTTATCCGAATGAAAATCTAATACCAACTCTTGCTGAATTGCCGGCTTATTGAGCAGCGTTCTTAGTTCCTCTGGCTCTCGAGCCGACAAATAACGGCTGTATGTCTCCGTGTTTATCCCGCTAGCAGACAGGTTATCACCTGCAGAAACTACCGTTTCAGCTGAAGCTTTTTGATCTTCACCTGTCATATTGCACGCTGAAAGAGCGGTGAGAATAGCTAGTCCAAAAATCAATCGCATAATGAATCTTATCCGCAACATTTGGTTCCGACAAAAAAAAACACCGACGGCAGAGCCGTCGGTGCTGATATTTACTAACCGGCGCCTAAATTGGCCAGACGGCCAACTTAGACAGCAAAACGATTAGTTAGTTTCGCGGATATAACCGTGATCCAGGGTGCTTGCGTAGTTGCTTGCAGCAGAACCAGTACCCAGGCTGCGAACTTTCAGGTTGAAACCGATAGCCGGCAGACCCAGCTGTTCGGTACCAACCGGCAAACCAGTTACGGTCAGGGCTTCACCATTCGGCGACAGGTCCAGCAGCATCCAGCCATTCAGGGCGTTGCCCGGAATATCGCTTGTATCAACATTCACACGGTTCGGCGCGGCCAGCGAGCCGGCATCAGCGAATGCCGAAGCACCGTTGAAATTAATCACAGTTGCTTCATGGCACACGTTGTCCGACTTGATAGTCTGCGGCGGCTGCGGTGAGATGATTACACCACTGCTGCCCACGTTCGGCTTCTGCTCAGCACGGTCGTAGTAGATGAATTCCACTTCGTTGCAGGCGTCAGCCAAAGTCTGACCAGCGCGCACATTCCATGCAGTCGAGTACGGAGCCAACGGGAGGTCAACCGTGCCATTCGCACCCAGATCAACCGGCGGGTTGCCTGTGAACCGTGCCTCAAAGAAGGTGTCACCGTCAGAATCAACCAGCGCTTCCAGACGTTCCGGAGCCAGAGCCGTCTGGATCGACTCGTTGGTGGTGATGGTCTGATCTTGGTTCACGCCGTCAACGTAGAATGCCTTGGTCGGCTGGGTCAGAATCCAGTCGGTGGACACACCCGCAGCACTGTTGTCAGCCCACTCGTTGACTACGAAGCGACGCATGATTGTGGCCGACATGGCATCAATACCACGCAGAGCATCTTCATCACCAGCCGCGGCATCGTCTGAGTTGAACTGATTCGCCATGCTGACATAGGTCGGCACGAGACTCAGGGCTGCGTTCAGCTGATCATCCCAAGAGTTTGCAACAACCGGGTAGGCATCATTCAGCGTTGGCTCTAGGAAGGCCTGGCGTTGCTGTTCTGCAATCAGGTTACGGCAGCTGCCATCACTAGAAAGGAAAGCCGTGGTTTCGTTAGTGTAGTTAGTGTCATCCGAAGCATTCGGAAGCCAATCCACAGCAGCCGTACGGAAAACCGGCGTACCAACATCAGCATTGTGACGCTCGATACCACGCCAAATAGCGCAATTCGCGTTATCTGCCGGCTCAACGGTTGCGTTGATGCCGTTACCGGTCCCTGGGGTGTAGAAATTCGCCCAGGTCGTGGCACTGTTACCAGCTTCCACACCACGCTCAACGTTGATCAGGCGGAAGTTGAACTTCAGCGCATTGATCGGCTCACCAAACTGCTGAGCGGTGTTGAGGATTTCCGGCTGGCCAGTGGCCGCATTGTCTTCACGCGTGAACGCAAGGTCCAGACGAGCATCGCAAACATGCTCTTCAATAGCCTGACCCACATCCAGGTTCTGGATACCGTTCAGATCATTGGCATCGAACATGTCAAGCGAAGCAACACCATTGCCATCTTGCTCGGCATAGCCCATCACGATGAACTCGATGTAGCCTTCCTTCAAGCGGTCAGTGTTCTGCTGGCCTTTGTCGTTATCCGCGCCAACGCCCATGTAACCGGCGGTGCTCAGACCCACGTTCGGCAGATCGCCACTGGCATTCGGCAGGTTGATAGCGGTCGGGATGGTGCAGGTACGATTGCCGGCCTGATTCGGAGTATCAGTACTGCGGAACACAGCGTTGCCGTTGCTATCTTCGGTCACGATGCCCGTGAACACGTCGAAAGCCGACAGCAGAACCATGAAGTCAAGAACGTCACGGCTGTTGTGAGCTTCGTGAAAGCGAACCTTCACAGCAACAGGCACGTTCTGGGTGTTGGTCAAGTTGATCAGCGTCGACCAACCGTCACGAACGGTGTAGAACGGCGCGATGGCGACTTCGCCAATGCCGTCCGTAGCAAGGTT
>JASBUL010000044.1 GCA_030147945.1 Oceanococcus sp. | reverse complement strand
CACCCAGCGGCGCCCACTGCGTGCCTTCCAGATCGCTGGAAATGAAGACACCGATATCGGTACCTACGATCAGCTGGTTACCACGCTTGAGAATAGCGGTGACATTGGTGTCCGGCAGGTTGCCGGAAATGTCGCGGAAGTTCTCACCGGCATCATCGGAACGGAACACATGGCCTTCACCGATGTTGGCGTTCTCGTCCAGGTAGCCGCCCGGCTGAATCCAGCGCGACGTGGAGTAGCCACCCAGGGTCACAAACACGGTCTCAGGCTGAGCCGCATCCATTTCCACACCGTAAATGAAACGGTTGGGTAGACCGTTCAGGCTGGCCTGGTGCCAGCCATCCGAGGTCCCCGACGCCGGCGGCGCATCGCCCCCAACATTGGTGGCCAGACCGCGCTGGAACTGGGCGCTACCGGTTGTGACGGTGCACGGCCCGCACCAGGCGGTGTAGACGTTGGCACCATCGACATCGAGTGAACGGTGACGCGCCTGATGCGCGGTGCCGCTGGCTTCATCCACACCCAGATCGAAGACTTCAATCCACTCGGCATCGGTCGATGCATTCAAGGTTTCAGCAACCTTGGTACCCACCGCAACCAGATGGTCCGCGTCACGCGGGTTCATCATGAACGGGCCGAGGAAGTGGGCGGTGCCAACTTCGGCATCCGGCGCAATATTGCTGTGACTGCGGCCACCATCGGTGGTGCGGTTGATCGACAGCCCCGGGGTTTGCACATAGGCCACATTGGCGCGATCGGGATCGACCGCCGTCCACATGCCATCACCCACATAGGTGCGAATCTGGCGCCCGGTTCCTGCTTCGATTTTGCCCGAAGCATTGTCCTGCAGCCCGTAGAACACGGTGCCGTCCTTGGCCACGCTGATGCCGTAGTTCATGAGGGTATAGAATCCCTGATTGGCCCCATCGCCCCATTTGTTGTTGGCGAAGTCATCGGTGATCGGGTTGCTGCTGTACTGCTTATAAACACCGCCATCACCACCGGCGAACAGCCACACGCCACCACGCACAGGATCAGGGATGAAAATCCCATCGTGCTGGTCAGGGTGGGTGGTGGTGCCATTGATCACGCCGTCATAGGTCGGGCACACCGGAACCGCCGGGCCCAGCTGCCCCACTAGGAACAAACAGGTCTCGCCAGCGAAATAGGAGCCAAACACTTCCCAATCGAACGCCGGCAATTGCTCCACGGCACCGACCACCGGCAACAGCGACAGACTCAACTGCTGGATGGCCGCTTCCAGGCCAATATCGGCAGCCAGTTCAGTGATGGTTTCCTGCAGCACCGGCACCGGCGGCAAGCCGGACAAGGTGTTCTTCCAGATTTCTTCCATGCCGAAAGCGACACGGGTAGGCGCATGCAGAACCGGGTCAGCAAGCGTGGGATCAGGCTGAATCCACAGGTCATACCAGGCCTGAACACCCGGCCCCACACCCAACGCCACCGTGGCGACCAGCGACGAGCCGCTCAGCGCATTGGTGTAGGTCAGGTTGATATCGTCAGCCAGGCGCACCCAGTTGGAGCCGAAATCCTGCGACACATAGATGCCGTTGATGGAGGTCGGGCTCAAGCCACCGGTAATGGTTTCGCAGATAAAGCGCGGATCACCATCCGGCAGCTGGGAGCAGTCCAGCGGAATTTCCGGCAAGCCCTGATCCAGCGGCAAATCGAGCAATGGCAGACCACCGTTCAGCAGGACAGCGTCCTGAACGATGGCGTAAACCACGTTGTGATTCTGCTCGGGGCCGATGGCCGCGCCCAGCTCAACACGGCCGATACGTTCCTGCGGCGCAAAGCCGATCGGCGGAATACCGCCCAGCGCGGGAATAGCCGGAGAATCGACACGCTCGAAGGTGCCAGGCTTGCCGTTGGGGGAGCGGTACAGACCGTTACCCGGTGCCATCGGCGTGCCGTCGGCGTACGGGGCATTGCCGCCACGATAGCCGACTGCAGCGAGCACGGCACAACCGTCGGCTTCACAGGTGATGCCTTCCAGAGCCACCGTTTCCAGCGCCAGCGGACCAACACCACCCGGCTCCTGCACGACCACATCGGAGACGACGTTGGCGAGCTGGCACGGACCGGAGTAATCCACCACCCCGGCGCATTCTTCAGACACCGGCAAGCCCACATTTACAAACGTGGCACCGGCATCTTCCGAGCGGAACAGACCCTTGTGGGTTGCGGCATAAACAATGTTCGGGTTGGACTGATCGACGGCAAGCGTTGAAGCGCCAGCCGCATCTGGCACACCTGCAGCCTGATTCCAGGTCTGCCCCAGATCATCTGTCCAGTAAGCGCCAAGGCCAACATAGGTATTGCCACCTTGCACATGCTCACCCGTCAAAGCGATCAGACGACCACCTTGAGCCGGCGTCCAGGCAATCGCGGAGGCAATCGTCGTGGGCATGTTTTTGCCCAGATCAATCCACAGATCGCCCAGGGTGCCGACATCGCCATCAACCGCCTCGGACATCCAGACACCACCGGTTCCCACCGCGGCGAACAGACGCTGGTTCGCCTCGTCGTAGGAAAAATCGTCCACACGCCCTGCGACTGACGGAATCCCGTCACGCGAACCGTCGACATACTCGGCGAGGGAGATCTGCGGACCCTGGCCATAGTTCTGCCACTGGCCCGCCGCGTTTGCGACGTCCGCTTTGAGCGGCTGCATGGCCGCTTTGTGCTCGACTGCGGCACGCATCGCGCCCTGCGGAATCACACCCAGCGGCGCCGCAGCAGCATCATCAACAACCTGGCCCCATTGACCAATTTCGGCCATCGACTCGGGAATGCGGTTGTAGGCGCAGGTCTGCTCGCCGTAAGTTGCGCGAATCTTGTCGGCAAAATCGTCGCTCAGTCCAGGATTGAACTCGCGCGCGTAAGCCACGGGATCTGTCATCTGATACCCGGGCGGGCATGCCGCTGCCACATCCGATGTGTGATCGACGGTGGCGTGACTTGCGTAATACGCCAGTGCCCCCCCACCAAGCAAAAACCCTGCTACGGCAACTCCCGGCCGACGGGCAATAAACTGAAACATTCCTGAACCCCCAGGTAGCAATTCAAATCATGCTTGCGCACGTCAGCGCTCAAGCTAACCGGTGAGTATATAGAGATATACATCCCTGCATAAACACCGGGCACGCGAAAACCTTCATCCGAAACACGGCACGAAGACCGAGCAAGAAACGTTCCAGATCAAGCCTAATTGGAAAGAATTTGCTCAGGCGTAAGGCCTGAGCGGCCCAACGCTTGCGCAACTGGCGGACAGGTGATTTGCCCGTCATGCACGTTGAGACCTGCGGCCAGATTGGGATCACGCCGCATGGCTTCGCGCCAGCCGTGATTGGCCAGAGCCAGGGCGTAAGGCAAGGTGGCGTTGTTGAGCGCGAAGGTCGAGGTGCGCGCCACCGCGCCGGGCATGTTGGCCACGCAGTAGTGGACCACCTCATCAACCTTGTAGGTGGGCTCGGCATGGGTGGTGGCGCGGGATGTTTCAAAGCAACCGCCCTGATCGATCGACACGTCGACCAGCACCGAGCCGGGACGCATGGCCTTGACCATCTCACGCGTCACCAGCTTGGGCGCCGCAGCGCCGGGCAGCAGCACCGCACCGACCACCAGGTCAGCCGCCAGAACGTACTTCTCAACCGCATCTGCGGTGGCGAAAATGGTGTTCAGGGTTGGGCCGAACTGATTGTCGAGTTCACCCAGGCGACGCAGACTGCGATCCAGCACGGTGACCCGCGCCTCCATCCCCATGGCCATACGTGCCGCATTGGTGCCGACCACACCACCACCCAGAATCACCACATCGGCAGCCGCCACCCCGGCAACACCGCCCAGCAGCATGCCGCGCCCGCCCTGCTCCATCTCCAGACAATGAGCTCCGGCCTGTATCGACATTCGACCGGCGACTTCGCTCATCGGCGACAGCAAAGGCAGACCACCACGGCCATCCGTCACCGTCTCGTAGGCCACCGCAGTGCAACCGCTGGCCAGCAGGGCATCGGCCTGAGCCGGATCGGGCGCCAGATGCAGGTAGGTGAACAACAGCTGCCCCGGACGCAACATGGCGCATTCGCAGAGCTGCGGCTCCTTGACCTTGACCACCATCTCGGCCTGATCAAAAACGCTCTGCGCATCCGCAACCAAAACGGCGCCAGCGCGCTCATAATCCTCGTCCATCAGGCCGATGGCTGTTCCGGCATCACGCTGCACAATCACACGATGACCATGCTGGCATAACTCACGCACGCTGCCCGGCGTCAGTCCAACGCGGTATTCGTGCACCTTGATTTCCTTCGGAACGCCAATCAGCATGCGTGGTCTTCCGCCAAAAACCAGACTATACATGACTGCACTATGGGCAATCGACTTAGCAAACTGACCACCCGCACCGGCGATGCTGGCGAGACCGGCATCGCCGGAAACCGGCGTCTGTCCAAATTTCATCCCCGCATTCAGGCCATTGGCGACGTCGATGAGCTCAACTGCTGCGTTGGCGTCCTGCGCAGCCACCCGCTACCGGGGCCGCTGCAAGCCGTGCTGGAACGCATTCAGCAGGAGCTTTTCAATCTGGGCGGCGAACTGGCCATGCCGGAGTGCCATCTGATCAATCCCGAACATGTGGATGCGCTGGAAGCGGAAACCGACCGCTTCAACGCCAGCCTGCCTCCACTCAAGGACTTCGTTCTGCCCGGTGGCGGCGCAGCCGCTGCCGCTGCGCATATGGCCCGGGCGGTATGCCGACGAGCCGAGCGCAGCGTGTGGGCCGCCCATGCCGAAGAAGCGCTGCGACCGGCGCTAGCGCAATACCTCAACCGCCTGTCGGATCTGATGTTCGTGTTCTGCCGCCTGCTCGCGCGCGAGGCCGCACACGACGAGGTGCTGTGGAACAAACCGGCCGCACCGGGCTCAGGTCATCCAGCCACCGATGGTGAGCAGGGCGAGTAAGGCCAGCAGGATCAGCATGCTGCGATCGAGCAGGTGCACGGCCCGGTCCAGGCATTCCAGTTGGCCGCTGGCCGCATCATCCTGCGGCTCACGCGCCAGCGCAGCCAGCCCGGTCTGGGCCAGCAACGGCCAGGCGCTGCGCACCCAGTCGCCGTCATAATTCGAAGCCCACTCGCGCCAGCGTGAGAAGGCGTGGTCGGCACTGCCGGCCAGGGCGTAGAGCAAGGCCGCGGCCCGCGCACTGGGCCAGGCCATCGCACCGTGCAGCATTTCGGCCAGGCGCTGGCTTTCATCATCACGCCCGGCATGCCCAAGATGACAGGCCACCGAGGCCAGCATGCGATAGGCCACCGCACCCGGCAGACCGAGCACGAAGAACCAAAGAAG
>JASBUL010000037.1 GCA_030147945.1 Oceanococcus sp. | reverse complement strand
CGATTTCGGCCATGTCACCCAGCACCAGATGGCGCGGCGGCGCGCTGGCCGCCAGCACGTCAATCGCGGCCAGCAATGAAGCCGGATTGGCGTTGTAGGCATCGTTGATCAGGCTCACCCCACCGGGCAGTGTGTGCGCCTGCAAACGTCCGGACACCGGACTGACCCGAGCAAGCCCCGCAGCGATCGTCGCCACATCCAGCCCCAGTGCATGGGCCACAGCAGCCGCGGCCAGCGCATTCATGACGCTGTGCCGACCGGGCAATGGCAAACACACATCGGCGCCCTGCCCGCCCACCGTCAGAGTAAAACGCTGCTCGGCCAAGGCATTGTGTTCGTCGGCGGCGCGCACATCGGCACTCGCCGCACGCCCGAAGGTCACGGCCTTGCGTTGCCCGGCCAACTCACGCCACAGCAGGTTATAGGGGTCATCCGCATTGATCACGGCGACACCTTCAGCGCCCAGCGCAGTGAACATTTCACCCTTGGCCGCAGCCACACCATCGCGTGAGCCAAAGCCTTCCAGATGCGCATCACCAGCGTTATTGACCAGTCCGACGTCAGGTTTGGCCCAGCCTGCCAGCGCGGCAATTTCGCCGGCATGATTGGCGCCCATTTCGATCACCGCATAGCGATGCTCGGGACGCACATTCAGCAGACACAGCGGCACACCGATGTGGTTGTTGAGGTTGCCCGGGGTGGCGAAGGTTTTGGCGCAGCCGCCAAGCACGGTCGCGAGCATGGTTTTGACACTGGTCTTGCCATTCGAACCGGTCACACCGACCAACTGACCCGCCCCCATCCGTGCCCACTCCTGACGCCAGGCCGCAGCCAGCGTCTGCAGCGCGACCAGTACATCCGGCACGACGAGCTGCGGAAAATCGATATCCAGCGACCGACTGACCAGCGCACCGCTGGCCCCCAACGCCGCCGCCTTGCGCACAAATTCGTGACCATCGACCCGCGATCCCGGCAACGCGATGAACAGCTGCCCCGGCTGCAACACGCGGGTGTCAATGCACGCGCCGGTGACCGCCTGATCGCGGCCCTGCAGCACGGCGCCGATCCAGTCCACCGCCTGGCTCAAGCGTTGCATGCCCAACCCTCCTGCGCGGACGCGCTGTGCAGGCGCCGGGCCACATACTCACGATCGGAGAAAGGACGGCGCTCCAGCCCGATCTGCTGATAATCCTCATGGCCCTTACCGGCGATCAGCACCAGATCATCTGGCCCCGCCTGGCCCAGGGCATGATCGATCGCCAGCGCGCGATCATGGATGATGCTGTAGGCCTGATCAGCTGAAAGTCCCTCAAGCATGTCGGCAATGATGTCCTGGGGTGACTCGGTGCGCGGGTTGTCATCGGTCAGGATCAGCACGTCGGCATGCGCCGCTGCAGCCGCAGCCATCTGCGGGCGTTTGCCACGATCGCGATCACCACCACATCCGAAAACACAGAAGATCCGCCCACCTGGTTTGCGGTGCTGATGCAGCGCACGCAGCACCTGAATCAATGCACCCGGGGTGTGGGCATAGTCCACCACCGCGAGCGGTTTGCCTTCGGCACGGAACGCCTCAATCCGCCCCGGCACGGTTTTGACCTCTCGCAGGGCGGCCAGCACCTGCGCCAGCTCCAGCCCGGCCGCACGCCATGCGGCCGCAACCGCGAGCAGGTTGTAGATATTGAAATGACCGATCAGGCCGCACTCGAACGCATGGCGCTCGTGCGCGGTCACCACCTCGAAGCTCAATCCCTGAGGCTGCTTGCGGATGTTCTCCGCGCGCAGCCAGTCGGCCTGCTCCGGCTGGGCGTCGACGGCATACGCGACCACCGGACGCTGGTCTGCCAGCTCGCGCGCCCACTGGCGACCGTAGTCGTCGTCCACATTGATGATCAGAGCCTTGAGCCCATCCGACTCAAGCAGGCGACGTTTGGCCCGGGCGTAGTTGTCCAGATCGCCGTGATAATCCAGATGATCACGACTCAGGTTGGTGAACACCGCCACATCCAGATCAACCCCGATGATGCGCCCCTGATCGAGCGCGTGGGACGACACTTCCATGGCCAGCGCATCAGCGCCCTCAGCCGCCAGCCGGGCCAGGCCGGCTTGCAACTGCACCGGATCCGGGGTGGTGTGGGTGGCCTTGGCCAGATCGTCGAGGAAGCCGACGCCCACGGTCCCCATCAAGCCACAACGTCGCTGCAGACGCGCCGCAGCCTGAGCGAACAGGTGGGTGCATGAGGTCTTGCCGTCGGTGCCGGTCACACCCACGGTAAACAGCGCGCGACTGGGCGCGCCAAAGAAGCGCGAGGCGATCAGACCAACCCGCCGCGAAAGATTGTCCACGGCCACGCAAGACACATCCGCTTGCGGCGCTTCGACGCCCGGACTGGGCTCCCACGCCAAGGCGACGGCGCCGCGCTGCAAGGCCTGCTCCAGATGCGCCAGACCGTGTGACTCGGTGCCTCGGCAGGCCAGGAACAACGCCCCCGGCTCAACCTGGCGGCTGTCCATGGCCAGGCCGGAGATCCGCGGATTGCTGCCGCACAGGCTGGCATCCAGCTCCAGCAACTCATTCAGGCGCCAGCTCGTCATGAGTGCGAATCCCCAACCGCCACACGGGCGATGGAATGATCGCCTTCGACTGGTGCGATCTGCAGCAAGCGCGCGGCCGAACTGGCCACGCGGGAAAACACCGGCGCAGCGACCAGACCGCCGTAGTAAACACCGGAGCGCGGCTCGTCGATCACCACCAGACTGAGCAGACGCGGCTGATCAGCCGGCAGCATGCCGACAAAGAGGGATTGGTGCCGATCCTCGGCGTAGCCCCCACCCTCTGCCTTGCGCACCGTGCCGGTCTTACCGGCCACCCGATAGCCTGGCACCGCGGCGCGGGTGCCCGTACCGCCGGGCTGCACAACCGCGGTGAGCATTTCGCGCACCTGGGCCGCCACTTCGGCACTGATGATCCGCTCATCCTCGAACTGGGATCCGCCCTTGACCAGGGACAGGGTGCGACGCACGCCGTCTGCCGCCAGCACCATGTAGGCCTGCGCGAGCTGCAGGGCGGTCACACTCATGCCGTAGCCATAGGAGGCCGTGGCCGTGCCGACATCACCCCATTCGTAGGGGCTGGTCAGCTGCCCGGCGACCTCACCCGGAAAGCCGGAGGCCGTTGAATAGCCGAACCCGAATGCCCGGTAGGCATCGAACAGGCGATCAGCCCCCATCAGCATGCCGACCTTGACCGCACCGACGTTGGAGGACTTGGCCAGCAACTCGGTCAGACCGATCTGACCATAGCCGCGGTGATCACGCACCTGCAGACGCCCGACCTTGATCCAGCCGTTGCCGGTATCGATCTGCTCCGACGCATCGATAATGTTGTTCTGCAACGCGGCCGCCAGCATCAACGGCTTGACCGTCGAACCCGGCTCGAACTGATCCAGCGCCGCGCGATTACGCCAGGCCGCCCGGTTTTCGCCCAGACTGTTGCGGTTGTTGGGATTGAAGCCCGGCTGCGTGGCCAGCGCCAGAATCTCACCGGTCTGCACGTCGGCAACCAGAATCACCCCGCCCTTGGCATTGTGCGCGGAGACTGCCGCCTTGAGTTCGCCGTACGCGTAGTGCTGCAGGCGCAGATCAATGGACAAATCCACATCTTGGCCGGGGCGCGAGGCCCGAAATTCATCCAGATCATCAACCACGCGGCCAAGCCGATCCTGGATCACCAGACGCTGCCCCGGACTGCCCGCCAGCAAGCTGTCAAAGCCGCGCTCCAGACCTTCCTGGCCGACGCCGTCGATATTGCACAGACCAACCAGCTGGGCGGTCACTTCGCCAGCGGGGTAATAGCGCCGGTATTCGCGCTGGCTGAATACGCCGGGCGCATCCAGGTCAAGAATGCGCCGCGCCTCGGACGGCGGCAGCTGCCGCTTCAGGTAATAAAACTGGCGCCCGCGGCGCTTCTCCAGCTCGGCCTGCAGTTCACCGCGCTGCATCTCCAGCAAATTGGCCAACGGCGCGATGTAAGCCGGCTCGGCCAGCAGGGCCGAGGGCACCACCCAGATGGATTCCACAGGCGCACTCAGGGCCAGCGGCGCACCATGACGGTCACGCACGGCGCCACGCCCACCCGGCTCCAGCAAGGTTCTGACGTGGCGGCGCTCGCCCTCAGCCAGCAGGAAATCGCGATCGCGCACCTGCAGCTCGAAGGCACGCAAACCCAGCGCCACGAAACCCAGCACCAACAAGCCGACCAGCACATGCTGGCGCCATGCAGGGGCCGGCCCGGCGGGCACTTCGGCGGGCTTATTTCTGGCCTGGGACTTGGACAATGACATAGTCGTCCGGCACCTTCATGCCCAGTTGTTTTTCGGCCAGTTCACCGACCCGCGAATGCGCGCCGACATAACCCCGCTCCAGCCGCAGCTGGTTGAATTCGACCTCCAGCTGCTCACGCTCAGCGGCCAGTGCTTGCGCCTCGGTCTGCAGCGCACGGCTGTGATGTTTCATGCCCACCACGCCAATCGCGCTGACGATCAGCAAAGGCAGCGCCAGATAACGCAACGGCGGTGCCGACAGGCGCGACAAGTCGAGCTTGCTCATCACCCGCGTCATGCGCACTTCTCCGCCCAGCGCAACACGGCACTGCGCGCCCGTGGATTACGCTGAGCCTCAGCCTCATCACACAGCCGCCGTGTCACCTGCCGAACCCGCGCCGGCGGCGCTGGTGAAACCGGATCAGGCGCCGGCGGGCGTGCCTGGGCACGCAGGAACTGCTTGACGATGCGATCTTCCAGCGAATGAAAACTGATCACCGCCAAGCGCCCACCAGGCCTGAGCACGTCCAGCGCCTGAGGCAGAACCTCCTCCAGCACATCAAGCTCACGATTCACCGCGATGCGAATCGCCTGAAAGCTGCGCGTGGCCGGATGTATACGCTTGCCACGACGTCCGCCCACGGCACGCTCGATGATTTCCGCCAGCTGCAAAGTGGTGGTGATCGGAGCCTGCTCACGGGCCCGCTCGATCGCACGCGCGATGCGCCCGGCATTGTTGTCCTCGCCGTATTCACGCAACACCCGGCGCATGTCGTCATAGCTGGTGTGCGCAACCCAGTCCGCCGCACTGAACCCGGCCAGCGGATTCATGCGCATATCCAGCGGGCCATCCTTGCCGAAACTGAAGCCGCGCTGCGCATCATCGAGTTGCGGGCTTGAGACCCCAAGATCAAACAGGATGCCGTCGATCTGACCAATCAGACCTCGCGCCTCGATACTCTTATATAGATGAGAGAAATTGAACGGCTCCAGCGCCAGACGCGCTTCCTGCCGCATCCAGCCCTGCGCGACCGCCTGCGCCTCGGGATCCTGATCAAAAACCACCAGACGACCCGCATCATCAAGTCGCTGAAGCAACGCTCTGCTGTGCCCACCACGACCGAAGGTCGCATCGACGTAGACGCCGTCGCCGCGGATGTTCAGTGCATCCAGGGAGGCGTCCAGCAGCACCGATTCATGCGACAGCATCACGCGGAAACCGCGCTCAAATCCCGATACTGGCAAGGAATTCAGCATCAAGCTCAACCTCGTCCTGATATCGGCGCCACGCATCGGCGTCCCACAACTCGAATTTCTCACCCTGACCGACGAAAACGGCCGAGCGGTCCAGCCCTGCGCGGGCCCGCAGGTAAGGCGTCAATTGCACGCGCCCCTGCTTGTCCATGACCACGTCTTCAGCAGCACCAAGAAAATGCCGCTGCAGTTTTTTGGCCTGCGGCGTCAGCGACGGCAGCGCCATCAGCTTGGCGGCAAACACCTCCCACTCGGGATAGGGGTAGACCAGCAAGCAGGTATCCAGGCTGAGGGTAAGAATCAGACGTCCGGCACAGCTGTCCTGGAGCGACGCGCGATAACGCGCCGGGACGGCCAGGCGCCCCTTCACATCAATCGCAAGTTCTGTCGTTCCGCTGTACACGCTGGCCTTTTGGGTGGATTACTCCACGACACTCCACTTTTCACCCTTAAAGCCCACTATAGGCCTGGCTATTTTTCGTGTCAAGAAAGTTTTGTAAGTAAAAACAGTAACTTATGACGTGTTTTGCGGAAATTTTCACGCCGCCAAACCGGCCTGTAAACAACAACTTACAGACAGCTCTTAGAGACGTTTGTGAAGGAATTTGGTCATTTCGGGGGGCAAGGTGGGGAGATGGGGCAGAAATTTTCCGATGAACGGTTTATTGAGCGCCAAACGGCGCCAGGCCGCAGCCCGGCCGCACAGGATGGCGCTTCAAGGACATTGGATTAAACTGCAAGACATTCACCCGTCGGCCACCAGCACCCACGTGACGCCCAAGCCCGCCCGCAACACCTTGTTTACTGCCAGCGCAGCACTGCTGCTGTGCGTCTCCACCGTTGCACTGGGCCAGCATGGCGATGCCCTGGGCATGCTCGAACCGCACACCTCGGCCCTGGTCATCAGCGCCGCCCTGTTCAGCATCGTCTGCGGTTTCTCACACCCGGACCATGGCTATGTGTCATTCGACCGGGTCACCCAGGTGGCCAGCATACTTTTGCTGGGCCCCGCGCCAGCCGCCCTACTCAACGGCCTGGCCTCACTGCTGTACCCCTTACATCGCGTGCTGCGTGGCGAATCCTGGCGTAGCGCGGTGGACGCCGCCATGGCCAATGCAGGCATGATGATTCTGATCATTCTGGCCGCAGGCAGCGCCTACCAGACAGCGGGTGGCGACACTCCGATCGGCGCCTTGAGCACGCCGGCATGGATCCCGTTGCTGGTCATGATGATGGTGCTGCACCTCAGCAACGAACTGTTCATGGCCTGGTTCCTGTGGCTACGCGAACGCAAGCCGTGGCGCAGAATCGCAAGCTTTTCCTATGCGGTCGAAGGTTTTTCCATACTCATCGGGATTTCGGTGGCCGCCATCCTTCCGCAAATCCCGCTGCCGGAAGACATCCTCCTGCTGATCATCCTGGCCACCGGTATGGTGGTGGTTCGCCAGCTGGCCATGCTGCGCCAGACCCTGAGCCGCCAGATTGCCGAGCGCACCCAGGAGCTTGAAGCCAAGACTTCGGAACTTGACCGACTGGCCAAGGTGGACGCGCTCACCGGCCTGCCCAACAGGCGCTCGCTTGAAAACCGGCTGGACGCCCTGTTCGACAGCCCTGCCGAAACGCGTGAAGGGCTGTACATCGCCATCCTCGATATTGATCACTTCAAGCAGGTCAACGATCAGCACTCTCACGCCCTGGGCGATGAAGTGCTACGCGAGCTCGGCAACATGATCCGCAGCAACCAGTTCAGCCAGGACAGCGCTGGACGCTATGGCGGCGATGAATTCATCCTGTGCCTGCAACGCACACAGCGCCATGCCGCCCGAGAAGCCTGCCAGGCCTTGCTGCAACAGTTCAGCCAGCATCGCTGGTCGAGCACCGACCAGCCGGTACATGTGTCTGCCAGCATTGGTCTGACGGCGGTTCGGGCCGAGGACTCACGCACCGCCGCGCTGGCCCGCGCGGACCGGCGCCTGTATGCCGCCAAGAGCGCCGGCCGCAACCAGTTGCGCGCCGACGACGATGCGCATGCGGCCTAGGGCGCAGCCACCTCAGCAGACAGCGCCCGCTCCACCACCGGAAGCACCACATTCGAGGGGTGCTCGGCATCGCTGTAGATCGTCAGCAATCCGGTCAAACCGCTGAGCAGATCCGGCAAGGGCGGCAGACCATGCGGCAAATCGCTGGCACCGACCGACACGCGCAGGGCGTGACCTGGCTGAATCACGAAGCTGCTGGGGAAAATTTCCACATTCACTTCGACGATGTTGCCCATGCCCGGCGCCTGCTTGTCCGCCTCAACAAAGGTGTGCCAAGGCTGGATCATCTCGCCGTCCAGATAACGGCTGCGCAGCGGGTCCAGCGCACGCATGGACGCGGTCTGGATGCCGTTGGTCAGCTCGCGCGAGACCCCGTTCGGCGCCACATCCGTAAGCCGCACAACCAGGCCCGCATCCAAGGCCGTGGTCGACATCCAGATGTTGGCCTGAATCGGTCCGTTGACGTACAACGGCTCATCCATCACGGGCGTGGTGTAGGTGATTTCCAGCACCTCGGTCAGGCGATTGTCGTCGCCACACACGGGCAGAAAACCAATGATGCCGGCGGTCCACTGGCTGGCGCTGGTCGAGCACACACCGTTGACTGGCTGCTGCAGGATCATGTTGGAGGCTTCGTCCGGCCCTGCCGGCTCGCCCGACAAACTGCGATCGCCACGCAGACTCAGGCGCACAGCCTGGGCCTGCGGGTGCGGCCAATCCGGCTCCACCACATAGCGCTCTTCGCCGTACACATACTGCGTGACGTCCGGCTGCTGTTCGGCGCCGCTGTCCATGTCCTTGAGATAACGGTCAAACCACTGCAGGGCAATGGCGTCCAGCGAAGGCACGCCATCGGCCGGCAAGCCCTCGCCACTTGAGCCGCCAAGATGAGTCCATGGGCCAATCAGCAATTTGGCCTCGACCTGATCCTTGATCGCCTCGTACAGCATGGGTGTGCCGCGCTGAAACAGATCGTTCAGCCCACCGACCAAAAAGGTCGGCACCTGAACCTTGTCCGCCACTTCCAAGGGGGAACGAATACGCCAGAATTCGCTGTCATACGCCTGCGCCGTACCGAGCACCGACTCCGCAATGGTGGGCACTGCGAACTGGGCCAGCGAACCGCTGATGTGATCCAGCAAAACGCTGACACCATCGGCCGGATTGCTCTGCAGGCTTGCTGCGGGCAAGGCACCCAGACCACTGACCAGCCCCATCCACAACGGAATGAAGCCGGCGTTGACCTGACCGCCTGAAAACACGATGTCACGGTAGGCATCACCCATGGGCACGATCGCGAACATGGCCTTGTGCGAGGGATGTTGATGCTGCGCGGTAAAGAACTGAGTGATCCCCATGTAGGACGCGCCCCAGGTCCCGACATTGCCATCGCTCCAGGGCTGCTCATCAATCCAGTTCAGGACATCCAGGAAATCGGCCTGTGCCTGTTCACCAAAGGATTCCCAGGTACCGCCTGAACTGCCGGTTCCACGCTCGTCGACGTACAGATGCGCATAGCCACGCTCAACAAAGTGATTGCCGCTCAGCGCGGTGCTGATCAGGCGAGCGTTGTAGCCGGTGATGGTCAGAATCACCGGCAATGGCTCGCTCACTGCCTCACCGTCGTCACCCGCAGGACGGGTTAGCCGTGCAGCCAGCTGCGTACCATCGGCCGCGGTGATAAAGACATCCTCGGCCACCACGCCGGTGTATTCCGCCGGGCGCTGGTAGTCACTCCAGACCTTGGCCGGGTCGACACTGACATCCTGGGCAAGCGACGATTTTCCACCGCCACACGCCGACACAGCCGCCGCCGCAAACATTGCCCCCACCACCGCAGCCGCGGGTTTACGCATCTTCATCATCCTTGCATCTCCTCAAGCGCCGCATCCTGCAGCGCACTGGCGGTCACATCACGCTCCGCGATGTGACTCTTGTCAATTATTCAGCACGGCGCGAAGTATAGCGCATGGGCACTACTCGAAACCGCTCAACACCCGATAACGAACAGCCAATGAATTGAGTTCCAGAATCTCGATACGCGCCCCCTCGATGCCGACCACCGGATCATCAGCGATATCAAACCGCACATCCTTGCGCTGCACCGCCGCGGTATCGCCAAGCACTTGCGTGTATTGCAGGAACAGCTGCGATCCCGAGCGACCGGTGAAGACCAACTCCTGCCGGCGCGCATCGTCGGAGGCCGCCGTGTGCCGCACCTCGGTCAAGTTCACCGTCTCGGGACAGATCACATCATTGAAGTACAGCGACCAGCGACCATCCTCCAACCGGCGCAGACATTCATCGATCGGCGTGCGCTCCTGTCCGGCGTAGCTGTTGACCCAGTCGAGCCGCCCGCAGTACCAAACCTGACCATCCGGCGTGCGGCTCTGCACGAATTCGTGCCCCGGAGGCACTTCGATCTGCTTGGACAGATCGCGACACAGCACGCCGGCGTCCTCGGCCCTCAGCGCCACACCGCTCAGCCCATACGACGCCGCAAGCAGCACCTCGCCGACCTCAGCGCTGCGCACCTCGCCAACGGATGGCTGCGCCTGTGCGGCATAGCTCAAAGTAGGCTCGGGCACAGTAGGCCCCTGCAGCGCAGCGCAGGCATTCAGCATCAATGCCGCAATACACGGCAACAGTGGGGATTTGTCCATGGCGAAAGATGACTTGTGGTGAAGACTCAAGCACAAGCAAATTGAACGCCAAACCATCAGCAAGCCCACAAAAAAGCCCGCTTTCGCGGGCTTTTGTTACTTGGCGGAGAAGGAGGGATTCGAACCCTCTCCCCTATAACCAGGAACGCCCATGCTACGGGCGTTCCCAAGACGCCGAAAATGCCGTGGGCCATATATGGGCCACGTTGGCCACGCGCGCTTGATGGGCTCAATCGGTTTGCGCAATCACTTCGCGGCAACGCTAGGCCACCCTGGCATTTTCGTTGATTTGCTCTATGGCTCCCAGCACAGTGTCCCCACCTGCCCCCGGAAAAACCCCATCCAGCCCTTCATGGTGGATTGAGGTAAAAGGCGGCTCGTAGAGCAATCCTGGGTCCATCACGCCGTGTTGCGTCAGCCGCTCAATGATCATCTCTACAAAACGAATCTGCTGACTGCTGTAGCGGTTGCCGTCAAGGAACTGACTGAAGGCTTCCTTGGCGGCGTTACGATCCAGCCCGACGAGGGATCGGATCAGTTCGGTCAGCGGCTTGTCGGCACCATAGACCTCGGTGAATCGCTCGCGGCTTTCTGCCTCACCTGACTCATAGACGAAGCGCTCCAGCTCATCCAAATCCTGCGGGGTCAGCGGCTTGTTGTGCTTGAGTTTGGCGATGGCGACGTGGTTTTCATTGGCGCGGATGTAGGCCTCAACCTTGCGCTTGTACTGCGCCACGTTGATACCGGTGGAGAAGTCACCCAATTCCACTTCGCTGGCTTCTCCCTTTTCATCCGTCAGCACGGTGTAAACGGGTTTGATGGCGCTCTTGTCCACGAACAGGATCAGGCCGCGCAGTTTGCGCCGAAGATGCTCCAGCATGGGCAGGCTGATGTCCTGCCAGTATTCGTCAGTCTGGAGGTCCTGGATCAACGGGAGTTGGGCCTTGACCAGCGGGATGCTGTCCTTGGTTTCCAGATCAGCGGCCAGCTTCATAACTTTCTGACGCAGCTTTTCGAACGCGCTGCCTTGCGCCACTGCAAGCTGCATTTGAAGACAGGTCAAATCAAACAGTTTGGCGGTGATGTGCTCGGTTTCACGTTCGCTGGGCAGACCCGCCACCTCATCTCGCAAGTCGATCAGCGCGGTATCATCCAAAGCATCCCAGGCTTTGCGCTCAGCAAATCGGCTGACCGGCTCGCGGTGTGGGCGCACGATGAAGTTGTCCGGATTCATCGCTGCAACTTCACGGTGCAGTTCATCCGTCACGCCGATGCGCAGCTCAATCAGGGCTTCTTCATCGGGCGGGCATTCACGCGCCTCATTGATCACCGGCGCGGGCAGCACTTCCAGCAGTTCCAGACGCCGCTTGAATAGCTTCTTGGCCAGTGGTTCGCCAACACTGCCCGCCATACCACCAGGGTGCTCATTGAAGTATTCGAAGTTGCCGCAGAAATCGAAGATCTGGAACTCGGTCTTGTCCTGCCCCGGCCCGAACAAATCCGGGCACAGGCGCGTGCCGCGCCCGATCATCTGTAAGAACTTGACCTTGGAGCGCACCGCTTTGAAGAACACCAGATTCAGTACTTCCGGTACGTCAATGCCGGTATCCAGCATGTCCACCGAAATCGCGATCTGCGGCAACTTCTCCGGGTTTGAGAAATCATCGATCAGCGACTGGGCGTAATTCACACTGTAGGTGATGGTGCGCGCGAACTCACCGTTGGTATGCGGGTAGTGATGATTGAAACGCTTGGCAATGAAATCTGCATGCGCCTGATTGGCTGCGAAGATGATGGTCTTGCCTAGCTTGTCGCCACCCTCAACGCTCAGGCCGTTTTCCATCAGGTGTTGCAGCATCAGATCAACGGTGTGCTCGTTGTAGAGCTGCTTGTTGATTTGTGAAGCATGGATTTCACTGGGCGCGGGGTCGTCCACGCCATCACCATCACGATCGCCCCAGTCCAGCGATTCCCAATGCTCCTTTTCTTCGTCCGAAAGCTCGTCGTACTTAATGCCCTCGCGGACAAATTTGATCGGCACCGAACTGGCCTTGGGCGGCACCAGATAGCCATCGGCCACAGCCTCATCCAGGCTGTAGGCATCGGTGGGCACGCCGGTTTCCAGACCGAACAGATGGTAGGTATCGCGATCCACCTCATCACGCGGTGTGGCGGTCAGGCCGATCAGATAACTGTCGAAGTAACGAAAGATCGCACCGTACTTCTGGTACACACTGCGATGCGCTTCGTCGATGATGACCAGATCAAAGTGGCCGACGCCAAAGGGGCGCTGGCCGTCTTTCATTTGGTCGATCAGGCCCATCATCGTGGGATAGGTCGAGAGATACACCCGGCCCTGCCCGGTTTTTTCAGTGACCAGATTGACCGGGCTGGAATCCGGCAGATGGGCCTTGAAGGCTTTGGTCGCCTGATTCACCAACGCCACGCGGTCGGCCAGGAACAACACCCGCTTGGCCCAGTTGGCGCGCATCAGCACATCCACCAGCGCAATGGCAGTGCGGGTCTTGCCGGTACCGGTGGCCATCGCCAGCAGACCGCGACGACGACCCTGATTCAAGGATTCGGCAATCGAAACGATGGCACGTTTTTGATAGCTGCGACCGGCGATATTGGGATTCACGTCGATGCTGGACAGCTCGGTTCTCAGGCCGCGCCGGGTGATGGCCAGCTCAAGCTCATCACGGGTGTAGAAACCCTGCACTTCGCGCGGTGGTGCGCGACGGTCATCCCACAACCAGGTGGCAAAGCCGTTGGTGTAGAAGATCAGCGGACGCTGACCCTTCATCTGTTCGAGGCAGTCGGCGTAAAGCTTGGCCTGCTGCTGGCCCATTTCCGGGTCTTTGGTCGTGCGCTTGGCTTCGACCACCGCCAGCGGCTTGCCATCGGCACCCCAGAGCACATAATCCGCGAAGCCTTCACCGTGCTGGTTCGGCATCCCGGTCACGGGCACTTCCTCGCCAGCGGTCTCACCGACAACCCAGCCCGCCTCACGCAGCAGCACGTCGATGATCAGCTTGCGGGTATCCGCCTCGTTGTAGTCGTGATCATCCGGCACCGCGATATTTGCGGCCTTGGCTTTGGCCAGTTCGCCGCGCAGCGCCGCGAGCTCTGCGTCCATCTCGGCCAAAGCCGCCTCGCGCGCCTCGATGGTCGCCGCCGCTTCGGCAATCGCGGCCTCACGCTTTTCCAGCTCCTTGTGCTGCTCGTCAATCTGCCCCGCGAACTTCGCTTCCTGCTTCTTCAATTCATCGCGGGTTAGTGCAATGGCTTCATCCGAGCGCACCAGTCGCGGCACAGCCTTGTCATCAAAGCGGGCTTCAATCGATTTAGGATCAGAGGCGCGGGTATAGGTGCGAGCCAGCCAGAACAAGATGTGAAACAGCTCGCGGACCAGCTTCATAGCATCCAGCGGCACCACCGGCCGAGCCGAATGCACCGCCTGGTTACCGAACTTCTGGATCAGCCTCGCCTTCGTGTAAACCGGCGGCGGCATCAGCCCTTCAAAGTCGGGCTGGGTCAGCAGCACATTCAGACTGCGGTCATACGGCATGCGCAGATCGCGGTCATTGTCGTACAGCCAATGCACCGCCTGTTCCAGCGCATGGCGGGCGCGCATGCAGCAGGCGCGCGGGTCGGAATAAACCAGCTGCTCCGCGCTTTTAGCCGGCTCGAATAGCGGCTTGAATTCAGCGCGTAGGAACTGGAAGTTACTCATGGCTACCTAGCCAAAACGGAATGATCAAGGTCATAACTGAATTCACAGCACATCTTCAAATTTCCTCAATCGCTCCGCCGTAACCACCAAGCCCAGTGCCGCCAAAGTATCAAGATACTCGTCAACAGGCTTGGGTGGGTTTCTCAAACTCTGCCGGTGCTTTTCCACCGCAGCCAGAATCTTGCCCTCATTCAAATCGAATTGCTGAGTTACAAAATCGTCAGGATGGACCGCTTCAATACCGAAACCGGATAAAACACTGTCAGGAAAATCTTTCAGGTTAAAGGTCACAATGAGCTGCGCGCCCGATTGGATGGCGGCCGCCAGCACATGCCGATCATCGGGGTCTGGAAGCGAAAGACCTTCAATCAATGATTCATACCCCGTGACCACAACATCCGGCACCGCTTTGTTCATCAGCTCGATGGTACGAGGCAGTTTGTCGCTCAGCTCAGGCCTGTTCTTCAGCACACTACGCGACCATTCATCCTGAATTTGATCCGTCCAGCGCGCCGCGAACAAACCGGTCATTGCCAATCGTATGAGCAGGTCCCGCAGCGGCGCGGGGTACAGCACACAAGCGTCGTAAATGACGACAAAACGCATCAATAACCCATGTCGAGTTCTTGTGCCTGATCCACCAATTCCTGCATCGCAGCCTCAGACTCCGCATCGCGACCCGCCTTGTAGGCCATCAAGTCTTGCAGGGTAATTCGGCGATGTGTGCCGACCTTGCTGAAAGGCAGCTCTCCCGCCTCCAGCAACTTAATCAGATGTGGACGTGAAACATTCAGCAGATTGGCCGCTTCCTGCGTTGTCAGCTCAGCATGCACCGGCAGGATAGTCACACCGTTGCCTTGTGCCATCTCGTTCAGGATGTTGCGGAGCAATTCAATGGCCTGCCTGGGCAAAACCAGATCCGCGCCATCCATACGAACGTGTGCACGATCCTGCTCCGGATGGCTACGCAATAGCTGCGCTAATGCCACCGAGCTTTCGCGCGCGATGTCCGCGAACCGTGGGTCGGGAAGACTGCTGTTTTCCAATGCACTGGGCATGGCGACACCCTTGGAGTGTGAGTAAGTATCGTCTACGATAAACGCAATAATCGAAATTCGCAATAAACGAAACGGCCATGCACATCTCTGCAACACACCTGGTTCAGTGGTCAGATACCCGCGATGCGCAGGGCATACTTCCGCTCCTGGTTCGACGACTGATTTCGGCCACATCGAAAACGACCGCACTCGCCATGCCTGGAGGCGACTCCGTCTACGTGCCCGGATGGGACGGTGTTGTGAGCGTTGACGTTGGCAATGCCTGGGTTCCAGAGGGGGCCAGTTACTGGGAATTCGGGGTGTCGAAGAAACCGGGTGACAAGGCCAACGACGATTTCAAGAAGCGGAAAGACGCTTTATCTGCGGAAGTTGCTGCCGAAGCGACATTCGTTTTCATCACCTCCAGACGATGGCCTGGAAAGTCCAAGTGGAAACAAAAGGCGCTGGACCAGAACGTCTGGGCAAACGTGTTGGTGTGGGACGCCGACGATCTGGAGGCCTGGCTAGAAACCTCCCCCGCCACGTCACTATGGATTGGCGCAGAGCTCGGCATCGCGGGGTTTGGCGTCGAGGCGATCGAGACCCATTGGAACCATTGGCGTGGGCAGTCCAATCCTCCGCTGTCAGCCGAGGCGCTGCTGGGTGGGCGCGAGCAGACTCGCGATGAGCTGCTGAAGCGCATTGAAGCATCGGATGGTCTGATCGCGGTCATGGCGGACAGCCAGGCGGAAGCAGTGGGTTTTGTTTGCGCACAACTCATTGCAGCAGGACGCTCTCACAACGCAGCTTGCATTACGTCAGCTGACGGCTGGCAATTCGTGGATGCCAACCCAGGCGTCAGCATTGTTGTGGTCGCTGCTGACCAACTGGCAGCAGGTCGGGCGGCACGTGAAGGCGTCAGCTTGATAATCCCCTTGGCTGCGGGCGACCAAGTTTTCAATCTCGCCGGACCTGCGGCGAAAGCCGCAGACCAAGGAGTCATCGAACTGCGTCGCCCTAAGCCAGATGAATTCGAGAAGGCGATGATCGGTATCGGCGTGGCGCCGTCTGATGCGGCACGTTTTACGCGGACGATGGGGCGCTCATGGACGGTTTTTCGCCGTCTTAATGCAGCAAATCCCGCGATTAGAAACCCATCGTGGCTGGAGCATCCGATCTCGCGAAGCCTGCATATCATCACACTCGTTGGGGCGTGGAGCAGCGTTTCGGAAGGTGATCGGGCTTGCGTTGAGCAAATAGCTGGTCGCTCATACGAGGACATTGAAGCGGAATTGCTGGAACTGGCTGCACTGGACGACGCGCCCGTTCTCAAGATTGGCTCAATATGGAAAGCGAAGGCACCGCTCGAACTGCTTCAACTGATCGCGCCCAAGCTGACGCCGAACATGCTGTTACGGTATTTCGAGGTATCGGGCGCCATCCTGGAGGAACCTGACCCAGCGCTGGAGCTTGAAGAAGACAAACGCTGGGCGGCATCCATCTACGGCAAAGTCCGTGAGCATTCCAGCGTTGTGCTTGAGGCGATTTCCGATTCTTTGGCCAAGCTGGCTTTTGCTGCTGACAGCGGCCTCATCCCGATTGATGTCAGCCATAGAGTGGGAAATTTTGTCAGCGAGTTGCTGGGTGGCGCGACAGAAGAGCGTTGGCTATCAATATCACCACATCTGAGATCCCTGTCTGAAGCTTCTCCCACCGCGTTCCTCAGGGCAGTCCGAGAGAGTCTGCGCAGCCCCGACAAGACCGTCTTGCGCCTGTTGACGGAAACCCAGTCGTCGGGAGGCTTCGGCCGATGCTGGCAAGCCAATTTGCTCTGGGCGTTGGAGATCTTGGCCTGGTATCCGGTCAGGATCAATCAAGTTGCGCTGACCTTGGCGGAACTTTCGCAAACCGAAATCCAAGGCAACTGGAGCAATACTCCATTCAATTCTCTCGTGTCACTCTTCCTTCCTTGGTACCCGCAAACAGCCGCGCCTGTGGAGCTACGGCTCCGGGCGCTGAATTCTGTTGTCGAGCAGTTCCCGGAGGTCGGCTGGAAACTGTTGCTGGCTTTGGCTCCAACCAATGGGGGCTTTGCGTCGCCGAACGCAAAGCCTCAGTGGCGTGATGATGACGCAGGCGCAGGGGACACGGTGACTCAGGGCGAGTACAGGGAGTTTGTTCTGGCAGCAGCCGAGATCATGAAGGACAAGGCCCGTGGTCACGCCGAGCGGATTGCGGACCTTGTGCCTTTCGTGAATCGACTGGATGAGGCATTTCATGCTGCCGTAATCGCTCTGGTTAATTCCGCAGCGGCCTTTGGCGACGAGGATAGGGAGCGGGTTCGTGCTGCCGTCCGAAGATTCCTGAGCTGGCAGAATTCATACAACCAGGACGGCGAGAAACATGACAGATCAGCCGCCGATGCATTGCGTCCGGCTTTCGATGCATTGGCGCCCGCCGATGTTGTGCTTCGTCACGCGTGGATCTATTCCAACGGGTGGATTGAACTCCCCGACGGGCGAGAGGAAGACTATGAGGCTATGTCCGTCGTCAGATAACTTGAAACACCCGATGGTGATTCCTTCAGGAGGATCGACCCACCTCTTGGTTCAGTTTACGCTGCCTGTGAAAGATGTTGCAGGCGGCGCTGTTGGATGGTCCGTCGCTTGATTTCAGCTCGGCGTTTCAGGATCGCAGCACCACGCCCAGTGTAGACGTCTGCCGGAGTCAGGTTCTTCAAGCTCTCGTGGTAGCGGCGGTGGTTGTAATGCTCGACGAATTCACCGATTGCGCGTTCCAGATGGCCGGGCAGGAAATAGTTTTCCAGTAGCACCCGGTTCTTCATCGACTGGTGCCAGCGTTCGATCTTGCCTTGTGTCTGAGGATGCATCGGCGCACCACGCACATGCGTCATGCCGCGCTCATCCAGCCACTCGGCCAGGTCCTCTGAGATGTAGCTGCCGCCGTTGTCCGAGAGCAATCGTGGCCGGTGTTTGACTCTGATATCGTCGAGCCCGCTGGCAGCCAATGCATCGGTGATCGTGTCGGTGACATCGCCCACCTTCATGGTCGTGCAGAGCCGCCAGGCGACGATATAGCGGCTGTAGTCGTCGATGATCGTCGAGAGGTAAAACCAGCCCCAGCCGATCACCTTGAGATAGGTGAAATCGGTCTGCCACATCTGGTTGGGAGCCGTCGTCTTCTCGTGGAATTCATCGGCTGCTTTGATCACGGTGAAGGCCGGACTGGTGATCAGATCATGCGCCTTCAAAAGCCGGTAGACCGAGCTTTCCGAGACGAAATAACCCTTCTCGTCGATGAAGGTCGTGGCCAATTCGCGCGGGCTTAGCTCCGGGCGATCCAGAGCCAGTTCGATGAGCTCGTCGCGGGTGACGTCGGGAATGCGGTTCCAGACCCGGCCGGGACCGCTACGGCGATCATGCAGGCCCTCAATACCGTGGCGTTCGTAACGATCGCACCAGCGGTAGAACGTCGTGCGCGACACGCCGATCCTGACCAAAACCTGCGACACCGGCAGGTGGGAATCTTCGACCATTCTGATGATCTCGTGCTTGTCTTCAGGGGGATAGCTCATTCGTGGTGCCCCCCATCCGCGATCAAGCTTTTTTTGAGCACGCGCGCCTCAAGAACCGACTCGGCCAGGGCTTCCTTCAAACTGGTCATTTCAGCACGCAGTCCTTTGACTTCATCGCTGGTCGCTTCCCGCGCAGTGTCGCCTGCCAGTCGCTTCTTGCCGGCCTCCAGGAATTCCTTCGACCAGCTGTAGTAAAGGCTCTCGACGATGCCTTCTCGTCGACATAACTCGGCAATGCTGACTTCGCCACGCAGGCCTTCAAGGACTATGCGAATCTTCTCTTCCGGGGAATGCTTGCGCCGCGTCTTGCGACGAATGTCCCGGATCTGCTTCTCGGTGGTGGATTTGGACTTCGTTGTCATCTTTACTCCTTCAGGTGAAAACGATGGGCCAAACCCTCCTTTAGCGAAACCCCTCAGGTGTTACATGGTTGCTGACGGCGCACA
>JASBUL010000005.1 GCA_030147945.1 Oceanococcus sp. | reverse complement strand
GTTCGACCTCCGACTTGGGCCCGTAGGCCAGTTCGTCGAGGAAGTAACGCGCACCGGCGTCCACCGGTATGGGCAGGATGCCCTGCTCACGGAACTTGGCCTTGACCGCATCGCTGGCCATACCCGCGTCCCATGGGCCCCAGTTGATGGCCATCACGCGGGTATCCTTCCAGCGCCGTGACAACTGCCAGGCATAGCGGTTGAGCGCCTCATTGGCCGCGGCATAATCCGCCTGCCCGCGGTTGCCGTAACGGCCCGCCACCGAGGTGAAAAAAGCCACCCACTTGAGCGTTTCCGGCTTGAGCGTGTTGGCCAGAATCCAGGCCGAATCGGTCTTGGTGCCAAACACCCGGTCGAACGACACCGCGGTCTTGTCGGCGATCAGTTTGTCCTCGATCACGCCGGCGCCATGAATCACCCCGTCAATGCGACCGCAGCGGGTGTAGACATCTTCAATCGCCGCGCCGAACGAGGCCACGTCGCGCACATCGCAGGGCACATAATCGACCTCGACACCGGCATCGCGCATGCGTTGCAGGTTATCCAGCACCTCGCGACCAGCCATGATCTGCGCCACCCGCTGATCAAGCTCGGCTGGCTTGGGCATGTTGCCGTTGACCCGCGCATCGGCGATCAAAGCGCCCTTGAGATGCAGGGCGGTGGCGTGTTCCAGATGCAGATCATTGGGATCCGGCAAGGCCGTGCGCCCGATCAGCACATAACGCAAACCCGGCTTGGCCATGCGCAGCAAGATCTCGGCGGTGATGCCACGGGCCCCGCCGGTGGCCAGCACGACCCAGCCGTCCTGCGGCTCCAGATGTGCGGCGAAAGCGTGATCATGCAGGGCATGTTCCTGCGTCGATACGGTGTAGCGGGTATCGCCCAGATAGCCGATTTCGCGATGCGGGTCGGTGCTGCACAGCTCGTCGAACAGGTGTTCGGCGATGACCTCATCGGTCTGGCCGTCAAAATCCACCAGCCGCGCAATCGCCTCAGGGTATTCCTGGCGGTAGCAGTTGATCATCCCGGCAGCACCGCCGGCCAGCGCCGAACCGACACCCTCGGCTTCGCGCCCCAGCGTGCCACCCAGCCGGGTCGCCGCGATCAGATGCAGGTGATCACGCTCATCACCCAGGGCCTTGAGCAAGGTGAACAATTTGCCCACGGTGTTGGCGCCGGTCTTGCGCCACTGCGCAAAGCTGTCCTCGGGGTGCTGGGACAAGCCGCCCAGATGCATCACCGCACGCACCGGCCCATGTGTCTTGATGGCCAGTTCCAGTTCGTTCTTGAGCGCGCGCGGCTCATCGATCAGCAGTTCCACCGGGGTGGCCCCGGTTGCTGCGATGCGCTCCACCAGCGGTTCACGGATGCTGTCGGGGCCGTCGACCACGATCACCAGCCCGCTGGGCTGAGTCCGCTCGCTGGGCAGCGCCGCCTGACGCGGACGGATCACGTAACGCGGCACATGGCTCGCGCTTTCCGTTGGCTCCGCAAGTGGCGCTGCCTGCGCTGTTTGCGTGGCAGGTTCAGCAGGCACCGGAGACGCTTCGGATTGCGCCGTCAGCGCCTCCACCGCCGCGATCAGAACCTGCAGGGACTTGGCCCGGGTGTAGGTTTCCAGATCCGCTTGCATGGCACTGGCCACGGCCTCGGGCAGGGCTTTTTGCAAAGCCCCGACAATCTCCACCCGCTTGATCGAATCAATGCCCAGGTCCGCTTCCAGATCGGCCTGCGCATCCAGCATGTCTTCGGGATAACCGGTGCGCTCGGCGACGATGCTCAGCAACGTCGCCGCCACATCCACGCGGGGCGCGGGCGCAGCTGCTGGCGCCGCCACCGGCGCGCTGGCCACCGGCTGCTCGCCGACCAGGGCGTTGACCGCCGCGATCAGACTGTCCAGCGTCTTGGCTCGGGTGTAGGTTTCCAGATCCGCCTGCATGGCGCGGGCCACCGCCTCGGGCAGGGCTTTTTGCACCGCGCCGACAACTTCCACCCGTTTGATCGAATCGATCCCCAGGTCAGCTTCCATGTCGGCGGCGGGATCAAGCATGTCCTGCGGATAGCCGGTGCGCTCAGCCACGATCTCCAGCACCACCGCGGCCACATCCACGCGCGCAACCGGTGCCGGCTCAGCAGGCAACGGCGCGGCCGCCGCGGGTTCCGCGACCGCCTGATGCGGCGCGACCGGTGCGACCGCTGCGGGCACCGCAGCCGGCATGGGCAGGCTGACAGTCTGTTCCGGCACGTCCGTCGTCGGCGCCACCCCAAGTGCCTGCGCCATGACCGCTTCCTGCAGTTTGAGGAACTGCCGCATGGTGTCCTGATAAGCCACCAGCGCATCACCGTTCAGAGCACCGGACGGGGCGACGGACGGCATGGCCGGAGCCATTGCCGCCGCAGGCGCTGGCGCTGCTGGTTCCGCAGCGCGCGGCTGACTGCGACGCTGGGCGATCGCGGCGTCCTTGTCGGCCTGACTCAGCGCTTCAAGCACGCCATTGCTGCGCACCTCGCTGGCCAGCGGTCGAGCATAGCCACCCGCAACCATCCAGGCGGTGCGTGGCAAGGCCGGACGCGCCAGCTGAGTTTTGAGCTGGCGCAGCTCGAGATGATGCGCGCTGCGCCCGGCGAACAGCGCCGGCAAATCCAGATCGAAACCACGCACGCTGAGTTGCGCCAGGGTATCGAGCAACGGTGCCAGCTCGCCGTCCTCGCGATCCACCGACAGGCACTCCACCTGCGGCACGATCTCGCGCAGCATGCCGGCCAGGATCGTCTTGGGACCAAGCTCCAGGAACAGTTCAATGCCTTCGGCCTGCATGGTCTCGATCTGCCGTACGAATTCCACCGAACTGAGCAGATGCTGCTTGAGGTGGCCGGCCATGTCGTCGGGATAGCGCGCGCCACTCATGTTGGAATACACGGCGCACTGGGCCGGCTGGAACTGGGCGGCATCGATTGCCTGCGACAAGCCGTCCTGCGCGCTGCGCATCAGCGGCGAATGGAAGGCCCCGCCCACCGGCAGCTTGCGCGCCGACACCTCTGCGGCGGCGCAAGCGGCCAGAGCGGCCTCAATTCCCTCCACGCTGCCCGTGATGACGGTCTGGCGCGGGGCGTTGTGGTTGGCCACCGCGACATCCGCGATGTCCTTGATCAGGGCTTCAACCTGGCTGCGCTCGCTCAGCACAGCGGCCATGGTGCCCGCGGGCGCGGTCCGCGCCGCTTCGGCCATGACCCGCCCTCGGGCCGCCGACAGGCGCAGAAAATCTTCGTCAGACAGCACGCCGGCGGCCATCAGTGCGCTGTATTCGCCGTAGGAATGCCCGCCAACGGCATCGGCACTCAAGCCCAGATTCTGCATCCAGCGCCACAGCCCCAGCTCGGCAGCACCCAGCGCCGGCTGGGCATGCCGGGTGTCGGTCAGGCGCTCGCGCTGGGCCGCTGCGGTGGCTGGATCAAACGCGGCTGCCGGCCAGGCAATGGCCGACACCGGCTGACCCAGCTCAGGGGCCAGCACCGTATCCGCCTGTTCCCAGGCCTCACGTAACTGCGGCAGGTACAGCGCGGCGCCACGCAACATGCCGACATACTGCGCCCCCTGCCCGGGGAACAGCACACCCAGTTTGGGTGCCTGCTGCGGCCGTTGCAGGGTCAGATGGCTGCCTGCACTCAGCGCCTGCCCATCACGCAGATGGCTCAAGGCATTGCTCAGGCGTGCGCGCAGTTGGGTCAGGTCCGCTGCGGTGAAACACAGCTGCGCCGCACCACGCTCACGCGCCGCAGCCTGGGCCAGCGCGGCGGCAATCGGTGTGAGACCGATATCCGTGCGCAAAGCTTGATCCAGCGCTTCGCTGACCACGTTCAGCTGGGCCTCAAGGGCAGTGCGATCCGCAGCGCGGAACACACACAATTCAACCGGCCAGTGCTGGGCGCCGACCGGTGCATCCTGGCCCCAGCCGGTGCGGTACTCCTCGAGCACCGCATGGAAATTGGTGCCGCCGAAACCGAAGGCCGACACCGCAGCCCGGCGCGGACGATTGGGCTCACGCAGCCATGGCCGCGGCTGCTTGAGCAGATAGGTCGGCGCAGCCTCGTCGGCGATCACATCGATCGGATTATCGACCCCGGCATGGCCCGGCAGAACCCGGTGATGCAGCGACAGTGCGGTCTTGACTAGCCCGGTCACACCGGCCGCGCACTTGGTGTGGCCTACCAGGGTCTTGACCGAACCCAGGGCCACGCTGCGCACATCCGCGCCCGCTTCAATCAGCGTGCTGGTCACGGTTTCGGCCTCGGCCTTGTCACCCACCGCCGTGCCGGTGCCATGCGCTTCCACCAGCCCCAGCGAGGCGGGCGAGAAACCCGCCTTGCGGTAGGCCCGGTTGAGCGCGCGTTGCTGCCCCTTGGGCAAAGGCGCGGTCATACCCAGGGCACGACCATCCGATGAACCCGAAGCGGCTTTGATCACCGCATAAATGCGGTCGCCGTCGCGCTCGGCATCGGCCAGGCGCTTCATTACGGTGACGCACACACCTTCGGAGATGACGATGCCGTCGGCGTCGCGATCGAAGGTGCGCGCCTTGCCCTGCGGTGACAAGGCCTGGGTCTTGGAGAAACATAGGTAGCCGAACGGCCCTTGCACCGTATCCACGCCACCGGCAATGGCCACATTGGAACGTCCGGATTCCAGTTCCTGAGTGGCCAGGGTGATCGCAGCCAGCGACGACCCGCAGGCCGCATCCACGGTGAAGTTGACCCCCCCGAAATCAAGCCGGTTGGCGATGCGCCCGGCGGTGACATTGAGCAATACGCCGGCGAAAGATTCATTGGTCCATTCCGGCAGGCGATCCCACACCGCATCTTCCGGATCTTCGACAAAGCGCGGCAGCTCCGAACGCAGCCCCAGCTGCATGCCCAGATCGCCGATGCCGCCGCCCGCACCCAGAATGATTGAGGTGTGTTCACGGTCAAAATCAGCCTGCCCCGGCCCCATGCCGGCATCACGCAGCGCCCGCGCCGTGCATTCCAGCGACAGCAGTTGCATCGGATCGATGGATTTCATCGAACTGGGGGCGATGCCGAAGCTGGTCGGGTCAAACACGACTTCGTCGAGGAAGCCGCCCCAGCGCGAGTACACCTTGTCGCGCGCGTTCTTGTCCGGATCGAAATACAGGGCTTCATCCCAGCGATCCTTGGGCACTTCGGTGATCGTGCTTTCCAGGCGCAGCACCTTGCCCCAGAAATCGTCCGCGCTGTCGATCTGCGGCAGGATCATCCCGATGCCGACAATCGCAATATCACTCGGGCTGGCGCCATCCTGCTCAGCGGCGCCGTCACGGGTGGCCAGCTGGGCCAGCAGATCGCCCGCCCCCTGACTGACATTGCGGTGCAATTCCTCCACCCCGAGGACCTTGTCGTGCAGGGTTGCAACCTGCCCGATCATGTACATGCCGCGCAACTTCTGCGCCGCTTCATCAAGCTCCACGATCTGGCCGCTGGCATCGCGATCACGCCCTTTGGAGGCGACTCGCAAGCGCCCCATATTCAGGTCTTCCAGCTCGTCGCGGATATCGTCGGCCGATTTATCGGACTGCAGCAGTGCGCGCCGCTGACGGAAAAACTCGCGGGAGAACTCGGTGTTGGCGCAGCGGGTGGAATGGCCCGGGCCGGTTTCCAGGCTGCAAGTGGCCGTGCAGGCCAGCGCTTCGTGCTGAAAGCCCGGCACGATAGCACCGGTTTCCACGATCTCGCGGGTGAACAGATAGGCCGTGCCCATAAGCACGCCGACCTTCATGCCGCGCTCAACCAGCGGTGCGGTCAGCGCCGCGATCATGGCGGAGGAGCGCGCATCGTTGATGCCTCCGGCGAAGAACAGATGGACATCTGCAGCCTGCGCCTCACTGACCTCGGCCAGCAGCACCTCAATCATCTGCTCCCACAACGGGAAGCTGGCAATCGGACCGATGTGCCCACCGCATTCGCGCCCTTCGAACACGAATCGCCGTGCGCCCTGTTCCAGATACAGCTTGAGCAGCGCCGGCGCGGGCGCGTGCAGGTAGGCTGGAATTCCGCGTGATTCAAACTCCGCGGCCTGATCCGGGCGGCCACCCGCGATCAGGGCGTAGTCGGGTTTGTGCCGGAACACGGCGGCGCACTGTTCTTCACGCAACGCCTGCGGGACAAAGCCGAGGATACCCACGCCCCAGGGTTTATCACCCAGCACCTGGGCGGTTTCGGCCAGCAGGGTATCGACTTGCTCACCGCGCATCAGGGCCAGGGCCAGAAATGGCAGGGCACCACCAGAAGCCACCGCATCGGCGAAGGCCGGAGAATCAGAGACACGCGTCATCGGCCCCTGAGCAATCGGGAACCGGGTCCCGTGTGAGGCAGCCAGCGGACTGTTCTCGGCCAGCGGATTGTGCTGCGCCAGCAGATTGCGACTGGCCTCAAGCTGAGCCTGCAGGGCCTGGATCAGCCGCCCGACGCTGCGGTACTGATCACGGTACATCGCGGCCACACCGATACCCTGACCGATCGGCAGCAACTGCTCGGCGCCCCAGCCCATGGCCTTGTTCAGCGCCTCACGCCAGTCGGCCTGGCTCAGTTGACCAGCCTCGACCTGGCGACTGGCCTGCTTGATGCGCTCAAGTTCGGCCGAGCCACGCGCACCGAAAATGCGGCAGGGCATCTCGATCTGTTCGCCGAACAGCTGTGTCTCGGCCCCGTTGAGACGCGCCACATTGCGCTGATGTGTCTCGCTCAAGGGACTCTCGGCCAGCAACAAGACCTGATCATCCAGCACTACACCGGTCGCGCCCATCAGGGCCGTCGCCGCCGCACTGTGACGACCAACCCCACCGCGCAGCAACAGCGGCAGGCTGGTTTTCCCGATCAGCTTCTGGGCCAGGATGTAGCTGGTGTCCTCACCAACCCAGCCGCCCGACTCGTGACCTTTGGCGACCAGAGCGTCGACCACATCGACAAGTCCGTCGGCCATGGCCGGATGGGTGATCTCTGCCAGCAGCCGGTGCTGCGGCGCATCCTGGCGCAAGGTCCGCGCGAGTGAAGCCATGCGCGTCACATCGCCGTGCAGCATCAAGCTCATCGGGCGCTCGGCCACGCTGGCAATCAGCTCTCGTGCACAACCCAGATCACCCGCCGACAGACGCAAGCCGATGCTCGGCGCACTTGCCTGACGCAGCGTGGCCGCATGCAGCTGAGCGAAGTTCCGCCGCAGTGCGGCCGCATCGCGTGCGAACTCGAGATCGAGCATCCCCACGCCGCCCGCGCGCGCGGCCGCCACCGCCAGCCCAGGATGCGCGGCATCAGCCGGGGAAAGGATCAGAGTCTGAATTGTGCTTGAGTCTTGCATGGCTACCTCGGTGACACCGCCCCGCAGTGTCGAGCGATCCGCAACGACGAATCTTATTGGTGACGGCCCGGCGGCTACGCCCCATCCATGACTTTCGAACGAGTCATGTGACAGGCATCACCGCAGTATCTTCCGGCGCATTCGCGCAACGAACCCTCCCCGGAAAATCGGACCTGCTATTGAGCTGCCATGATCAGGCCATGCTGAACAAAGCACTACAGGGTGAAGTCGTGAATTTGTGTAGGAGTTGTCCTACAAGGCGTAGTTGACGATGGGCAACACACCACAGCACCATACTTTTTTCTTTATAAACAAATAGATAAAAACAAAGATCGAAAAACTCTGACAAACGGCAGCGAACGCGCGCTTATTCGGACCTCTACGTGCCGTGAACGTGTCGCTATACTCGCCGAACAAGGCCTCAAAGAAGGCTGCGTCGCAACCGCCATCCGGCCTGACGCCATGACCATGCCTTACGGAACAACCCCATGACTGAACAGGCGTTCGAATCGCCCTACTTGCGTTTTGCTGGCACGCAATCCCGTCGTGGTGAAGATTTTCGCGGTGCCTACATCACCGTGATTTCACAACGCAATGGATTGCCCTGCCGTCTGGATCCTGATGAATACGAACTGGCCCTGCTGTTCGATGGCCAGCGCACCGCTGCCGAGCGCCTGAGCGAGGCGCGAGCCCGCTTTAACAATGCGCTGACCCCTCTGGACCTGGAGCGCTTTACCCACACCCTAACCGACGCCGGGCTGCTCTGGGCGGGTTCGGATGAAGCTTTGCCGGTGCCGCCGCAAACCGATGCCGAGTCGCGCCGCCTGGGCGATCTGGGTGAGGACGCCGCTCACGCGCATGGCCTGCCACCATCCACCTCACCCGGTTCGCTGGCCGGCCCGGGCATGAGCGGGCCGGTGGCGGGCAGTCCGATGCGTGCCCGCGATGCGGCCGAGCGGGTTGATTGGGAACTCAACCCGCGCCCGTGGCTGTGGCTTGGCCGGCTGTTTGCGGCACCGGTGTACTCCACGATGCTGATGGGCCTGCTATGGCTGGCCACGGCGTCGATACTGGGCGGCCTGTGGGCCGACCAGCTGGAAGCCTCGACCGATTTTCAGCGCCTGCTGATCTGGCAGAACCTGGCTTACGTCGGCATTCCCGCCGCCCTGCTCAGCAACTTCATCGCGCACATTTGCCGCGCCGCGGTGATTCACCGTGAATCCGGCGAAATCCCGCGCTTCGGTCTGAACTTCATTTTCGGCGTGATTCCGCGCTTCATGACCGACACCGAAGGCCCCGCCGAGCGGTTGCCCAAGCGCAGCCGCGGCCGGGTACTGGCGGCCTCGCTGACCGGCAACCTGCTGCTTTTCACCCTGTTCCTGCTGGGCTGGTTCCTGTCTCGACAGAGCACCACCATGCTGCCCGCCGTGCTTATCACCGCGGGCATATTCGGCCTCGGCAATGCGCTGCTGCGGATCAATCCCCTGGCCAGAACCGACGGCTACTACCTGCTCGCCTTCAAGCTCGGGGTGGCTGATCTTCGTGAGCAAGCCGTACTCACCCTGCTCGGACGCAGCGAGCGCTGGGGCAATCGCACACCACCGCCACTGGGCCCGGTATTGCTCTACGGCGTGCTTTCCGTGGTCTTCCTGATTGCAGTGGTCAGCCTGGTCCTGATCTTTCCCGCCCGCTGGCTGGAAGCGCACTACGGTGGTGTGGCGGTCGCCCTGATGCTGGCCGCGCTGGCACTCTACGCCATCACCATGCGCCGCCAATTCGGCGATCGTCGTGGCGACATCGGCAACCTGCCGATGCGCAGCCGTCTCAGCCGCCAAAGCCAGGCCCTTGGCCAGCACTGGAAAATCTTCGTCGTGCTGGTGATTGCCGCGCTATGGCCTTACACCTATGAACCCGGAGGGCGCTTCAAAGTCCTGCCGCTGGAGCGCGCCGATGTGTCCAGCGAAACCACCGGCACGGTCACGACCATCCGCGCAGCCGAGGGCGACTGGGTCGAAGCCGGCCATGTCATCGCCGAACTGGATGATCTGCAATGGCGCAGTCAGGTGCGCCAGGCCGAAGCCAATGTGGCCCGCATCGAAGCTGATCTGAGCAAGGCCCGCAACGGCGCCACAGGTGAAGAACTGGAACTGGCACGGCAACAGGTGCGGACCGCCAAAACCCGTCTTGAAGCGGCCCAGATTGAAGCCGAGCGTGCACGCAACGCGCACCGTCGCAAAGCCATCACCAGCCAGGAACGCGACCGCGCCAGCGCCAACGCCGATGTGCGCGTCGAAGAGCTGGCCGAAGCCCAGCGGCAGCTGGAGCTGATCGAAAGCGACACCCGCGAGGAAGACATACAGGCCCTGCAGGCTCAGCTCGAAGCCGAGCAGTCGGCCCTGGAATACGCCCGCGAGCAGCTCGCCCGCACCCGCATACACGCGCCGATCAGCGGCCAGGTGGTTGCCCCGGACCTGCGCTTTTCAATCGGTCGCTATCTGGAGCCGGGCGAACGCCTGGCCACCATCGAAAACAACCGCAAACTCGACGCCGAACTGCACATACCAGAGTTTGCCGCCAGCCACGCCCGTCTTGGCGCCAAAGCCACGCTCAAGTCCTGGATGCGTCCGGACCAGCCATATGCGGGCACGGTCAAAGCCATTGCCCCGTCGGCCGAGGCCGGTGAGAACGGGCGCATCGTGCGGGTCCTGATCGAGGTCAGCGACGCCGACAGCGACCTGCGCGTGGACATGAGCGGCCAGGCCAAGATCGAGGCCGAAACCGGCCCGGCCATCATCGCCTTCTCGCGCGCCCTGATGCGCTTTGTGCGGGTGGAGTTGTGGTCGTGGCTGCCGTAGCCGAAGGCAAGCCCGATCAGGATCATCTCGGGCTACGCGGTGAAGATTTTCGCCTGATTTGCGAAAGCGGTTTCGGCGACGGGCACAACGGCTACGCACACAGCATCGCCTGGTTTGAAGGGCGCCTGTATATCGGCACCACACGGGCAACCTTCACCATGCTCAAACTCAACAAGCCACGCCCCGACTGGCGGCCGTGGCCGGTGGAGAGTCCGGACGAGCGCGAGGCCATCGACCGACGCGCCGAAATCTGGTGCTACGACCCGGCCACCCAAGCCTGGACCCTGATGTTCAAGGCACCCTGGGTTGAGGGCAAGCAAGGCGGCCGGGTACCGCGTTATGTCGGGCTGCGCGGCATGGTGGTGTTTCAGGGCGCATCCGACAGCAAACCCTGCCTCTACGTCTCGACCTGGTCACCGATCAGCACCGACCCACCCGACATCCTGCGCTGCGAGAACGGACGCGATTTCATCGCCGTGCCGCGCCCACCCTGGGATGAATCCGTGCGTTCGTTTCGCACCCTGCAACCCTTTCGCGGCCGCGTCCACACCACCCCGACGGGGTCCAACACCGGTGACGGACAGGCTCAGGAATGCATCGGCAGCGAATCGACCATCTACGCCTCCGCCGACGTGCAGAATGCGATCTGGGAGCCAGCCAGCGCCGATGGTTTCGGCGACCCGTCGAACACCACGGTGTTCGAGATGGCCACCTTCAACGGCCAGCTCTACGCCGGCACCGTCAATCCGGATCGTGGCATGGAGGTGTGGCGCACGCAGGGCGACTCCGACACCCTGCCGTATCGCTGGAAACGCGTGCTCAGTCACGGCGCGTGGCGCGGCAAACACAATGAGCTGTGCCTGTCGATGTGCGCCTTCAAAGGGGCGCTGTACATCGGCACAGCCATCGTCAACGGCGGCTACCACCGGCGCTATCAGATCGGGCCGGCCGCAGCCGAGCTGCTGCGCATCTGGCCGGATGACAGCTGGGACCTGCTGGTCGGTCATTCGCGTCTGACACCGGATGGTCTGCGCTACCCCCTGTCGGGCTACGCACCGGGCTTCGACAATCTGTTCGGCGGATACATCTGGCGCATGGTCGAACACGCTGGCCACCTGTACATCGGCACCTATTGCTGGATCAACATGCTGCCCTACTTTCCGCGCCATGCCTGGCCCGGCGATGTGCTGACCCTGCTGCGTCGACTCGGCGTGGAAGAGCTCAATCGCCTGTACGGCGGCTGCGACCTGTGGCGAACCGCCGATGGCGTGCATTTCGAACCGGTCACGCGCTCGGGTTTCGGCAACAAGTACAACTGGGGCATTCGCAACTTCGCCAGCTCACCTCATGGCCTGTTTGTGGCGACATCCAATGTGTTCGGTCCGCGCCTGGCGGTGGAGCGCAACGCCGAATGGCGCTACGAGGACAACCCGCGCGGCGGGCTGGAAGTGTATCTGGGCCATCGCCCATGAGCGCGCCGCCCATTTTGGTTGTGGCAGGGCTGCGCAACAGCAGCGTGGGCCGCGTTGCCGCCCTGCTGGCCCAGCACGAGGATGCATTGCTGCTGCCGGAACTCAATCTGTGCATGGCCGACAGCGTGGGCGCCTGGCTGCTCATGGCCGAGCGCAGCCAGGACGATATTGGCCATGGTCTGCTTCGCGCCGTGGCGGTGCTGCAGCGAGGGCGCGAAAGCACCGCCGACATTGCCCACGCCAGGGACTGGCTGTGGCGTCGTTCCGACCGATCAAGCCTGAGCGTGCTAGAAGAACTGCGCCAGCATGTCAGCCCCAAGCGGCTGGTCATCCCCGATCTGAATCTGGGCTGGCGTCCCAACTACATGCATGCGCTGAGCCAATTCCAGTCGTTTCAGCTGCTCCACCTGGTGCGCCATCCACTGACACACTGCCGCGACATCACGCACAGTCTGAGCCAGGACTACTTCGTGGCCCCGGAATGGCGCGATTTCTGCGACAACCCCAGCGGCGTGATCGACCCTCAGATTGCCTGGTACCGCGTCCATCGCAATCTGATCGATCAGTTCGGTACCGACCACGCGCGCTACCAACGCCTGCGCCTGGAAGACCTGCTCACGGCCTTGGCCACACAGCGTGACCGACTGTGGTCCGATCTGGGTTGGCCTGCACAGTCACCCTCACCGTCGCCCGCCGCGGTCGCTTCGGAGTTTCTGAGCCCCGGCTGCGAGGCCGCCGTGGGCGGCATGGAAGCGGATGTCATGCACACGCCGCAACTGACCCAGGAGCTGCGCCGTGATCCCCCGCTTGACGCCCTTGCCGACTGGCGGCCAGATGGCCGACGCCTCAGCTCAGAGGTGCGCCAGCTTGCACTGAAGCTGGGCTACAACACTCAGGCGCAGGTGTAGCCACCGTCGATTGGCAGCAAATGGCCGGTGGTGTAGCTGGACTGCTCGGACAGCAACCAACTCACGGCTTCGGCCACTTCCTGGGCCTGCCCAGCCCGTGCCATGGGATGACGTGCGACATAGCGCTCGACCTTGTCCTGCGGCCGCGACATCACCTTCAGACCCATGCCCGCTTCGATCAGCCCCGGGCACACTGCGTTGACCCGGATATGGCGATCGGCATAGACCAGCGCGGCTGATTTGGTCAGTCCGCAGACCCCGTGCTTGGCGGCGGTGTAGGCCGGATTCGCGCCGGCACGCAGGCCCAGGATCGAGCTGTTGTTGACGATCGAGCCACCACCACTTTCCAGCATCAGCTGAATTTCCTGCTGCACGCACAGGAACGTACCGGTCAGGTTGATGTTGATCACGCGCTGCCACTCGGCCAGATCCATGTCCACCAGTGGAATCTCGCCGCTGCCACGCCCTGCGTTGTTGAAGGCGCCATCCAGACGACCGTAACGTGCGCGCAGGTCCGCAAACATGGCCGCCACACTCTGCGGATCGCACATGTCGGCAGCGCTGCCTGCCACATCGCCGTCTAGCGCCTTGCACAGCTCATCAACCGCCTGTGCATCAAAGTCGGTGACATACAACTGCGCGCCCTGACTGAGCAGATGCTCGCAAGTGACACGCCCGATGCCTCCGCTGCTGCCGTTGACCAGAATCACCTTGCCGGATAGTGTTTTGTTCATTCCAGTTCTTGCCTGACAAGAAAAGACCCGCGGCTTTTCAGGCGCGGGTCTGTCATTATTTTTATGGGACTGGACGTCGCCGACGCAGCGTCGCGTGCATCCAGGTGCAGCTACCCGGCTTTAGAAGTCGCCGGAAATGCTGCCGCCGACCCCATTGACGCAGGCGGCGTGAACGTTGACGTCCAGCAGCGTGTTCAGCACCGTGCCCGTCAGGCTCAGACGGATGGCGTCATAACTCTTGGTGGCCTGCACCGGCAGGTAAACCTCGGCGTTGTTGATATCCTGCAGGATTGAACCCAGTGCAAAGCCGTCGCCAAAACCGAAGCCGAAGGCCGCAGACTCGACCACTTCCCCTGCACTGAGCGTTTCAATCAGCAGCTCAGGCAACACACCGGCCGAGAGAATGCTCGGATCCGGGAAGGACACCACGAACCCGGGAGTGTTCGGGGCCGGACCGGTCGGTACGGATTCCTCGATGACTTCGCCCGCCTCGTTCGTTTGCTCTTCGCTCATCGGAACCTCGGCCGGGTTCAATGTCTCACCCAGGGCCACTGCAAGCGCAACGTCACTTTGTCCGCCCACCGGCAGAATGGACAGGGTTGCCGACATGGTCGCGACATCCTCAAGGCTTGCGCTGACCACGGCGTCCGGCTCACTCACGCTGCACACGACACACCCCATGCCGGTGGTGACCGAGGTCGTAGCGGTTTCGCTGACCGGAGCCAGGCAGGCCCCCTTCTCGCCGTAATTGGGCGTGGGCGTCGGGGACGGCGTGGGGGTCGGCGATGCGCTCGGATCCGGTGACGCGGTCGGCTCAGGGCTGGTGCCCGGCGTTGCGGTCGGCGTCGGGCTCGGCGAGGCCGACGAGGAGGGGGAATCGCTGTCGTCGCAGGCACTCATAGCCAGTGCCAGGATCGCCAAACCAATAACTTTCTTCATGATCATCAATCCATTGCCAATCTGTAGGAATAATTTAATTAGGTGTCAGACGTGTGGCCCGAATCTTGCCTACCTGCGCAGCAGTATCTCAGATTGCCACTTTTGTGCAAATGACAATCATGCCGGGACTGGCCTGCACCACAATGAACGGTCCACACACCGCAGACCGTAAAGTCTTCACGAACCGGTCAGCCGGACCGTTCCATTAGGCTTCGACAAAGCGCGATGAGAGTGCAACCAGTGCATCCAGATCGGGCACCAGCGCCTGACGGTTGGCCACCTGAACGGCGGTCAGTATGAGCTTTCGCATGGCCTCGTCGTCCGCCGGCATGGCGGCCGGCTGCAAGGCGATCTCGTTCAAGGTCACGATCAGCGGATAGGAGCGAGCCAGCAAGGCCACGCTGGCCGTGTGCGAAGGCGCTTTGAGCACCACCACCCGGCTCTTGCGCTCGATCGCCGGCACCGCGCGTCCGAGCATGCCTTCCAGACTGATCACCGGCACATCATCAATCTGCAAACGCATCTGCCCCAGCAACCAGGCCGGACCGTCTTCGCGCGGCGCGATGACATCGTGTCCGAACACATCCAGAACGGCCGAGTTGGGCAGAATCAGCGTCGCACCATCAATATCGATAATCACGCCGTAAACGTGACTGGGCAGTTTTTCAGACATGCTTATGCCTCCGTCATCACGTCGCGCAACTCACTGATGAGCTGCTGTTCCTGGTACGGCTTGATCAGATAGCGGTTGACGCCAATGGCCTCGGCCCGCTCTCGGTGCTTGTCGCCACTGCGCGAGGTGATCATGATGATCGGCAAGCTCGCCAGGCGCTCATTGTTGCGGATAAAGGTCGCCACTTCGAAACCGTCCACCTTGGGCATCTCAATATCCAGCAACACCGCATCCGGACTTTCAGCCTGGAGCTGGGCGATACCGTCCATGCCGTCCTTGGCGGTGGCCACGCGATAGCCGTTTCGAGTCAGCAAACGTTCCGCAACGCGTCGCATGGTGATGGAATCATCAATCACCATGACCAGCGGCACGCGCTGCGATGACGCCAGCGCCCCGGTTCCGTCGCCACCGGCTTGCAGGGTCTTGAACAGACGATCCTGGACCAGCGCAACCACATCAAGAATCAAGACCACCCGGCCATCCGCCTGAATCGTGGCCCCGGTCACCCCCACCACGGTGCTGACCTGCGGACCGGCGGTTTTGGTCACCAGTTCACGACTGCCGAGCAGCTGGTCGACCACGATGGCCACACGCCGTTCGGAGATGCCCATGCCTTCACCACTGTGAACCAGGATGACGGGCACGTGATCGCGCTCATCGGCAGGTGCCGCATCCAGCCCCAACAGCTGACCGAGATAACGCACACGGTATTCCTGATCGCCGTAGGCAAAGCGCTCATCGCTTTCCATGTAGCGCCCCAGGTCATCACGCGGAATGCGCGCGATCCCCTCGATGGTGGACAGCGGTGCCGCGTACACCTCGTCAGCGACCTGCACCAGCAACGCCTGAGAAATCGCCAGAGACAGCGGCAGGCGAATCACGAAACGTGCGCCGTGGCCGGTCTTGGAGTCCAGCTCCAGGGTGCCGCCCAGCTGCTTGACCTCGGAAGACACCACGTCCATGCCGACACCGCGACCGGCATCCTGGGTCAGCGCCTGCGCCGTGGAAAACCCTGGCTGGAAAATAAACTGGGCCAGTTCCGCTTCGCTGAGCTCAGCGTCAGCCCCCATCAAACCACGTTCGATGGCCTTGGCGCGGATCCGGGCGAAATCCAGCCCGGCACCATCGTCACGAATTTCGATTGCCAGCTTGGAACCGTCGCGCGTGAGACTGATCGACATGCGACCGACCGGCGCCTTGCCGGCGGCGCTGCGCACATCGGGGGTCTCGATACCGTGAATGACGCAGTTGCGCACCACGTGCTCGATCACCGGTGTCATGCGCTCAAGCACGTTGCGGTCCATCTCCGCTTCGATGCCCTGCAGCTGCAGCTCAACCTGCTTGCCGTGCTCGCCGGCGGTTTGCCGTGCAACACGTTGCAGACGCTGGACTTGGCGCGAGAACGGCACCATCAGCGTACCCATCAGGCCCTGCTGCACCGAGGTGTTCACGCGCCCCTGCTGCAACAGCAGGGTGTCGGTTTCGCTGACCACGTCGGTCATCGTGGCGTGCAGACTGAACAAGTCAGTCACCGACTCGGACAAGGCGCGGGTCAACTCCTGCATGCGCGAGTAACGGTCCATCTCAAGGGGATCGAACTCCTCGCCATAGCGATCACTTTCGCCCTCTTCGGATTGCAGGCCCTGGGTGCGTGACTGAATCTGTGCATCGGTCTCGGACTCCAGCATGCGCAGCTGATCACGAATACGCGCGATGGTCTGCTCCACTTCGCGCAGCTGACCGGAAAAAGCTGAAACCTGCCGCTCCAGACGCGAGCGATAAATACTGATCTCGCCGGCCTCGTTGAGCATGTTGTCGAGCTGCTCCACGCTGACCCGGGCGGTTTCCCGGCGTATTGCAGCCAGACGCTCATCCTGCGGCGCCTCCCACTGCAACTCGCGCGACCAGGCCCGCGGCTGGATATCGTCCAGCGCATCGCTGCGGTAGTCGTAGTCGCCCGGCAAATCGATCACCGGATGGGGCGATGCAGCTGGCTGCTCCTGCACCTGCGGCGTGGCCGCATCACCGGCCGCGGCCTGAGCCATATGCTGATGGAAGGTATCCGATGCGGCCTGCAGCTGCTCCAGCAAGGCTGGGCTGGCGTTTTGCCCTTCGCGACTGACCGCCTCGAGTTCCGACTCCAGGTTATGGACATCATCGCCAAGACGCGCCAGACCCGCCATGCGGGCGCCACCCTTGAGGGTGTGCAACACGCGCAGAATCTCGGCCAGAGCATCGTTATCATCGGGACTTTCGGCCCAGCGGTTGCGCGCTGCGTCAAAAGCCTCCATCAATTCCTGAGCTTCGGGCAGGAAGATTTCGACCATCTCCGGATCGGCGCCGGCTGGTGCTTCCGTGCCGAAATCCATGGTCGAGAAGGTCACGCTGTCACCACCGCTCGGCGCGCTGCGCGGCGGCATGACGAACGGCGTGTCCGGAGCGGCAGGTGCAGCGGTCTGATCCGCTTCGGGTTCGACCGTGCCGTGCTGTGCCGGCGCCGTCGCCGTGGTGTCGCTGGTCAGATCGGCCAGCAGCTCGTGTGCACCGAGCGGCTGACGCCCCTGCTTCACTTCATCAATCAGCTGGTGCAGCCCGTCGATGGCCTGATGCAGGCGACCGAAGGTTTGCGAATCGGCCTGCTCACCCTGCTCGATGCGGGCAAACATGCTCTCCATCTGATGGGCCACCGCACCCATGCTGTTGAGGCCGGCCATGCGTGCACCACCTTTGAAGGTGTGCAGCTGGCGCTGCAATTCCCGCAGCGGTTCCTGGGCTGCGGTGTTGGCTTCCCAGTCGGCAAAATGCCGATCCATGGATTCCAGCAGTTCCTGCGCCTCGGCCTGAAACATGTCGAGAATCTCGGCATCCGCCGGCCACACGTCCTCAACCTGACTGTAATCCTCGTCGGCCTCCTGCTCGATAGCGGCATCCGGTGTCGACGCTACGGGCTGATCGGCCAGCAACAGGTCCGGCGCATCGATGGGCGAGTCCAGATCCAGCGGCACCTCATCGGGTGAATCCGCCTGTGTCGCCTCATCAAGCAGCCCGATGACGCCATCGTCCTGGCCAGGCTCGACCTCAACTGGCGCCTGGCCGGACAGCGCAGCCAACGCGGCTGATGGATCGGCATCACGCCCCTCGCGGAATTCATCCAGCAGATCGTAGGTCAGCAGCACGCAACGCCCGATGCGATCGAACAGCGCCTGGTTGAGGTCGCTGATCTGACCATCAAGCACGCCCTTCATCAGGGCATCAAGCGCCTCTCCGATCTGCCCCAGCCCCATGCCGCCGGCGGTGCGGGCACTGCCCTTGATGGTGTGGAAGATACGCTGCAGATTCTGCTGTGCGCTGTCCGAGTCCGGTTGTGCCGCCCAATTCTTGAGTTCGCCCTCGGCCTGGGCAAGCAACTCGGCAGCTTCCTCGGCGAAAATCGATGCGAGTTCCAGATCGACACCGCCGCTGTCCGCCTGCAGGCCTGCCAGGCGCTCGGCCAGTTGGGCTTCCAGGCTCTGATCGCGGGACACCGCCTGACCGGCGGCCGCCGCTTCCAGCTGCGTCGACAGGCTGGCATGAATGCTCTCCAGCACATCGGCAGGCAGTGCCTGGTTGCAGGCTCTGAGCCCCTGAACCAGTCGCTCGGCCGCCTCGGCCAGATGCGCCAGCGCGTCCACGCCGGCGGTGGCGGCGCCACCGCGCAAGGTGTGCAGTGCGCGCTCGAGTTCCTGATCCGCAACCACCTCAGCGCCCGCCGCAAACCGATCGGCCAGCACCTTCAGTTCATCGCCTGCGTCTTCCTTGAAGATCGCCATGACCTCGGCGGCATCGTCATCGCCACCCTGGCCAATCGCAGCACGGGCCTTGTGCTGAATCGGCTGGATCAGTTCCAGCGCCGACTCTCCTTCGGCAAAGCGCTGAACCACCTGCGGCAACAGACTGACCGCTTCGGTCACCAGCCCGGAAATGTCGCCGCTCAGATTCAAGGCGCCGTCGAGACAGCGATTGAGCATGTCTTCGATCGACCAGGCGAACTCACCGATGTCACTGGCGCCGACCATGCGTCCA